>NZ_CP098400.1:2400000-2750507 GCF_023674465.1 Xiashengella succiniciproducens | reverse complement strand
TACTATAGAGCGTACCCTGTCGGTGTAATCTGATCCATGATTGGAATGAGCACTTCCTTTTCTAAAGGTCACGTCTATCAGAAACGAGCCCCAGCATATATGAAGTGGCTGAAACCCTTTCTTACGCTTGTAAGTGACCTCGCAACCTTCGCGTTTCGCAGCATCGTCATTATCCAAAACCATGGTGTCAATGCCCAGTTCTATAACTTTGGGTTTGGATATGTGAAGCCTCCAGATAAACAGTTCATTAAGTATCTTATTGAATACCGAGTTTGAAATAACGGACAGCTTCCCAAAAAAACGTTTGACCTGGTGAGAAGAGGCCAATTGGTCGGTCTTGCATTCAAGCAAACATGCATATCCTTCATCCTTTTTACTTTGATCAAAACTGCTTATGGCCATATTTGTGCCATCTATAAAAAATGCAACAATCTGTTTTACAAACTGTTGAAGCTGCAAGCCTTTGCTGTTTCCAGTAAGCAGAGAAGAAACATTACGCGATATTAGCCCATATAAGCCAATTTGCTCAGTGTAGCGAAGAAATAAAGGGAGCCCTCCACGACCAGAAATTTTATTGGTTGTAATGCCGATTTTTGTTATCTTCGTACTCATAAAAGATAGTCTTGTGCACCTAAATGGTGAAGTGTTGTTTTTTTATTTTAATACCTCTAAAATACACATTATCAAGGTTATAAGCAAGCTATCTTTTATTTTTTTTTGTATAAATCGCTCAATATAGGTCAAAGTCGGTTCGTAATCATAGCTCCCGTCAGCCTGTTGGGCGCTGTTAATCTGTCCGCTATGTCCCATAATATCGCCAAAAAATAGCAATGTTGCTTGTTGTGCTACCAGATTCTGCATTACAATGGCCAGCAGAAGTGTTGTGCAAAATTTCCTCATGTTACCTGGTTTTCAATTCTACAAAGCTAAGAAATGCAATAACTATCCCAAAGCCTATGAATTGGATATAAATATTTATTTATCTGATTTTTCTGTATTTTTACTTGATATTTTAAAAAATACTCTACCTTTGACCCATCAACATTTTATTATTATTATCACATTATGAACAAAGGAATTGTAAAATTCTTTAATGACACCAAAGGTTTCGGTTTCATTAGGGATGAAGAAACTGGCGAAGAATACTTCGTTCACGTAACTGGTCTGGTTGACAAAATCAGAGAAAACGATGAGGTAACTTTCGATCTTCAAGAAGGTCGTAAGGGTCTGAACGCCGTTAATGTTAAATTGGCTTAGTTATATTACCATATAACTTCTGAGAACATTAAAGTGCTAAGGCTGTCCAATAGGACAGCCTTTTTTCTATTTTTTGTAGATAAGTACGCTTACGTAGGCCGCAATTCCTTCCCCGGTACCAACAAAGCCCATTTTTTCGGTAGTAGTAGCTTTTATTGAGAGCTGAGAAACTTCGATGTTCATCACTGCGCTTAAAACTTCCTGCATTTGAGGAATAAGTGGGTTAAGCTTAGGTCTCTCCAGAGCAACAGTTGAATCAATATTGCCTATTTCATATCCTGCTTCCCTGATCAGCTGTGTACATTTTTTAAGCAGAATCTTACTATCTATACCTTTGAGAGCTGGGTCATTGTCGGGAAAGTGAAAACCGATATCACGCATATTGGCAGCTCCAAAGAGGGCATCGCATATTGCATGGATCAGGACGTCTCCATCTGAATGTCCTACCGACCCTTTATCGAAGGGCACTTCAATACCGCCTATACACAGTTTGTAGCCTTCGGCCAGGCGGTGTACGTCATAGCCGAAACCAGTTCTCCAGTTACAAGTGCTCATTTTCTTCTATTTCTTGCTAAGTTGGCTAAGATCAAAGCCAAGTGTAAAACGTACTGTATTAGCCAGTGGGTTGTTTTGAACCACCGGGATGATATACGATGCATCCAGGGTCATCATGTTGAATTTTAGTCCTACTCCGGCAGTAAAGAGCTTACGGTTACCCTTCCTTTCGTGTTCGTGGAAGTAACCAGCCCTGACTGCAAATTGATCCACATACCAGTATTCAAGACCAAGTGCAATATTGATTTCCTGAAGTTCCTCCTCCATTCCACCGGGAGCATCCGAAAAGGATTTGAACATAGCCTTGGGTACTGACATATTGCTGTATTTGCTCTGATAATCATCTGGTGAATCGGTCTTTGCCGACACCAATGGCGTCGGAACAAGAAGTTTGTTAAAGTCCAGATTCACATTCAACTTGTTGTAAGAATCCAGTTCGGTATCCAACGAAAACCCTAGTCCTAGGTTGGTTGGGATATATTGCTTGTTTACCTTATCATAAGATATCTTGCTACCTATATTCGAGACATTAATACCGGCTGATATTTGAGATGGAGTACCCAACAATTCAGTTTCACCTCGATAATAGAAGGCGATATCGGCTGCAAAAGAGTTGCCCGGTTCCATATCCTCCTGCATTGCATTGAGATCCGAACGGATATACCTGAAGGCTACAGAACCTGATAACTTTTCTGTCAGCAGACGGCTATAGGCAAGGTCTATGGCAAATTCATTGGGCTTAACAGTAAAACCGTTCTGGTCGTATCCTGTGTTATAAGTAATTTCCCCAAGAGTAAAGTACCTGATGGAGGCAGCAACTACCTGCAGGTCATCAATTCTCTTATAGCCTGTAATGTAATACAGGTTGATATCATTGACTAGTTTACGAAGCCAGGGGGTATATGAAATTGCAACCTCAGAATCACTGGTAATAAAGGAGAATTTCGCCGGGTTCCAGTACAGGGAGTTGACATCAGGAGACGAGGCTACACCAGTATTACCCATAGCTCCGCCTCTTGAGTCGGGTACTATGCCAATAAACGGAACGGCTGTATTGATAATGTTGGTTTGTCCGCTCAGGTCTCCATAATCGTTTCCATCCTGCGCGTTTATGGCTGAAATACCAGTTATCATCAGCGCAGCTCCAATCGTAATATCCCTTAAAAACCAGTTCATAATAAGTAGTTGTTGTTAACCTTGTTCCTGCTCAATTTATGACGGATAACTAATGCGAACAAGGTGATTTTGTATTTTCTAAAAACAGATAAAATCCTGTTTTATTGTTGCCTGCCTTCTTAAATTTGATTTCCGTGAAAGTGCCTGCAAATATAAGTAATTAGGTATTACTATTTAATTAATAGTTTTTCAATTCTCTGAGTCTCCTTACCATTACCGGATTTAATACTGAAGCGGAGCAGATAGAGGCCGGGAGCCCTTATTCCCAGTTGATAAGGATCTATCGATACAGGACCTAGTGTGTTGCCATTTACAAGACCTTGAACCTTTGTACTTCCAGTCACCCTGCCATTGAAACTGATTGCCTCACATAGTATAGTAAGCGCTGCATTGGCTTCATCAGTATTAAATCTGATGTTTACTGTTGATCCGGTAGTAACCGGATTGGGGTACATTGTAAAATCCCTTAGTGTAAGTTCGTTACCACTGCCAACAACAAACTCAGTCTCAACCATTGATGAGTTATTGTAGTTGTCCCAGGCTTTAAGACTAAGAGTGTATCTGCCGGGTTCAAGTCTGGGAAGCTGATAGGTTATTGAGCCAGATCTGAAATCGTTCGGGCTCGCTACAAAATACTCATTGAGTATAATTGGATTATATGAATCTCCGTTGAGAAGAATGGTAATGTCGTGACCTATTCCACTAGCCGAAGTATTGATGCCTGATTCATCGAATATGCTTGCATATATGATTGGGGCGCTGCCGGTCATATCCCCGGCTTTGAAGCCGGGGTGGTTGAGGTAGAGATCTATTTCAGGACCCTTGGTATCGATGGATGCATTTTCGTTAAAGCCTCCGATTATCACGTTTTTGAATGCACCGAAAGCTTCTCCATGATCTTCGGAGTAAGCATAATAACTAATTTTCCCGGGGGCGTAGTTATACCGTATGTCATAGGGAACCATAAAGCTGAGCTCAAATTCCCCGTTTACTACCGTGGCTTTGCCTTTGAAAAGTACGTTAGAATAGTTCTTGTAACGGAATGGTGTTGCTCCTCCATTGCCAAGAGTGGTTATCTCCCTTTGCTTATCATAGACAACTACGTCCATATGACCATTGTATGAATCAATTTTTTCCCCTCTTAGGTCTGTAATCTCACCTTTAATGTGTGTCAGTGTCAAAGCTCTCAAGGTGTCAGGATCCTCTGTTACAGCCTTATTGTTGATGGCCACTGTCTTAACCTGATTTTGCGGATAGATTAGTCTGAGAGCAGGATCTCCAAGCAGCATGAAATTGAGCTTGTTAACACTGTTGCCCGCGTTGTTCTTAGTATTCTTGATTATTGATCCCAGGGTAGGGGAGCTCCCATCTTCATCTCTTTCAAATACATGGTTGAAGAAAGAGTTGTTGACCTGGAAGTTTAGGCCTGAATAAACCAGTCGGGTTGTCGAAAGCAGGGCTATGGCACCGCCATTGGGATTTAGCAGTAGTAGTTCTCCTCCAGATTTTCCTGATGGGTCGTCAAAGCGGCTGAACTCACAGGTTGCAGTAACAAAGAGGGCAAGTCTTTTTATGTTTGACCAGTTCTCAATATCTGCCTTTGTGATTACCTGTTCGTGAGCCAGTCCGTTGACACTTCCGTGTCCCACGAAGTTGAACAGGAGAGTTCCATCTGCAACAGTACGTCCAGCCAGGTCATGAACCTCAGGTGAGCGTTCACCTGTAGTAGTACTAGTCTTTCTGTAATTATCGAGATAGATTTTGCGTATGTCAAACTCCGGATTATTGGCTTCGATCTTTTGAGCCAGAAGGTCGGCATCCCTCATATGTACATTGTAGTCTCCATCATCAGCCAAAAAGGTCACAAGCTTTTTCCATGTTCCCGGGTCCTGCTCGAATATATACTTCTTGATTTTATTAAGAGCAATTTCAGCCTCCGCTCTGTTTTCTGCAGGAATCCGTCCTATACCAATATCCAGTCTGTCGTACCTGTCATCTGCTCCTTCATTTTCATCAAGAAAACCAAAGTAGTCATCTGTAACATAGCTTTCGGTATAGTGAATTGAATTTTCCGACTGATAGGTTACTACAAGTGATCTGGATGATCCTTCTGAACTTCGCGGATTGTATGTACCTTGTCCAAAGAGAAGAAGGTAGCGGGGCGCGTTTTCATTTCCCTTTCCTGATCTTTCATAGAGCATTCTCATAAAGGAGCGAATGGCTGTTGGGTCTGTATGTCCCCATGAGAATTCATTATACAGTTGTTCGGGGCTTATAACTTCCACAGTGAGATTATCAAGAGTCCTGTGGATATCTGCCAGTTCTTCTGCATATGATCTGAAGTTCTCTGGAGCTACTATAACATAATGAGCTTGTCGTATAGCATGGAGATTTTGATTCTTTACAGTACTTACAAAGTTTGGTACTGGCAACGATGCTCCAGGTCTGAATGCAACATATTCCCTCAAGGTATCTGCTATTGCAATGAAAGAAGAATATTCCTGGCTGTGACTAAGGGGTATATGAACAGGTGAGACTATATCACTAACGTCCCACACAACTGTCGAGGAGTTGGTTCCTGATATTCTATATTCGGCAACTTCATTAAGTACATCCGGCATGGGATTTCTAAACTGTAGTTCGTCACCATTCATTTGCAATCTGGCAGTTGCATTAATGGAGATAAAATCAAGCCATCCGTATGCGTTACGGGCTTCATCACTGAATCTGACTTTTATAGTAAGATTACTTCCTCCATTGTTAAAGCTCGCAATTCCTTCTCCTTCCCTTGCATAATAGCTGTCGTAACGTGATAAATCAGTTGCCGCTAATGTAATAGTAAGGGTAGGAGAGGCTGCATCATTAACAGTGAGATAAAAGCTGTTAAGGGATTGGGATCGTGAAACTACTGATGCATATAAAAAGGCATCCTCTGATTCGTCTCTGTTGGGTATCTGAAAACTAAATGACCTTTCTAGTGTGCCTGATACGCTGAAATTCTCACCATAGAGTTTACTACCTGATTTAATCAGACTTATATTATCACTTTCGTGAAAATCCCTGTAAGTGTAGGTCTCAATCACTCTGTCAGGCTGCAGGTTTTGTGCTGGGGTTGTTGTTACTGACCTTGGAGTGGTTTTTATGTCGCTTATAAAATAATATGCGACACTTTCCCAGTTGTGCAACTTATGAATAAAGATTCCCTTTTCAGAATCCCATTGCCAGGTTGCCGGTCCATGGGCATAGAAATAAATAGCATCATTATAGTGCCACACGGCAAGTTCAGGTAGGTCATCTATACGGGACTCACTGTTAATACGTGGAAGCATCTTCCCGCCCTGGCCAAAGACGGCCACTCTGGTTGGATCCGCATACCCCCACGACCGCAAGGTTGTGTACGGGATACGGTGTATCCCGCTCTTATTCACAGAAACCTTTGTCCATAGACCGCTTGCCAGTACCGAATTGTCGCTGTATCCGGAATAATTCTGTGCACTGAGCGGAATTACGGCAATGAAAAATATCAGTGATATTAAATATATAAGTGTTGCAACAAAAAAATTCTTCATCAGGTGTGTTTTATCAGCCCATAAATATACGCTTTATGTCATCAAAATGTTAACCTCCTATGGGTTACCAATAGGTTAACACACAAAAGCAAAAAAAAGTGAGTGTTTTATGTACCAAAATACTAAGTCCTGCGTTAAAGTTGCAAGAAGGTCACAGAGCAGGAAAGAGGGGTCTGCATTTTTTTTGAAATTTTCAGGCAGGCAGGTATAACCTTTTTTGAATTTTTGTGTATAAATCAGAGATTGACATTTGTTAGTCCGCCTAATTATTGGTTATCTTTACAGGGTTGTAACAGAAAAATAAGAATTCAACAAATAAGCTATGAGATTCAGATCCAGTTTATTATTTGTAAGTTTAGCAACCGCTTTGATGCTGGGATCATGCGGTGGTGGTAAAAAGACCAACGTTTCTTCGACCACCGGATGGAAGTATAATGATGCAAAGTTTGGTGGTTTTGAGTACCAGGCAGAGCACGAGCAGGAAACCGGCCCAGGTCTGGTCTTCATTGAAGGTGGTACCTTTATCATGGGACAGGTTGACGAAGATGTAATGAAGGAATGGAATAACATTCCACGTCGAGTCACAGTACCTTCGTTTTATATGGATGAAACAGAGGTATCCAATGCACACTACCGTGAGTATCTGCACTGGATAAACAGGGTGTTTGTTAGTTACCCTGAAGTATACCGCAACGCTCTTCCAGATACTTTGGTATGGCGTCGTCCTATGGCTTACAATGAGCCATATGTAGAAAACTACTTGCGTCACCCTGCATTTAGTGACTATCCTGTCGTAGGTGTAAACTGGATTCAGGCTAATAACTATTGCGCATGGCGTACCGATCGTGTTAACGAGCTTATTCTTGTTAGGGAAGGAATTATTGAACTAAACCTTGAAGGTCAGCAGGACGAAAACAACTTCAATACTGAGGCATACCTGCTTGGACAATATGAAACTACTGATGGCCGCAGACCGCAAAAGGATCTGTTTACAGGAGATAATCGCAGGGTTAGACCTGATGACGGTATTCTTCTTCCCCGTTATCGCCTCCCAACCGAAGCAGAATGGGAATATGCTGCAATGGGTCTGATAGGTAATTCATATGAGGAAAGACTTACCAATCGCAGGATTTATCCATGGGATGGTCACATTGTTCGCAATCCAAGCAAGAAATATCGTGGTGAGATGATGGCCAACTTTATTCGTGGAGCAGGTGACTACATGGGTATGGCCGGTTCGCTGAATGATGGTGGTGATATTACAGTTCCTGTTAAATCATACTGGCCAAATGACTATGGTCTCTATTGTATGGCAGGAAATGTTAACGAATGGGTAGCTGATGTATATCGTCCATTGTCATTTGCAGATGTTGAAGAATTCAGCCCATACAGAGGCAATGTATTCCAACAAAAGGTACTTGACAGCGAAGGTATGGTTGTTGAAAAGGATGAATACGGACGTATCCGCTACCGTGAAGAGACTGCAGAGGATATCCTTGACAGGAAGAATTATCGTGCAGGCGACAACCGCAACTACAAAGATGGTGACCCAATATCCAACATTGCAATTGGTGGTGACTGGACAAGCAGTACTGAATCAAATACTACTACAATGTACGATAGTGGAGGAAACCTTGGTAGCATGATTTCTGATCGTGCACGTGTGTACAAAGGTGGTGGTTGGAGAGACAGAGCTTACTGGTTAAGCCCAGGTACACGCCGTTACCTTGACGAACGTGAATCTCGCGATGACCTTGGATTCCGCTGTGCTATGACACGTGTGGGTAGCCCAATGTCTTCAAAGAAGAAATAGCACTTATAAAACATAAAGCAAAAAAAGCCGGTTTTAGCCGGCTTTTTTGCATTTTTGCCAGTACCATAATACCAGCTAGATGGACCAGCTTTATCAATACTACCTGAGATACAGAAGGGTTATTACAGACAGTCGCAAGGTTGAACCCGGTGCTATATATTTTGCTCTGAAAGGAGCAAATTTTGACGGTAATGATTTTGTCTCAGCAGCTCTGACTGCAGGTTGTTCCTTGGCGGTAACAGACCGACCTGAGCTTAATGGTACTGATGGAACTTATTTTGTGCCGGATGTACTTGAAGCTTTGCAGAAACTGGCTTCAATGCATAGGGAGAGGACCGGGATAAAGATAGTTGCAATTACCGGTAGTAATGGTAAGACTACAACAAAGGAACTGATTGCTGCGGTTCTGAGCACAGGTATGAAGGTGTGGTATACTCAGGGAAATCTGAATAATCATATTGGTGTACCGTTAACCATCCTGGCAATGCCGGAGGATACAGACTTGCTGGTTCTTGAGATGGGAGCCAATCACCCTGGTGAGATTAAGTTTCTGAGTGAACTGGCAAGACCCGATTATGGATTGATTACCAATATCGGGAAGGCTCACCTTGAAGGTTTTGGGTCTTTTGAGGGTGTTAAGAAAGCAAAGGCTGAGCTTTATGATTTCCTGGCAGCCAATGGAGGTAAGGCCTTTCTTAACAGGGATAATAAGGTTCTGGGCTCGGTTATAGGTTCCTGCCCTGTGGCTCTTGGCTATGGTAAGGATGCTGATGTTATTGCCGCAGATGCAGTGGCTGATCCTTTTCTGAGTTTTACATGGCAGAGAGATGAGGTAAGTTACAAGGTTAGAACCAAACTGACCGGTATCTATAATCTTGAGAATGCTTTGGCTGCTATTACTATAGGACTGTTTTTTGGTATCAGTCCTGAAAATATCAATAGGGCACTGGAAGCATATATGCCTGCCAATCATCGCTCTCAGATGGTTGAGACCAATCGCAACAGGGTCGTCCTTGATGCCTATAACGCCAATCCTTCAAGTATGAAGGTAGCCCTTGATAATTTTCTTGCAATGAAGGGTGAAGGAAAGCTGATTATTCTTGGCGGTATGAAGGAACTTGGAGCTGAGAGTAGAAGCGAACATCAGGTCCTTGTTGACAGACTGCGGAATGAATTTAGTGGTGAATGCTACCTTGTTGGTTCAGAGTTTGAGGCCTTGGGGCCCATCCCACACCAGTGGATTCATTTTAGTTCAACCGAGTCCCTACTCGGGCATCTTAAGAAAAACGCACCAGAAAACAAGCTTATTTTACTGAAGGGAAGCAGATCCAATTGTCTGGAACTGGCAATGCAGTACCTATAGTTGAATTATTCTACAAGTAATAGGTCCTTTATAGAGCAATAATTTACCCGCCTTCCTGGGGTGTTTTAGTCTTGTATTTGGGCTTTGGTAAACCATGCAATTGGATTCGTTACTTTGGATCAGGCTTAAACCTTAGCATTTTGAATTCCTTTTTACCTTTCAGAAAGTAGTCAAGTACAACAGATCCCCTGTATTGTTCCGGATGTTGCCTGGCTTTCACAGATCTCATCAGCTGTTTGCGGATGGCTTTATATCTGCCGGCATCTTTTAGGAAATTTCTATGAGCTTTGGATATTGCTGCTGCATGTAGCCCTTCACCTTTAAAGAAGAAGTTGAGCAATGCTACAAAATCAAGTACAAAGCGGGCAGCGATAATCAACCATGCTTTGGTCCCATATTGATTTTTGAGTATAAGAAACAGGTTATTACGGAAATTCAGGTATGTTTTCCTGGGATTCCCATAGTTAAGGCTGCCTCCTCCCATATGATATACCTCTGAGGATGGTTCATAAAGGATTTCATAGCCTCTGTTTTTAATTCTCCAACACCAGTCAACCTCTTCCATATGAGCAATGAAATGGCTGTCAAATCCGCCACTGTCAAGGAATAATTTACGACGTACCAGGAGAGCTGCACCACTACCCCAGAATACCTTGCTGGGAGTATCGTACTGCCCTCTGTCTTCCTCTACATTGTCAAAGATTCTGCCCCTGCAAAATGTATAGCCCAGTTTGTCTATATATCCACCGGCAGCACCTGCATATTCAAAATACTGTTTGTTATTGTAATCCTTTATTTTGGGTGTAACCGCTGCTACTTCAGAATTCTCATCCATAACCCGGATAAGTGGTGGTAGCCAGTTTTCTGCAGGCTCCACATCAGAATTAAGTAGCAAACAATAGTCGCTTTCCAATAGGGCCAGAGCCCTGTTGTAACCGTCGGCAAAACCATAGTTTTGCCCTAATTCGATAATCTTGACATCTGGCATATTGGTTTTAACCCATTCCACTGAATCATCATCAGAACCATTATCTGCCAGGACAAGGGTAACGCCCTTAACAGCTGAGCGTTCCGCGACCCTGGGTAGCAGTATTTCAAGCAGTTTCCTGCCATTCCAGTTGAGTATCACCACATCCAGAGTCATAAGCCAGAAGGTTTGTATAGGTGAGAGTATTTCCACCTCTTGTGTGACCATAGCCAGAATTCCGGTGCGTCCATTATCTGCCCTTCCAGCAACCTTACATGCCATTCGGTTATTTCATACTCAGTTGAAGTTGCTACATCACCAGGGTAGGGGATGTAGGTCATCTGATACCTGCCCCGGCCTGTCTTGACAATGTGCCAGTATACAACCTTTGATTTGCTTAGCCTGGCCATTTTTTCAGGACCAAGTATTATTGCAGTATTCTGATTAAGGAAAGTCGTCCAGTAGTTTAGCTCGAACTTTGACGGACTCTGGTCGGATATTAGTCCAATAACAAACTGGCGGCTCTGTTGCCTCAGTTTTACTATCTCACGACTTACCGAATTCAGGGGCAGGTTGATAGAGCCAAACCGGCTGCGCATATTGAGCATCAGTTTGTCAAACTCCTTGTTTTTAAGTGGGCGGTATACCGACATTGAGACTGTATTCTTGTAATCCATGCTGACTACAGGTGTCCATTCCCAGTTGCAATAGTGGCCGAGAACTGCAATTACGTTGTTGCCCTCATTAAGCAGTTCTTCCATAAGTTCAGGATTGACCACTTTCACTCTGTTTTGAATCTGTCTGATATCAATTCCAATCAGGGAGATAGTTTCCACCAGAAGGTCGCAGAAATGGCGGTAAAAGCGTATCCTGATCCTGCGTATCTGTGCAGAGGTCTTATCGGGGAAGGAGTTACGCAGATTGCGGGTTACGACCTTTCGCCTGTAACCGACAATAAGCATTATCACAAACAGAAAGTCTGACAAGCGATATAGTACCCACAGAGGCAGGTGCCCGGCCAGCCATAGTAAGGGGTAGCCAATCTGAAAGCCTATTGATTTCTTTTCTTTCTTATCTGTCATTTAAGGAAGCTGCTAACAACTGAATACATTTCATCATAAACCAGAGCGTTGGTGGCTATGATCTGCCTTCCATAAAGGTAATTGTTTCCTCCAGCAAAATCGGAAACCCTGCCACCGGCTTCCTGTACTATAAATGCACCTGCTGCTACATCCCAGGGTTTGAGGTCATATTCGTAGAAGGCATCCACCCTACCGCAGGCTACATACACAAGGTCTGCAGCTGCTGAACCCAGGCGCCTCATGCCGTGACTGTTTTTCATAAAGTAGTTGAGCGATTCGATAAACTCATTCATCTGTGAGAAGTTGGTATAGGGGAAACCGGTTGCAATCAGACTGTCGGCCACAGTTGCAGCTTCTGATACCCTAATCCTTTGTCCGTTTAGGTAGGCTCCACCATCTTTCCATGCATAAAAACACTCGTCAAGTCCGGCTTCATAAACCACTCCGACAACAATCTCATCATTTTCCTGCAATGCAATACTTATGGCATATGGGAATAGTCCGTGGATAAAGTTTGTCGTTCCGTCTATAGGGTCGATGATCCAGTTGTAGGTAACTCCCCTTTTATCCGAACTGTTTTCCTCAGCCACAAAACCTGATTGGGGGAGTAGCTCCGAAAGTTCCCTGATCAGTCTTTCTTCAGTCTGTTTATCAAACCTGGTAACGAAGTCATTCCTGCCTTTGGATTCTTTCTGAGGGGCCTCTTTGGCACGGGCGGTCTTCAGTGCCCTGCCGGCATTCTGAGCTAGTCCGGTAACCTTAAGGCAAATATCTTTGTAGTCTATCTCCATCTCTATGTGTGGTTTAAAACACAAAGATAATAAAAAGAGGGGTACCCGTTTAGAAGGGCACCCCGGTACTTCCTTATTTTATGTGTCCGGTTTAGAATTTTTACGGCACGCACCTAAGAATTGCCTTTGCAAGGTCTGACCTGGAGCGTGAAGATATCCGTTTTCCAGGTGCCTGTTACCCTACAGCAGGTTGGAAGCCAGTTCTGCCAGGTAGCTTCTTTCTCCCTTTACCAGGTTGACGTGGGCAAATACATCCTGTCCATTCATCTTATCAGTCAGGTATGCCAGACCGTTGGATTGCATATCCAGATATGGAGTGTCAATCTGATGAATATCGCCGGTAAACACTATCTTGGTGTTCTCACCTGCACGGGTGATGATGGTCTTGACCTCGTGCGGGGTGAGGTTCTGTGCTTCGTCAACAATAAAATACACATCTGAAAGACTTCGACCGCGGATAAATGCCAAAGGAGTAATGATAAGTTCCTCTCGTTTAAGTTTATCCTCTATAAGTTGGTATTCCTTACTTTGCTGGTTGAACTTGTTTTTGATAACCGCAAGGTTATCAAAAAGGGGCAGCATATAGGGCCCTACCTTTTCTTTAACATCGCCAGGCAAGAAGCCAAGATCACGGTTTGACAAGGGAACAATAGGTCTTGCAAGCAGTATTTGCTTGTACATATTGTGCTGCTTAAGAGCTGCTGCCAGTGCAAGGAGGGTCTTACCCGTACCGGCCTTTCCTGAAAGGGAAACCAGTTTGATATCCGGATTCAAAAGAGCATGCAGAGAGAATGTCTGCTCGGCATTGCGCGGTTCGATGCCAAAGGCATTTTCCTTCTCAATGCGCCGTATCACATTGTTGAAAGGATCGCTCCAGACAAGTACGCTTGTTGCTCCGTTCTTGAGTACAAAATACTGGTTGGAAGGGCATTGTTTCTTATCCATTGGAAAATCGTTCCTGGGGATGCTTCCATGGTCATAAATCCTTTTGATAATCGCAGGATCAAAGTTCTCGACATTCTCAACCCCCTTGTGCAGGACTTCAATATCTTTGACCTTGTCGGTTTCATAGTCCTCGGCCTTGAGGCCGAGTGACTTGGCCTTCATTCTGAGGTTGATGTCCTTGGAGATTAGAACTACAGTACGGTCTTTGAATATTTCTGTAACGTGGATAGTAATAGCAAGTATCCTGTGATCGGGGGTGTCTTCTGCGAATGATTCTTCCATTACCTTGGGATAAGGTTTTCCGGTTGCTATGAAAAGCCGGCCCTTGTCCGGACCAAGGGGGACTCCATCTGTAAAGAGTTTCTCCCCTGCCAGCTTGTCCATTATGCGGACAAATTCCCGGGCCTGGTAGTTTATCTGGTCACTTCCCTTTTTGAATTTATCCAGTTCTTCGAGAACCACGATGGGGATAATGACATCATTGTCCTGAAAATTGTAGAGACAGTTGTGGTCGTGAAGCAGTACATTTGTGTCGAGAACAAAAATCTTGGCGACACCTTTCTTTTTGGCAGTCATAGAGTAAGATTTATTTTCCATTAAAGTTATTCAATAATCAGTCAAAATTCTCACTTTTGCCATCTTAATTTATTCTATTTTGGTGATTCCATGAATTATCAGGAAGCAATCGACTATTTGTTTTCACAACTTCCGATGTACCAGCGTAGCGGGGCATCGGCATATAAGGACAACCTTGACAATACACTTCGTATGGATGAGTATTTCGGTCATCCACATCGAAAGTTTCGTAGCATCCATATTGCAGGGACCAATGGCAAAGGATCCGTATCTCATATGCTTGCCTCCATTCTCCAGGAGGCAGGTTATCGCACAGGCCTGTATACATCGCCACACCTGATTGATTTCAGAGAGCGGATAAAGGTCAACGGAGAGATGATAAGGGAGGAGGATGTTGTAGACTTTGTTGAAAAGAGCAGGGATATAATTGAAACAGTCCAACCCTCATTTTTTGAGATGACGGTTGCCATGGCCTTTAATTATTTTGCGGTGCAGAACATTGATTTTGCTGTTGTGGAAGTTGGGCTTGGCGGCAGACTGGATTCAACAAATATTATTACACCCGAACTGAGTGTAATAACCAATATCGGGTTGGATCATGTCGCTATTCTGGGAGACACCTTGGCTAAGATAGCATCAGAGAAAGCCGGTATTATTAAGCCCGGAGTACCTGCCGTAATTGGGAGAAGGCATGAGGAGTATGATGAGGTTTTCTTGACAAAGGCCGGGCAGAATGGTTCACCCATTTGCTGGGCAGTTGATTGTGTAAAAGTTGAAAGAACTGCATACAGCCATGCATTTCAGACAGTCGATATATATGTGGAAGACAAATTGACATACAAAGACCTGAGAGTTCCCTTACCAGGAATATATCAGCTGGAGAATATTGCAACTGTTGTAGCTGCAATAGAAAGCCTGAGAAAGACAGGTTCCGGAATTAGTGCTGAAGCTTTGTGCAGGGGTATTGAGCGTGTAATAACAAATACAGGACTACACGGTCGCTGGCAGGTATTGTCTGAAAAGCCACTGATTATTTGTGATACTGGGCATAATGAAGATGGAATAAGGAAGGTCGCTGAGCAGCTCGCACAGATTCCTGCCGTTAAGAAGCACCTTGTTATCGGCATGGTTAGCGACAAGGATGTCAGTAAGGTGCTCCAGCTGCTACCTAAGGATGGGGTGTACTATTTCACCAGGGCATCAATTCCCAGAAGTCTTGATCCCGTGGAGTTGCGGGATATTGCAGGTAAGTATGGCTTGAAAGGGGATATCTATCCCGATGTGAAAAGTGCAGTAGAAGCTGCAAAAATAAAGTGTGGGGATAATGATTTGATTTTCATAGGAGGAAGCACTTTTGTTGTGGCAGAGGTCGTTTAAAGTATCGGAATTATTTGGTCGTTTTTTAAATCTCTTCTATATTTGCATCGCTTTTTGAGAAAAGAAGTCCGGGCGCTTAGCTCAGCTGGTTCAGAGCATCTGGTTTACACCCAGAGGGTCAGCGGTTCGAATCCGTTAGCGCCCACCGGTTTTTGATTAAGGAAATATTTAGGGCGCTTAGCTCAGCTGGTTCAGAGCATCTGGTTTACACCCAGAGGGTCAGCGGTTCGAATCCGTTAGCGCCCACCTCAATAGACTGCCATAAGCGGTCTATTTTTTTTGTCCTTAATAGTTATTAGAGAATTGTTTCTTTAATCAAAAATCTTTCTATTTTTGCGTATAAGACGTTTTAAATCAACCACAATATGGCTGAAGGAAATATTAGGAAGAAGAGTACTTTGGTACCCGAGCCGGCACTGAGACGTATGCCTTGTTACCTGGCTTATCTGAAGCTTGCGCGCAACAAAGGCAATCAGTACGTGTCATCCACCATGATAGCCCGTGATAACGGAGTGGATCCGACTCAGGTCACAAAGGATCTATCATATACGGGTATAAGCGGAAAGACCAGGGTAGGATATGAGGTCGAACCATTGATTGAGGCTTTGGAAGATTTCCTTGGCTTCAAGGAGATGGATCATGCTTTTTTATTTGGTGCTGGAAGCTTAGGTACTGCACTTTTGCACGACCATGGTTTGGATCAGTATGGACTTGATATTGTTGGTGCCTTTGATGTCAATCCCCTGGTGATAGGACACTCTATTGGAGGTGTTTCAATCGAGCATATCGATGAGTTTCTCAAGAAGAAAGATCATGGAATAAAGATTGGCATATTGACTACACCTGCGGCAAGTGCGCAGGAAGTAGCCAATATGATGGTATCTAACGGAATCAAGGCAATTTGGAATTTTACCCCGGTTCGTATTTCGGCACCCGAGAATGTTGTTGTGCAAAACACATCACTCTATGCTCACCTGGCAGTGATGTTCAACCGGTTATACGCTCTTGAGGCTGCAGAACAGGCTGGACTGGACTCTAAAAAGTCAGAGTAATAATTGTTTCCTTCTCCGGTTCCGAAAATGCATTGAGGCTTCCTCCGTGAAGCCTCATTATTTGTCTTGAGAGGCTAAGGCCGATGCCAGAGCCTAGAGGCTTTGTAGAAAAGAAAGGGATAAATATTTTATCTAAAACTTCAGGAAGAATTCCCGGTCCGTTATCTACTACCTGAATTGTAATCTTCCCTCTTCTATTGAGGAAGGCGCGCAGTTGAATACGTGCATTGGTGCGATGCTCCAATGCGTGCATTGAATTCTTAATAAGGTTGATTAATACCTGTTCGATAAGCATTTCATCAGCCGATAATTCAAGTGTTGGAGGCTCGACAATCAGAGTGCATTCGATGTTGAGAGCTTCAAGTTCGGCCCGGTGTAGTTCGTATATGTTGTTAAGCAACCTTGAAACCTGGAATATTGTGAAGTTTGGTGTAGGTATTCGGGTCAGGTTACGGTAAGTGTTTACAAACTGGATCAAACCTTCAGTGCGTTTCTGGATAGTACTGAGAGCCGAACTTATTTCCTGAAGCTCTTCAGTTATTTCTACGTTTTGTTCATTGGCTCCAGCCCTTTCAATAATGTCGTTGATCAGACCATTGACTGTAGATGAAAGGGATGAGATAGGAGTGATGGAGTTCATAATCTCATGGGTCAAAACGCGGATAAGTTTCTGCCAGGACTCCATTTCCTTGTCGTCAAGCTCGTGCTGGATGTTCTTGATAGACACCAGCATTATGTTGCGGTTGTGGATCTTAAATTCAGTACCGTATATAGATAGTTGCAGCAGGTCATCTTTGTCCCTGACCTTTACCAGTGCATTTTCCCCATGCTTGATTGTAAGAAGCTTTTGAACCAGTTCATGACTATAGCTGCTTAATACCTGTATATTAGGAAGATTTCTTACCTGAAAAAGCCTCTTTGTGGCATTGTTGATAAGCTCTACAGATCCGTCACGTTGGTAAGCAATCAGAGCTATTCCGATGTGTTGGATAATGGTTTGCAGGTAATGATAACTCTCCTCCTTTTCTGCCCTTACTGACTGAAAGTCGCGAATCACCTCATTGAGGGTAGTTTTAAGCTTGTTGAGCGAAGAGTCGGTGCTTTCCACCTGAAAAGTACGTGTGAAGTCAGAATATCTGATAGATTGGAGGAAGCTGTTGAGAAGCTGATTTGTCTTGTCAACGTGTCTAATCAACAGCATAATCTGAACAACTGCAAAAAGTAAAACTGCTATAGTTGTGAAAGTCAGCTGTGTCTTATTGACCAGATAAACAAATACGAATATAGTTCCGGTAAGGAGCAATATCCTGATTATAAGTTCACTTCTAAATCTACTAAAGCCCATACTTTTCAAGTCTTCTGTAAAGGGAGGTTCTGGTCAGCCCCAGTTCTGAGGCTGCTTTGGAAACGTTACCCTTGTGTTGTTTCAGCACTTTTTCTATCACCTTCTTTTCAACATCATCAAGATTGTATGTGTCAAGTTCCAAGCCTTCACTCACTTTAGCATGGGAGCTCAGGTGGAAGTCATCTTCTGATAGACTTGGTCCTTCGCTCATTATGATAGTACGTTCAATTACGTGCTGGAACTCCCTTACATTACCGGGCCAAGGATATTGGGTAAGCTTGCGTATAACAGAAGGACTGGGTTTGTTGATTTGGCGGTTATACTTTTTAGAATAGATTCTTATGAAATGTTCAGCAAGGACTGGGATATCCTCAGGGCGGTCACGCAGTGCAGGCAGTTCTATTTCCACAGTATTTATCCTGTACAGTAAGTCCTGACGGAAGGTTCCTTCTGCAGCCATTTGCTTGATTCCCATATTTGTCGCACTGATAAGGCGAATGTTTATTGGAATTGGTTTGTTGGCACCAACGCGTGTTACCTCACGACGTTCAAGAACAGTAAGTAGTTTGGACTGTAGAGGTAAAGACAGGTTACCTATCTCATCGAGGAAAATAGTACCACCTGAAGCAAGTTCAAAGCGTCCCGGTCTGTCAGCCTTTGCATCAGTAAAGGCACCTTTGACATGTCCGAATAGCTCACTCTCAAACAGAGTTTCACTAATTGCTCCCAAATCCACACTTATAAAGGTCTCATCATTTCTTGTGGATGCTCTGTGAAGGGCACGGGCAACCAGTTCCTTACCGGTGCCGTTTTCCCCAAGAATCAGCACATTTGCATCTGTTGGGGCCACTTTCTGGATGGTCCTGAATACCTTTTGCATGCCTGGGCTTACTCCAATAAAGTCAGCAAAAGGCTGATCCATTATTGTATTTATTTCTTTCTGGCGCTCACGAAGGTGACTCAGTTCCTTTTTTGACTGCTTAAGGCGCATGGCAGACCAGATTGTAGCAAGCAGCTTTTCATTCTGCCATGGTTTTATAATGAAGTCGGTTGCACCTGCTTTTATGGCTTTGACGGATTTCTCAACGTCTCCATATGCAGTGATGAAAAGCACTACTGCTCCCGGGTCAATCTCGAGTATTCTTTCCAGCCAGTGAAATCCTTCCTTTCCGCTAATCGCATCCTTGTTGAAGTTCATATCAAGAAGTATCACATCAAAGTCCTCTTCGGATAGGTGCTGTGGGATACGCTCCGGATCTGTCTCGGTCTGTATTAGCTCAACGTGAGGCTTCAGCAGCATCTTAAGAGCAAATAATATGTCGGCATTATCATCGACTGCCAGGATTTTTCCAACTTTTTCCGCCATAATAGCTATCTCCTGTTTTTATATATTCCAAATCATTGCCGTCCGATAAAAACCGATTTTGATTCTTCGTTACTTTTAACCGGCTTATTATCAGTCGTTTCTTTTTATAATTTTTCTATTTTCAAAAGTAAGCCCCCCTGAAAAGGGTAAGCATCTCTAAATCCTGGTCATCTCGTTGCCAATCTCGTTCCGGGTTTTCTAAAAATTTTATCAAGTGCAGGTAATTAAACAGGTGTATCCTGCAAAATGACACCAGGTTGGAGAATGCCCAAGGCCGTTTCAACCGCTTCTGTATAACCGTGAGCAAGAGGTTCACGATCAAAGCGCAATATACCTGTATTTTTATCGCGTTCTCGTTATCCCCGAGGAAGTACTTCAGGGGGAAGTTTGATTTTAACTGCTTGAATAACAGCTCTATTTGCCATCTTGTTTTATACAAGGCCGCTATCATGTCGGGCCGCATCTCGAACAGGTTGGTGAGGAACTCGAACTTCCTTTTCAACACCCTGTCGTAGAACACCACCTTGCGCAACTTCAGCTTGCTCCCGCCATCATCTTCCTTCACGGTCACCTCGATGATAGTGTCTTCCAGCACGCCGCTGTGGATGCATTCATCGATGTAAAGTTCTTGCTCCACCTTGTAAACGGCGTTCTCCTTGATGCGGGTAACGAATCCGGCTCCCTTTTCACAAAACAGCTTGAAGGCTTTATAATCGTTGTATCCCTTGTCGAAGACGTAAATAGTGTTGTCATCCGGTTCCAGTTTCCTCAACAGCAGGTGATCGTTCGTGGCAGCGGATGAGAACCATATCATCTTGGGAACGGGCTCGTCGACATTGATAACGGTGTGCACCTTGATCCCCCCTTTGCGTTTACCGTTCGAGGGTGTTCTGCCGACGCACTTCAAGATGTCCTGGAACAAACTGATAACCGTGCTGTCGAAGATCTCGACCTGCTTGTTCAACACATCTTTAAAGCGGGTGTCCGAGATCACGTGTTGGTACTCGCGAAGCAGGTCGTGGTACACGCCCGAGAAGAAATCAACGCTCCTGCGCTTGTTGGCGTCCGACAAGGTGCTCCGGTAGGGTATGTGGCCGAGCTGGAAATGCCTGGTCTTGCCTGAAAGACCGAGCATTGCACCCGCCACCTCGCGCAGGGAGGAGCATTTGGCGAAGACGCAAAACAACATGCTTATAAGGTGATCCTTAGCCGTGAAACGTTTCACGTAATGATCGGCCTTGTACCGTTTGCTGTTTCGGGCGATAATCCTTGTATCTACCATAGATATGAGCTGTCCGAATACCGATTGTCCAAAAAAATAAGTACTTTTGTTCATTGTAGACTTGTTTTGTGATGAATACAAAGCTACAATTATTAGTACGACGGGCAAAACTCAAATTTGCCCGCGTACTTTTTCTAAAAAGTTTTTATCGGACAACAGTGATTCCAAATCTACTAAAAAATGTGCAAGTTTACATTTTTATAGTACGGTTTCGTACATTATAATTTCCTGATGGCATGGTTTGTGACTTTGATTATCACATAAATCGAACCGTTATTTTATTCCGTAATAAGAAAGTGGATGCTAATTGTGTAAGGTGTTGGATATGTGTCTGATGGCCGTGTTGGTGAAGGTTTAGATTTTTGATGTGGGTTACACAATAAGGTCAGTAGGTGTGCGAAAATGAACGGATGGTGTACGGTTATGAACTGTTAGCATTATGATTCATACAAGGAATTTAGTTAAAAGTTACCGCAATAAGTTGGTAGAGACCCCGGCCTTAATCAATGTAAACATTGATATAGGGGATGGTGAATTTGTTGCTATTGCAGGCCCCTCCGGCAGTGGGAAATCTGCATTGTTTAATATTATGGGATTGATGGACCGACCAGATTCAGGAGAGGTGTATTTTAATGACATCGAACTTGGTTCGCTTAGTGAAAAGGATCGTCTGAATCTGAGAAGGGGAAAGATTGGTTATGTGTTCAGGGAATTCAATCTTATCGATGAGATGACAGTCAGAGAGAATATTGAGTTGCCACTGCTATATCTCAACCTGTCCAGAAAACAGAGATCATTAATGGTCGAAGAGGCCTTGCTTCAGTTCAAGCTTGGCCATATCCGCAATTACTATCCTCAACAGCTGACCGGTTTGGAGCAGCAAACCACTTCCCTTGCAAGAGCTTCAGTGTTTAAGCCTTTATTGGTTTTGGCTGATGAACCTACGGGAGATCTGAATTCCACTGACGGAAGTGTTATTATGGATCTGTTTTCTGAGATATGCGAGAGGGGAATTACAGTCGTAATCTTTACAAACTCCGTCCAGGATGCCCAGAAAGCCCAGCGAATAATACAATTGCACGACGGTCACGTTGTAACCGAAAGTGCACAGATGATTTCCAACCGACCGGTTTAATGCTCTGATATGCGCATATACAACTTTATACGTGCCTTTGTAAAGAATGCACTAATCAACAGGACCTACTCAATTCTGACTCTTAGTGCTCTATCACTTGGAATTGCTATAAGTCTCCTGGTATTGATGTATGTGTATTTTGAGATTAGTTTTGACAGACAATGGTCTGGCTCTGAAAGAATTTACCGCGCCTACTCCTATGGTGAATTTGGTGATGACAAAGTCAATAGTGCCATCACTCCGTTTGTATTTAATACAATCCTTGATGGAAGGGAAGGTTTAGAAAGTTACACCAGGATACTCCCTGGTTCCAGAAGGCTTATTATAGGTGATGGTATCAGGTCTATGGAATCAGGTTTTTGTTATGCTGATTCCAGCTTCTTCAAAGTCTTTGATCTGAAGTTTGTTGCTGGCGATATGAATGCCTTTTCAGCCCCTGATGCAGTAGTAATAACTGAGTCTTGTGCGGAGAGATTGTTTGGCGATCGTGATCCAATTGGTGAGAGGCTAAAGAATGATATTGGTGTTGAGTTTGTTGTAGCAGGAATAGTTGAGGATCTTGCTGAGACAACTCATCTGAGATTCGATTTTATAGGTAATCTTTCAAATCTTGTAAGCTTCCTTCGTGGTCGCAGGGATTTGCCTCAATCTGCAATTCTGGATAACTGGCTTCATTTAAATTCTTACACTTATGTGAAATTATCACCTGACTATGGTGAAGAGCTATTAGGAGATATTATTGCGGATGCTCAGGCTAAGTTAGACTCTAGTATAGCTGCGTCGGGTATAGCAGATAGGGAAGCCTTGGGGAGGGTGAGCCTGCATGTTGGATTTCAACCAGTTCATGAGATTCACCTGTTTTCAGAATTGGAGGATGAAATAAAGCCCAGGGTTAATCCTATATACATAAAGAGCTTTGCCGCTATCCTACTCTTTGTCCTTTTGATGACGGCTGTCAATTTTATCAACCTTACGATGGCAAGAGCCTCGAATCGTTATAAGGAGGTGGCTGTAAGGAAGTATTTCGGAGCAGGCAAGAGGTACATTGTCAATCAGTTTATGACAGAGGCTTTGATTTATTCCTTCATTGCGCTGTTTGTTGCCCTGGTACTTGTTGAGCAGTTGCTTCCACTCTTCAATTCGATATTTGGAGTAAAAATGAGTTCTGCCGGTTTCATCAGACAGAGTGACACAATATGGATTCTTGTGCTAACCATGATACTTGGTATTTCAGCCGGGGTATATCCTGCAGTGTTTTTCAGCGGACTAAAGCCCGAAGTTGCAATACATGGTTCAATGAAGATGAAGCGTTGGGGAGTGGTGCTTCGTGGATTATTGGTTTCCCTTCAGGTTTCCCTTACTTTGTGCCTGATGGTGTTGAGCTTTGGAATGCAGAAGCAGGTGGATTTTCTAAGGTCATCATATCATGGTTTTGAAGACCAGAATGCAGTGATTCTGGAAGCAGTAAGTACTGATTCCAGCAAGTTGATTCAGGTTGCTGACAGCCTCAGAATGCTGGATAAGATTGCTGCAGTAGGTGCAGTCAGAAACCTACCCGGGGCTGATCCCGGGTTGATTTCCTTCAGGGTAGCAGGAGACAGCAGCAGGGTTCTATTGCTTTCAGATAATTACATAGGACTATCATACTTTGAAGCGTTGGGTACAACTCTGCTTTCCGGTCGTTATCCTGACGAGAGGGCTTCAAATGAGGTAGTAATTAATGAGGCGGCTGCCCGTTTTCTGGGTTACATGAAGGGCGACAGTCTTAGGCTGGAATTGCTTGGAGGCATGGATTCAGGAGAAGCTCCGACCTATGATGTGGTTGGAGTAGTACATGACATCTCTCACATTGGATTAAAGTCTGTCGACAGGCCAATGATCTTTATCAGGGATGAGGGTATGACTGAAGCTAATCAGCTTGTGCTCAGATTTAATGAGCCTTATGGGCAGAAGGCCATAGACTCTGTTATCGAATTGTGGGAAAGGGTAGTTGCAGATGTCCCTGTCAATATTGTTACACTTAAAAGCATCAAAGAGGATTTCTACAGGGACGATGTGAGGTTTGCCCAGATGGTGACGATGTTTGCGATAATCGCTCTGCTACTTACAGTTTTCAGTCTGATAAGTATGGCCTCTTTTGAGGTACAGTTTTTTAGGAAAAATTTATTTATCAGGAAGGTGATGGCTGCTCCTTTCAACTTGCTGCTTGTATATGGATTGCGCAGTTTTGCACTATATCTTAGCATAGGAATTGTGCTAGCAATTCCTGTGTCTGATTTTCTATTGCATCTATGGCTTGACTCTTATTTGAAATCAATTCAGGTAAGTTTCTGGAACATTGCCTTACCGGCGATGTTCATGCTTGCATTATCTGCATTGGCCGGTTATGTAACAGGAAACAGGGAGCTTAAACGGGAATTATATTCTTAGAACTTGAAAATTAGTTAGAGAAAAAATCATATATTTGCGCGATTCTTAAAAGTCGTGAAAAAGTTCTTGATAAGATAAATTAATAATCAGATGCAAAACAAAGGAGCGATCAGGCTATTTGCCATTTTGCTGGCATTAGTGTGTTTATACCAGTTAACATTTACTTATTTCACTCGCAAGGTTGAAAGTGATGCGACCAAGCATGCGCTTGCAGTTGCAGGTCCGGCAGCTACGCCTGAGGATATTCTCAGATATGAACATCAATATCTGGATTCAATTCTTCATGAGCCGGTTTACAACTTCTTTGGGTTGAGGAAATATTCATACCTTGATTGTAAGGAGCGTGAGATCAACTTTGGTCTTGACCTTAAGGGTGGTATGAACCTAACACTTGAGGTTAAGGTAGCTGACGTGCTTCGTGCGCTATCCAACTACAGTCAGGATGAGAACTTTATAAAGGCTCTTGCCTTGGCAGAAGAAAAAGAGAAGAATTCTACAAAGGATTTTGTTACTCTCTTTGGAGAAGCATTTACCGAAGTTGCTCCAAATGGAAGTCTTGCTGCAATCTTTAATTCAGCTGAACTTAGGGATAAAGGTTTGACTTATAGCTCAAACAATGATGAAGTACTGAAAGTAATTCGTTCTGAAGCTAATAGTGCAATTGATAATGCCTTCAATATCATCCGTACACGTATTGACCGTTTCGGTGTAGTTCAGCCTAATATCCAAAGACTTCAAAAAGATGGTCAGGTGTTGGTAGAACTTCCGGGGGTTACTGAGCCAGAACGTGTACGTAACCTTCTGAAAGGTTCTGCAAGTCTTGAGTTCTGGGAAACATATGATAATCAGGAAATATTTGAGTATCTGATTCAAGCTGATAATGTAATTGCCCGTATCGAATACAACAAGGCTGTACAAACAGGTACCATTAAAGATACAACTGTTGCTGAAGAAGAGGCAGTTGCAGATCAGACAGTTGAAGAAGAGTTAGCTTTGCTTAGTGAACTGGAAAGTGACAGCACTGATATTGCTGCTGAAGAGGGAGTTACATCTTTGTTCTCACTTCTGAGACCCACTGGCATGGCTACTGGTCCGGTTGTTGGTATTGCATCTGGTCGCAATAGGGATAAGATTGATGAATGGCTTGCCAGTGATCAGGTTAAGTCTGTACTTCCACGAGACCTTAAGCTGATGTGGGGAGTAAAAGCTATTCCGGCAAACGAACTGGCCCAATATTATGGTGTGGAAAATACCCGAGAAAGTTACTATCACCTTATAGCTATCAGAGCCACTGGTCATGACGGTCGTCCTCCACTCGAAGGAGATGCTATTACCACTGCAAAGGAAAGGGTAAGCCAGAGAGGTAGCTACGAAATTGAAATGTCGATGAATGCTGAAGGTGCCAAGACATGGGCAAGGCTTACCAAGGCAAATATCGGCAAGTCAATTGCAATCGTTCTTGATGGTTTTGTATACAGCTACCCGACAGTGCAGACTGAGATTCGTGGTGGTCAAAGTTCTATAACAGGTAACTTTACTCCTGAAGAAGCAAAGGACCTTGCGACAATCCTTAACTCAGGTAAGATGCCTGCACCTGCAAGGATTATCGAGGACAATGTGGTTGGTCCCTCTCTTGGTAAGGAAGCCGTTCAATCAGGCTTGGTTTCATTTATCTGGGCTTTTGTAGGTGTACTGCTTTATATGATATTTTACTACGGTTTCAAGGCCGGAGCTATCGTTGACGTAGCCCTAATGGGTAACGTATTCCTGCTGATGGGGGTACTTGCCTCGTTCAATGCAGTGCTTACCATGCCGGGTATCGCTGGTATCGTGCTGACCCTGGGTATGGCTGTCGACGCGAATGTATTGATTTATGAACGGATACGGGAGGAACTAAGGAGTGGTAAGGCTCTGAAAGCCTCAATTCATGATGGTTATAAGAATGCTTTCTCAGCGATCTTAGACTCCAACCTTACAACCTTTCTTACTGGTTTGATACTGTTTATTTTCGGTACAGGACCTATCAAAGGTTTTGCTACAACTTTGATGATTGGTATTGCAACATCATTCTTTTCTGCTGTATATATCACCCGTTTAATCTATGAATGGTTGATGAAGAAGGAAAGCTTTAATGTTGAATTTGCTACCGGACTGACAAGGAACCTATTTACTAAGGTTAATATCAACTTCATACAAAACAGGAAGATCTATTTTGCATTGTCAGCTATTGTTCTTCTTGTGTGTGTTGGTTCACTTGCAACACGTGGATTAAAGCAAGGTATAGACTTTACTGGAGGTCGTACTTATGTTGTCCGTTTTGAACAGGAAGTTGATGCTTCTAAGATTTATGAGAGCATGGCAGATGCATTTGCTGGTGCCAATGTAGAAGTAAAGACATACGGAAGTGCTAATCAGATCAGAATTGCAACCAACTACATGGTTCTTGATACTGAGGAGAGTGGAGACAAAGCTGTTGAGGAAGCTTTGTATGCGGGTATTAAACCCTTCCTGCCTGAGGGTACAGCAAGTGATGAGTTCTCTGACAAGTATCTGATGAGCTCACAAAAGATTGGTCCCACTGTTGCTACTGATATGCGTTCTAAGGCTGGTTGGGCTGTGGCTCTGTCTATGCTTGGAATGTTCCTCTATATAATGTTCCGTTTCCGCAACTGGGAGTTGAGTCTTGGTGCTGTCGTAGGTTTGATTCACGATACATTGTTAATATTTGGTGTGTTCTCATTGTTTTACTCAGTGATGCCATTTGCAATGGAGATGGATCAATCATTTATAGCAGCAATCCTTACAGTAATCGGTTACTCTATCAACGATAACGTTGTAGTTTATGACCGTATCCGTGAATACCGTGAGCTATATCCAAAGAGGAAGATATCCGAGGTGTTTAATACAGCTATGAACTCGACCATCGGACGTACAGTCAACACTACACTGTCCACAATGGTTGTGCTTATTGTAATCTTCATCTTTGGTAGTGAAACAATTCGCGGATTCGTATTTGCAATGACCATCGGTGTTGTAGTCGGTGTTTATTCAACTCTTTGTATCGCATCACCAATATCATACCTGCTACTTCGCAGAAAAGCCGGTGGTGATGTTGAAATAAGCAAGGTATCTACCAAGCTGGTAGGTTAATAATATTTCTACAGATAAGAGACCGAGGGCATTTCCTGCTGGAAATGCCCTCGGATTGTTTTCAGGCTAAATATATTATCTTTGTATAAAATCATTGCCGTCCGATAAAAACCGATTTTGATTCTTCGTTACTTTTAACCGGCTTATTATCAGTCGTTTCTTTTTATAATTTTTCTATTTTCAAAAGTAAGCCCCCCTGAAAAGGGTAAGCATCTCTAAATCCTGGTCATCTCGTTGCCAATCTCGTTCCGGGTTTTCTAAAAATTTTATCAAGTGCAGGTAATTAAACAGGTGTATCCTGCAAAATGACACCAGGTTGGAGAATGCCCAAGGCCGTTTCAACCGCTTCTGTATAACCGTGAGCAAGAGGTTCACGATCAAAGCGCAATATACCTGTATTTTTATCGCGTTCTCGTTATCCCCGAGGAAGTACTTCAGGGGGAAGTTTGATTTTAACTGCTTGAATAACAGCTCTATTTGCCATCTTGTTTTATACAAGGCCGCTATCATGTCGGGCCGCATCTCGAACAGGTTGGTGAGGAACTCGAACTTCCTTTTCAACACCCTGTCGTAGAACACCACCTTGCGCAACTTCAGCTTGCTCCCGCCATCATCTTCCTTCACGGTCACCTCGATGATAGTGTCTTCCAGCACGCCGCTGTGGATGCATTCATCGATGTAAAGTTCTTGCTCCACCTTGTAAACGGCGTTCTCCTTGATGCGGGTAACGAATCCGGCTCCCTTTTCACAAAACAGCTTGAAGGCTTTATAATCGTTGTATCCCTTGTCGAAGACGTAAATAGTGTTGTCATCCGGTTCCAGTTTCCTCAACAGCAGGTGATCGTTCGTGGCAGCGGATGAGAACCATATCATCTTGGGAACGGGCTCGTCGACATTGATAACGGTGTGCACCTTGATCCCCCCTTTGCGTTTACCGTTCGAGGGTGTTCTGCCGACGCACTTCAAGATGTCCTGGAACAAACTGATAACCGTGCTGTCGAAGATCTCGACCTGCTTGTTCAACACATCTTTAAAGCGGGTGTCCGAGATCACGTGTTGGTACTCGCGAAGCAGGTCGTGGTACACGCCCGAGAAGAAATCAACGCTCCTGCGCTTGTTGGCGTCCGACAAGGTGCTCCGGTAGGGTATGTGGCCGAGCTGGAAATGCCTGGTCTTGCCTGAAAGACCGAGCATTGCACCCGCCACCTCGCGCAGGGAGGAGCATTTGGCGAAGACGCAAAACAACATGCTTATAAGGTGATCCTTAGCCGTGAAACGTTTCACGTAATGATCGGCCTTGTACCGTTTGCTGTTTCGGGCGATAATCCTTGTATCTACCATAGATATGAGCTGTCCGAATACCGATTGTCCAAAAAAATAAGTACTTTTGTTCATTGTAGACTTGTTTTGTGATGAATACAAAGCTACAATTATTAGTACGACGGGCAAAACTCAAATTTGCCCGCGTACTTTTTCTAAAAAGTTTTTATCGGACAACAGTGGTATAAAATCATAAGATATGCCAGTATTTCTCTTTGGACTGTCGATGGGTGAGCTTTTTATAGTGATTCTTGTGGCCCTTCTGTTGTTTGGCTCCAAGAGGATTCCTGAGCTCGCAAGGGGACTAGGAAAAGGTATACGGGAGTTTCGCAAGGCAGCTGAAGATATTAAGAATGAAATTGAAGGAGCTGCCGGAAATGATGATAACTCCGGAAAATCATAGAGGTTGCAGCTATTTAATTGTGGTGGGAGTTAGTCCCTGTATTAAAGGGTTGCCACAAACACTGAGAAAATTGGTTGTAAGGATCCGGACAGAAAACTACATAATACAGGATTGATGGTAGAAGGAGTCAAGATAAATAAATCCTTTGGGGATTTGAGGGTGCTTAAGGATATAGATGTTACTATCGGCGAGGGAGAGATAGTCAGCATCCTTGGTGCATCAGGAGCTGGCAAGACTACGCTTTTGCAGATACTTGGTTCCCTGGACAGACCTGATAGCGGAGAAATCCTGATTAAAGGCAATCCGATTCACAAAATGTCGGAGAGTGCCCTGGCTCGTTTCAGAAATAAGAACATTGGATTTGTTTTTCAGTTCCATCAGTTGCTCCCTGAATTTACTGCTTTGGAAAACTGCATGCTTCCAGCGCTTATAGGTGGTGTCAACAAGGTAGATGCCATAAAGAAGGCTAAAGAATTGCTTGGTTTTCTGAGCCTGAGTGACAGACTTGAGCATAAGCCTTCCGAATTGAGTGGGGGAGAAAAGCAAAGGGTAGCTGTCGCACGTGCTCTGATTAATAATCCACTTGTGATATTTGCTGATGAGCCATCTGGCAATCTTGATTCAAAGAATCAGGAAGAACTTATGTCTTTGTTTATTTCATTGAGAGACAGATTTCACCAGACTTTTGTAATAGTCACCCACGATCAGCATCTTGCATCCAGGTCTGACAGGACCATTATGATGCGAGATGGGAGTATAATTTCGTAAATATTTATTGCCTTGATCAGCGATAGAGTAAGGGACTTCCTTGAAAGGAAGGCTGAGCAGTATAATGGCAGGTGGTTTATTGAAAAAGACCCCATTTCAATTCCCCATCTTTTCACAAAAAAGGAAGATATAGAAATCAGTGGTTTTCTTGTTTCAACGATTGCCTGGGGCAGGAGGTCGATGATTCTTCAGAAGGCCAGGATACTTATGGAATGGATGCATATGTCTCCACATGATTTTGTGTTGAATGCGGATGATAGGGAGTTTAGCCGTTTGTCAGGCTTTGTGTACAGAACATTCAATGGGGCAGACTGTCAGTATTTCGTCAGTGCATTACGAGAGATTTACCTCAACAATGGAGGCTTGGAGAAGGTAATTACAGATGGTTACCGGGATGGTGGATCGGTTTATGCTGCGCTTGACAGATTCAGGCAGATATTTATGCAATACGAGCCGCTTGAGAGGACAGGAAAGCATTTTGCAAATGTGACAAAGGGATCATCCGCAAAAAGGCTTAATATGTACCTGAGGTGGATGGTGAGGAATGACGGCATTGTTGATTTTGGGTTATGGAAGGGAATTAGGACTGCTGACCTTATGATACCTCTGGATGTACATGTAGGCAGGATTGGTCGTCAGCTCGGATTATTAGAAAGAAAACAGGACGACTGGAAGGCTGTTGAGGAACTTACGCAGCAACTCAGGCTGCTGCGTCCCGATGACCCTGTATATTATGATTATGCGCTATTTGGTACCGGGGTCTTTGAAAGTGAGGCAGATCTGGAGCTTTAGGGTAAGATAAGCAAAAAGGGTATCCTGAGACTGGGACACCCTTGTATGCCTATAGAAATATTGGGGTGAGACCTAGTCTATAACCTTGTTAAGGACGATGTGAGCCAGGACTCCCGAAATAACTGCGATAATTGATGCAAGTAAGAGGGTGTTTTCAGTCTGTCTTTGGAAGGTATATACAGCCAGCAAAACAACACCGATCAATACTACAAAAACCCCCAGGTATTTGACAAATTCTTTCATGATGAATTGTATTTTTAGTTTGGCACTAAATTACAAAGCCGATATTATTTTTCAAATTATTTACTGATAAATTCTGCCATTAATGTAAGGGAAATCAGAGGGATCGTGCAATACATGGCGCAGCGCTGGGTTTATGAAAGGCGAAACTCGGGAAATTCTTGTTATATTTAGAGCTCATCTAAATTATCTTTGAAACCAAACGAACGAAATTATATGGCATCAAGAAGCGATATAGTTGAAACCCCTCTTATGAAGCAGTATCTGGGAATAAAGAAGAAATATCCAGATGCTATACTGCTTTTCAGGGTTGGAGACTTCTATGAGACTTTTGCTGAAGATGCTATTAAGGTATCAGGAATCCTTGGAATAACATTAACCAGGCGTGCTAATGGAGCTGCCAGTTCGGTAGAACTGGCCGGATTCCCCCACCATGCACTTGATACCTATCTTCCCAAGCTGGTACGGGCAGGAGAGAGAGTTGCTGTTTGCGATCAGCTTGAGGATCCCAAGTTGACCAAGACCATAGTAAAGCGTGGAGTTACCGAACTGGTGACCCCTGGCATTTCAATTAATGATAATATACTTGACCGGGCTGAAAACAACTTCCTGGCTGCAGTGCATTTAGACACAAAAGCCTGCGGTCTTGCCCTGCTTGATATTTCTACCGGAGAGTTTTTGACTGCTGAAGGAGCATTCGATTATATCGATAAGCTGCTTGCTGGATTCAAACCCAAAGAGGTGCTGTTTGAAAAGGGTAAGAAGCGTGACTTCCAGGAAAAGTTTGGTACCCGTTATTATAGTTACCCTCTGGATGACTGGGCCTTTGCTTTTGATTCGTCTAGGGATAAGCTGTTGAAGCACTTCGAGACAAGTTCGCTCAAAGGATTTGGTGTCGAAGATATGAAACTGGGAATAACGGCTTCGGGAGCCATTCTGCAGTACCTCGAACTGACTCAGCACCATCAGATATCGCACATCAACAGACTATCCAGGATTGAGGAAGACAAGTACGTTTGGCTTGATAAGTTTACTGTTCGTAATCTTGAACTGTTCCGCTCAGTTAGCGAGGGAGGTTACTCACTAATCGATGTAATTGACCGCACCATAACCCCGATGGGTAGCAGGATGCTGAAGCGCTGGGTGGCATTGCCGCTCAAAGATGTGCAGGCAGTAACTGACAGGCATGCGGTAGTGGAGCATTTCTTCAGGTCTCCTGAACTTAAGGATGAACTTCGCAGGCTTCTGTATCCGGTAGGAGATCTGGAACGCCTAGTGTCAAAGATTGCAACAGGCAGGATATCCCCACGTGAGATGATGCAGTTGCGTCATGCTCTGTATAATATTGGGCCTATCAGGGAACTGACAATGTCTGCAGATAATGAAGTGTTGAGACGAATGGGTGAGCAACTTGACGAATGCCGCAGCATTCGTGAGAAGATTGAAAGGGAGATAGAGCCGGATCCCCCGGTGATGCTTTCCAAAGGAGGGGTCGTTCGTCCGGGAGTATCAGCAGAGCTAGACGAGTTGCGCGACATCCTTTTTTCAGGCAAAGATTATTTGGAGAACCTTCAGAAGAGGGAGAGCGAACGCACATGCATCCCTTCGCTAAAGGTTGGTTTCAACAATGTATTTGGGTATTTTATAGAGGTAAGGAATACACACAAGGACAAGGTTCCATCTGACTGGATAAGGAAGCAGACTCTTGTAAATGCCGAGCGTTATATAACTGAAGAACTAAAAGTTTACGAGAGTAAGATTCTTGGTGCAGAGGAAAAAATACTATCAATAGAAGGGGAACTCTACAACCAGTTGCTACTTGAGGTTTCACAGTATATACCGGTTATTCAACGTAACTCAATGCTTCTGGCTCAGCTAGACTGTCTGCTTGGTTATGCTGTCCTTGCAGAAGAGAATCGTTACGTAAGACCTGTTGTTGATGACAGTGATGTGCTAGATATAAAGGCCGGCCGCCATCCGGTGATAGAGACAAGGATGCCAGTTGGAGAGTCATACATCCCCAATGATCTGTATTTAAATAATGACAAGCAACAGATTATAATTATAACCGGTCCCAATATGGCAGGTAAGAGTGCCCTGCTGCGGCAGACAGCACTTATAGTGCTGTTGGCACAGATTGGCAGTTTTGTCCCTGCCGACAGTGCCAGAATTGGGATAGTAGATAAGATATTCACAAGGGTAGGAGCTTCAGATAATATATCTCAGGGTGAGTCAACTTTTATGGTTGAGATGAATGAAGCTGCAAGTATTTTGAACAACCTGTCAGACCGCAGTCTGGTGCTGTTTGATGAACTTGGACGAGGAACCAGCACCTACGACGGTATTTCAATTGCATGGAGCATAGTGGAGTATATTCATGAAAATCCAAATGCAAGGGCAAAGACTTTGTTTGCCACCCACTATCATGAGCTTAATGAGATGGCTAAGAGTTTCAAGCGTTGCAAGAATTTCAATGTCTCAGTAAGAGAAGTTGACAATAAGGTGATCTTTATGCGCAAGCTTGTTGAAGGAGGCAGTAATCACAGTTTTGGTATTCATGTGGCTCGTATGGCTGGTATGCCCAAAAGCGTAGTCAAGCGCGCAGATGAGATTCTGTTGGAACTTGAGGGCTCCAACAGGAAGGGCAGACTTTCAAAACCTGTAGGCGAAATTGCTCAGCATAGGGAAGGTTATCAGCTTAGTTTTTTCCAGTTGGATGATCCTGTCTTGAGGCAAATCAGGGATGCTATAGCAGGATTGGATATAAACAATCTGACTCCAATGGAAGCCTTAAACAGATTACATGAAATAAAGAAGATTGCGGGACTCTAGCTATTGCTCTCTGTCTGAATTTTTTGTGTGGATCTACATCTGCAGGGCCTGTTTTTTAAGGGTTGGAATGAAAATTTTTTTGAGTTCAGTATTTGGAGATTTAAAAAAACGATATATATTTGCACCCGTATTCGAAACAGCAATGCAGCCAGCAGGGCTGAAACGAGAATAAAGTTTTGAAATGCGGAAATAGCTCAGTTGGTAGAGCACAACCTTGCCAAGGTTGGGGTCGCGAGTTCGAGTCTCGTTTTCCGCTCCAGTAAACGAGATCCTCAGAAAGAGAATCTCGTTTTTTGATATATAAGAAATGGTCTGCCCGGGTGGTGGAATAGGTAGACACGCAGGACTTAAAATCCTGTGGCCATTGCGGCCGTATCGGTTCGATTCCGATCCCGGGTACCTTTTAGAAGCTCTCTGATTGTCAGAGGGCTTCTTTGTTTTGTGTGCTAAATAAACGTACCTTAGTTTTTATATCGGGTTACTGGTTTTATTAGGTCCGGTAGTATGATTTGACCATATTTAGCGGATCACCCGCAAAAACATGTGTTTAGCTCATGCATAAATTAGAGTTAACCTGTAGAGAAAGAAGTTAACATCAATGACTCCTCTAAGTTGGGTCCTAAAGTGTTTGATTTTCGCATTAAGGGATTCTGCTGATGCATTGGTTGACCGGTTAACAAAGTAGTTCAAGATCTCCTTTTCTCTTTGATAGATTGTTGCTGAAACCGTATTGAATGCGTCATTTTCAAAATCAGTCACTTTGTTATACCACTTCTTTAGTGCCTCTGCCGCCGACTCCTTTGTTGCCATCTTGTTGGAAAAGATCATGCGTAAGGAGTGTGTCAGGCTATAGGCGGTTCTCAGTTTTGGAAAGTACTTAAATAGAAGCTCAGCTCTTAGCTTTTGAGTCTCGGTCCAGTTGTCGGCAGAGGTCATAAGAAGGTATCTGCTGCGTGTAACCAATTCACATAAGGTGTCTCCATTTTCAAGGTATTCGGGTTTATAGGCTTCATTCTTGCGATTAGGTTTCCTGCCACGGTTACTAACCTTATTTTTCTTTCTGCTGACCATTCTCCGATGCAACTTCATTTTGTGCTGCTCTCGATTCTCAATTTCCATTTTGCGCGCCTCACGCTTTATTTGCAGCCTGGTCTCCTGCATAGCCTCATTACATAACTGCTGAACATGAAAGCGATCCAGCGTTATTATGGCATCCGGAAAGCACTTTTCTACAATGGCATGCATGCTGTCAGAAAAGTCCATTGTGACCTCTTTAACCAGCAGGCGCGTTTCAAACGGGAGTGTCTTTACTACTTTAACAACATCGTTTATCTTCGTTCCTTTAACAATAGCAACGATGGTGCCTTTGCGCCCGCGAGCACTCTTGTTTGATATTATCGTGTAGAGCTCTCCTCTGGAAAGTGATGTTTCATCGATACTGAGAGAGGCTCCCATATTCTCAGGAAATAGAAGCCATGATTGCGCATGTTCAGCATCAGACCACTCAGAAAAACCACTTAAATGCTCTTTGTAGGCCCGCTCAAATTGGTCGCCCTGTATAGGATAATAACGCTCAAGAGATCGCCCTGTTATGGGGTGTTTATCCAACAAATTCTTTTAAAAAAGCCGCAAACTCATTGGAGTAGCGGGTGCCCTTACATATCAGGCTCCAATCTCGTGAAACGCTCTGGCCTCGAGCATCAAGCCATCGCCGTCGGCGTAAGTGAAGCACTGCCTGCCTGTCTCGTATAGGAAAATCTCCCATTAAGGATTCAGGATAAAAACCATTTGGCTTAAGCACATCAACATGGTCCGGAGGGATGTTTAGTTCTTCCAGATAGAGGTGAAGACGTTTGTCCTGCTCAACCTTTTCCTCTTCGACTTTCACTAAACTGAACGATTTGCTGATCTCCTCTGGGAGCATCAGCTTGGCTAATTCAATGTAAGCATTCATAGTGGTCTTGTTCGTTGGTACTAAAGCTACAACGCCAAGGTTGAAAAGACAATACAATAATGCTTGATACAGAGTTTAATTCCACAGGTTTTTACTGGTGATCCTCTCTTTTCTTTAATCGTGTCGTGTTTTTTCATTTGTTACGTTGTGTGTAAAGTTCTGACTAACGGTAAAAATTCAATTTCATAAAAAGCACTAATTCAACACTATACCATTTTACCGTAATCTTTAGTAATCAATGTCTTTGGTATAGGGGGCATGAGGCATAACAATACCATAAACCCATTGTCCAAAAAATTCAGAAAGAGACGATTCCGCTTATGTCCATTTCTTTATTGTTTCAATTCATTCCCATACTTAGCTCTGACTTCACCTGTTCGCCGTTGCAAAAGTTGCGTGGAGCGGAGCGTGTACATTAAGTTAAGCCTAAACCGCTGGTTATTAGTCAGCCTTTAAGGCGTTGTTTTCAGAAAAATAAACCGTATTTGCTTCTTTACTTGATATCATTTAGATGAAAATTACTCTGTTCAGTTTGTTACACTTTAGAGTCTGGCTGGAGTGGTTAAAGCATGAAAAGCAATTCCTTTGTTTTGTATCTCCGAATGCCGTTTTTCATATCAACACCCCACTAAGTTAAAAATTATTTTGTTATACCACCTTAATAGTTTGACGATTAACCATTTCCGTCCATCAAACCGCACCCCACAAAAAAAGGCCCCCGTGAGGAGGCCTTTTTTTAGATTTTAGATTTCGCTGATTTTTAAGGAAAGGTGATTTTTATAAATCGGAATGGCTTGTTCCGATTCGGGCACAAAACTAGACAAAAATTAACAATGAACAAAAGGTTTAATACCTTATTTTTTGTAGTGGGGGTAGTTTTTTGTGGGGAGGCCACGTGAGCCGGGACTTGCAAGTGTCCCGGCTCCAGGGCTTTTGGTGGGGTTCAGCTGTTTTCGGCGGCGCGTTGGCTTTCGAGGTCGGCGATGATTTGGGTCATTTTCTGGTCGCTCAGCTTGTAAAAAATCATGAATAAGCCTGAAATTAATGCAGCGGCGGCGGGTACAAGGCCCATCATGTATTTGATGCCTTTAAGGGTTTCGGGACTTTGGGCGGCGTTGGCTTCGAAGCCGTAGATGGCCAGGAGCCAGAGAGTGAGGGAGCCGCCGAGGGTCCAGCCGAGTTTTTGGGTCATGCTGCTGGCGGAGAATACGAGGCCGGTGGCGCGGCGTCCGGTTGTCCATTGGGAGTAGTCGGCGGCATCGGCGTACATCGACCACAGCAGGGGGAAGATGATGCCGGCGCAGAAGCTGATGAGGGCTTGCAGGCTGTAAATGAGCAGGAGGTCGCCTTTGCTGGTGAGCTGGAATACTACGCTGAGGGCGGCGGCGGCAAACATGGCGAACATAAAGGTGCGGCGCTTGCCGAGGAGGGCCGATACGGGCTTGGCCATGATGACGCCAATCATGTTGGTGGCCTGACCTAAAAACAGGTAGAAGGTGCTGTAGGCGATGGTCATTTTGGAGAAGTGGATGGCCGATTCGCGTACGTGGTCGTCGGCTATGTAGTACTTAAAGTAGTACATGGCTACGCCGTCGCGCACGGAGTTGAAGATGAGGGTGGCTACGCCGGCGCCCAGAAGGATGAACCAGGGGCCGTTTTTGGCCAGGTTGCGGAGGTCTTCTTTCAGGTTGTTTTTCTGCTCTTTGGGTGGGGTGATGCGCTCGCGGGTCCACGAAAAGGTGAGCAGGAAAAAGCCTACGGCGATACTGCCGATGACGACCATGGTGAGCTGGTAGGCGGTGGGCAGGGCTACGGAGCCGGCAAAGAAATCGACCATGGGCTGAAACAGTGCTACGACCAGCAGACTGCCGCCAAAGGCGAAGACCATGCGGTAGGAGGCGAAGCTGGTGCGCTCGTTGCCGTCGGCGGTCATTACACCGAGCAGACTGGCGTAGGGTACGTTAATGGCGGTGTAGGCCATCATCATAAGGGTGTAGGTGATGTAGGCGTAAACGATTTTGCCCTGCAGGTCGAGCTGGGGGGTGGTGAAGAGGAGTACGCCTAAGAGGGCGAAGGGTCCGGCTATCCACAGCAGGTAGGGGCGAAATTTGCCCCAGCGGGTGTTGGTGCGGTCGGCAATGATGCCCATAAGGGGGTCGTTGGCGGTGTCCCAAATGCGGGTGACCAAAAACATGGTGCCGGTGGCTGCGGCGGGTATGCCAAATACGTCGGTGTAAAAAATGGCGAGGTAAAAGGTGAAGATTTTCCAGAACATGGAGGAGGCGGCGTCGCCGAATCCGTATCCGATTTTTTCTTTGAGACTGACTTTTTGGGGCTTCATCATTTTCAGGCTTTATTTAGGCGTTGGTACATTTCCATGAGGGCGCGGGTGTTGTGATAGGGGCATTTCCAGAAACCGGCTTTGGGGTCGGAAAGCACGGGCTTTCCGTCGGGACCAATGCGCAGGAACCATTCGCCGTCGCGGGTGTCTATCAGCTTTTCGCGGATGTAGTCCCAAAGTACTTCGGCCTGCTGCAGGTAGCGCGGGTCTCCACTTTTTTGCCAGGCGTCGGTAAAGCCTACCATGGCTTCGGCTTGTACCCACCAGTGGCGGTCGGTTTCCAGGTGATTCGAAGATAGTTCTTTTTCGTAATACAGTGAGCCGTCGGGGGCCAAAGCTTCGTTGAGGGTGGCTTGGGCCAAGCGCAGACTCAGGTTTTTTACCTGGCCGATGAGGTCGGGCTTCCCAAGGATTTCGGCGGCTTCGTTCAGCAGCCAGGCGCCTTCAATGTCGTGTCCGTAAGATACCATGCTGGAGCGTACGCTCCAATCGTGGTCAAAAAACAGGTGGAAGTGGCCGCTTTGGGGGTCGGTAATGTGGTCGATGAATACGCGCAGCAGGCCTTCGATTTGCTGTGCCAGACGGGCATCGGGCCATACGCGATAGAGATTGGTGTAGGGTTCGATGATGTGCAGGTGGGTGTTCATCGACTTGGGCTCGTTGGCGTCTTTGGCGCTCAGGCGCAGGTCGTCCAGCGGTTGCCAGTTGCGGTCGCGGGCTTCGAGGTAGCCGCCGTGGGTGGCGTCAAAACTGTGCTTTTCTATCAGTTCAAAGAGTTGGATGGCGCGTTGGAGACTCTCGGGATCGCCACTGGCGCGGTAGTATTCGGCCAGCCCGTAAATGGCGAAGCCCTGGCCGTAGATTTGCTTGCGGCCGTTTTTCATCTGGCCCCGGGCATCTGCGCTCCAATAAAGGCCGCCGTGCTCCCGGTCCCAAAAGTGTTGCCACAGGTAGTCGTAGGCGCGCCGGGCGCTTTGCAGGTAGGCGGGGTCTTTTAAAAAGTTGTAGGCCGAGGCAAAGGTCCACAAGATGCGGGCGTTGAGTACGAGGCCTTTTTCGGCTCCGGGTACGGGCTGGCCCCGGGGGTCTAATTCACCGTAGAAACCGCCTTGCTGGTGGTCGATGCTGTGCTCCTGCCAAAAGTGGAGGATGTCTTTGTAGGCCTGGAGCAAGTCCTCTCCTACGATGCTGGTATTTCTGCTCATGGGCGCCTGATGCTGAAAGGTGGCAGCAGGGGCTCGGGCCCCTGCTGCCATCGGTGTGAATGAAACGTGTTTATTGTGCTTTGTTCTGGTCGATCAGCCGGTTGATGCGCTGCACTGAGGCGGCGCTGCGCAGCTCGTCCTGCGGGGTGTTGATGCAGTAGTCCACCAGCTGATCGATGCTCGACAGGGCTACGTGCATGCGGGTGTCGGAGGCGGCGTAGTAAATGAGTACGCGGCCGTCGTCGTCGGCTATCCACCCGTTGGAGAAGACCACGTTGGACACGTCGCCGACCCGCTCCCAGCCCTGCGGCGCAATAAAGTGGCCGGCGGGTTTGTGGGTGACTACCCAGGGTTTTTCCAGGTCGGTCATAAACAGGTAGAGGGTGTAGCGCAGTCCCGCAGCGGTGTTGCGCACGCCGTGGGCCAGTTGCAGCCAGCCTTTGTCGGTGCGGATGGGGGCGGGACCCAGACCGTTTTTTACTTCGTAAATGGTGTGGTAGGTCTTGGGGTCCACAATCAGTTCTTCTTTGACTTCGGGCTTTTCGATGTTGGCGCAGAGGCCAAAGCCGATGCCGCCGCCTTTGCCGGTGTCGATGAAGCCGTCCTGGGGACGGGTGTAAAAGGCATACTGTCCGTCGACGAGGTGGGGAAAGAGCACGACGTTGCGCTGCTGTCCGGCGGTCGAAACGAGGTCGGGCAAGCGCTCCCAGGTGATGAGGTCCTTGCTGCGGGCGATGCCCGCAGCAGCTACTGCGCTGCTGGTGTCGCCATCGGGGGCATTGGGGTCTTTCCGCTCGGTGCAGAATACGCCGTACACCCAGCCGTCGTCGTGTTTGGTCAAACGCATGTCGTACACGTTGGTGTCGGGCTCGTCGGTCTCGGGCAGGGTCAGGGGGCGGTCCCAAAAGCGAAAGTTGTCGATGCCGTTGGGACTCTCAGCTATGGCGAAGAAGGATTTGCGGTCGTTGCCTTCGACCCTTACGGCCAGCAGGTACTTGTCGCCCCACTTTATGGCGCCGGCGTTGAAGGTGGCGTTGTAGCCGATGCGCTCCATCAAATGCGGATTGCGTTGTGGATTCAGGTCGTAGCGCCAGTGCAGCGGAATGTGGTCGCGCGTTACTACGGGATTAACACAGCGCTGGTAAATGCCGTTGCTGCTGAAGAGCACCTGGTTGGGGCGCTGGAGCAGACTTTCATGGGCTGTGCGGATCTGCTTGAGCCGCTGTTCAAATGTTTGGTTTTGCATATTTAGTTCTTGTTTTTGAATTGCTGCCAGTCGCTGAGCAGGAGGCAGCGCTCGCCGCCTACAAAGTGGCGGAAGTCGTCGGCCGCCTCATGTTCGGGATGGGGCACATAAAAGTGACTGAGGTCGTGGTTGCGCCACACCATTACGTACACGGCTTGCCGGGTAAGCTCCGAGGCTTCGAGCACGCCGGCCAGATTGGCACTGTACCAGTCCGCCTGCTCTATGCGGTCGAGTCCCGTCTCGGTGAGTGCCGCTACTTTGTCGGTCTTCTGCGCATATTGCACGGCTATTTCCAGTTTATGGATGGCTGCGGACAGGCCCTCGGCGCCCTGGTTCAAATCCCAGTAGTTGTCCACCCCAACGATGTCCACATAGTCGTCGCCCGGATACCAGCTGAGGTATTCGGCTTCGGTGCTGAAGTTGCGGTCGGGCGAGTAGGCCACCAGAAAATTGTCGACGCCCTGCTCGTGCAGGCGGTCGATGGTGAGGCGAAACAGGGCCTGCAGTTCTTCGGGCTCGGTGAGGGTGGCGCCCCACCAAAACCAGCCGCCGTCCATTTCGTGCCAGGGGCGAAAGATGAAGGGTAGGGTGCCGCCTTCGGGGGTGGTGAGACTCTTAAAGAAGTGGGCCAGCTGATCGACCTGGGCCAGGAAGTGGCTGTGGTGACTGCCTCCCGGAAGGAGGTGTTCAACCACGCGCTCATCTACCACCCAGGCGTTTTTGCTGGTATCCACGGGCGAGTAGGGGTGCCAGCTGAAGGTGTTGACGCCGCCCTGGGCATGCACCCATTGGGCAAAGCTGCGCATCTTGTCGAAGGGCACCCCGTTGAGGTTTCTGGTGCGACCCAGTTCCAGTCCCCCCAACTCCCAGCCAAATAGGGCGGGGTAGTCGCCGGCGGTGCGTTTTACGTCCGATTGGCCTTCCTCATACTGCCAGCCTATGCCGTAGGCCAGGTCGTCCTGGTGACCAAAAAGCAGGGCTTTGCCCTGGAGACTGCGGAGCTGGTCCATGAGGACTTCAGCTGCCGTGGGTGTTTCTGCCGGCTGGGGCGACCCACAGGCCAGGAGGCCGGTGAGTGCCACAAGCAGACTGCTGTATTTTAAATACTTGCTGTTCATATTGGTGGGTAATAGCAGTTTGTTATTTGGGATCGAGGACAAACATCAGTACGTCGCGGGCGGGTACGCTGCCTTTCAGTGCTTTTTTGGTGTTGCCGGCATCTTTGTGTGTCCATACGTTGCGCAGGTTGTAAGTCTGGGTGGCAAAGTCGGCCTCGCGGTCAAAGACTTCGTCCACCACTTTGTGGGCCTGCCAGTCGAACTTCAGGGGCAGATCCTCGTCGCCCCGATTCAGGAACATGACGGCCCAACGGCCCTCGCTCAGGGGCTTAAACCAGGTCTCCAGCTGGCCTTCTGCGGCGTAGCGGAAGCCCTGAATGGCCAGGGGATCCTGATTAACGGCAATGACTTCGCCGTTGGTGAGGATGGCGTGGGTTTCGGGCGACATGTTGCGGATGTCGTTGCCGGCCATCAGCGGGGCCGACAGCATGGCCCAAATGGCAAAGTGGGCACGGTCTTCGTTCACGCTCATGCCGTTGCCTACCTGCAGCATGTCGGGGTCGTTGAAGTGACCGGGTCCCTGGTACTCGCGGATTTCGAACTCGCGGTGCATGTCCAGTATTTTTAAGATGCCCCAAGACGACCAGTCGCCGTGACTGTGCTCACAGTCCCAGCAGTTGTAGATGTCGCCGGTGGTGCGCCAAAGATGGCCTACTTCTTTGGCCCAGGTCCACGGTTCGTTTTGGCCCCAGTCGCACAGACTGAATACGATGGGGCGACCGGCGGCTTTCAGGGCTTCGCTCATGGTGGTATAGGCGCCCACCCCACTCAGGCCTTCGGTGTCGCACCAGTCGTACTTCAAATAGTCGATGCCCCACGAGGCGTAGGTCAGGGCGTCCTGGTACTCGTAGCCCCTGCTGCCGGGGTAGCCGGCGCAGGTGGTATTGCCGGCATCGGAGTAAATCCCGATTTTCAGTCCCTGGGCATGCACATAGTCGGCCAGGGCTTTCATGCCGGAGGGAAAGCGCTCCGGATGGGCTTGGATAAAACCGAGACTGTCGCGCTCTCCATGCCAGCAGTCGTCGATCACGATGTATTGGTAACCGGCATCGCGGAGACCGGTGGCCACCATGGCGTCGGCCATCTCGCGTATCATATCTTCGTTGATGTCGCATTGAAATTTGTTCCAGCTGTTCCAGCCCATAGGGGGAGCAGTAAGCAGTCCCTCAAACTTTTGTGCCTGTGTTGCGCCTGCAAAAAGGAGGACAAGCGCCACGATGCTTAATATTTTTTTCATTCCTGATTTTTTTAATTGCTTGGTTATTAAGAGTTTGGATTTTGGGTTTTGGGGGAGTAAAGACAGTTGCAAAATAGAGGGAAGTCGCGCCTTCGACAAGTACAATTCGGTCACTTCCTTGTAGGATTTTAACCGGGTGACTTTTAGGTGCTGTTGATAACTAGGGCAACCTTTTGTCGTGTAGAATTGTTCCGGCTCTGGAGTATTTCTTATTTTTGTTTTTCACCCATTGCTTATTTTTTAGCACTTCCTTATTATGGCAAACATTCCGTTTACCCACTTACACGTACACTCTCAATATTCCATTATTGATGGGCAGGCCAGTGTGGCTGCCCTGGTGAATAAGGCGGCCGATGGCATGACGGCGGTGGCGCTGACCGACCACGGCAATATGCTGGGGATTAAGGAATTTTTTGACCTGTGTCGCAAAAAGGGGGTGAAGCCCATTATGGGGGTGGAGGCCTACGTGGCCGAACGAAGCATTGCCGATAAAAGCGATAAGAACCTCGACCGCAGCGGTCGCCACCTGATTCTGCTGGCGAAGAACCGTACGGGTTACCGCAATCTGCTTAAGCTGACTTCCATTGCTTCGGTGGAGGGCTTTTTTTATCGGCCGCGCATCGATAAGCAGCTGTTGGAGCAGTACCACGAGGGATTGATTGTTACTTCTGCCTGTCTGGGTGGCGAGGTGCCGCAGAAGATCATGAAGGGCGATCGAAGGCGGTGATCCTGTATTTTCCCATGCAAAAAATGGAAACGATTGAATTGGGTCCCTTTGAGTTTCACGATAAAATGGCCTTGAAACGGAATTATAAGGAATTGGGCGTACGCGTGGTGCCTCATGCTGTAGCACGTTATGGTGCCTATGTGGCTCGCGGAGTGGTGATGATGCCCTCCTATTTGAACATTGGCGCCTATGTGGATGAGGGCACGATGGTGGATACCTGGGCCACGGTAGGCAGTTGCGCTCAGGTGGGCAAGCACGTACACCTGAGTGGTGGTGTTGGTCTGGGTGGGGTGCTGGAACCCCTGCAGGCGGCATCGGTCATTGTGGAGGACGGGGCCTTTATTGGGTCGCGTTGCATTGTGGTAGAGGGTTGCCGCATTGGTAAGGAGGCCGTTTTGGGTGCCAATGTGGTGCTTACCGGTTCCACCAAGATCATTGATGTGAGCGGGAGCGATCCTGTGGAGTACAAAGGTTTTGTGCCGCCACGTTCGGTGGTGATTCCGGGCAGTTATACCAAGCAGTTTCCGGCTGGTGCCTACCAGGTGCCTGCGGCGCTGATTATAGGACAGCGGAAGGCTTCTACCGATTTAAAAACTTCGTTGAACGACGCGCTGCGCGATTTTGGTGTAGCGGTATAAATTTTTACTTATGGCTCTGGAAGAGTTCTATCACGCTACGCCCATTCAAATTCGCTTTAACGATGTGGATGGTTTTGAGCACGTGAACAATACCATTATTCAGGAGTATTTTGATATTGGCCGGGTGCACTACCTGCGGGAGGCTTTTGGCGGGGAGCTGTGGAAGAACGATAAGGTGGTGCTGATCGTTTCCATTAAAACCGATTTTTTTAAGCAAACCCTGCCCGATGATCAGGTGCGGGTGCTCACGCGAGTGTATCACCTGGGCGGGAAGAGTCTGCGCATGCTCCAGTGGCTGGTGAAGGAGGGGGATGCGGAACCCACGGCGACCTGTGATTCGGTGATGGCGGGCTACGACCAGGCCAGCCAGTCGGGGATGCTTATTCCGGACGACTGGCGCAGGGCTTTTGACCGCATGGAGAAGGGGCGACTTATTCCAGGTACAGCTCTATGAGTCCCTCAGGGAGCTGCATGGTGAGTTCGCGTTTTTTCCAGTCGATGTGGACAATGAAGTCTTCCTGCAGGGGAATGAGCACCTCTTTTTCGTTGATGAGCAGCTCTATCAGGGGGTTGTTTTGAATCTCGATCACTGCTTGAATTTCACCCAGACTGCCGCGCTGCTGCTCGCTTACCTGAAAGCCGGTGAGGAGATTCAGGGAGCGTTTTTCTTCCTGAGGTGCTTCGCCCAAATCTTCCGGTGCGATATAAACGGCAGTGCCTTGCAGTTGCCTGGCCTGTTCCTGACCGTTGATGCGGTTGAGCAGCACCAGCAGATCGTTGCTGTGTCGGTAGCGCAAGGCCTTTACTTCAAAGGGGACCAGTCCCCCATGGAGCTCCAGAAAAATAAAATCAGGAGCAGGCTCATAATTTTCCCATTGCGCAAGCATGCGAATGAGCACTTCCCCGTCCACGCCGTGTGGTTTGGCCACCTGGCCCAAATGTATTTGTAGGTCTTTGTCGATCATAGCGGCATAAATGTATAAAAGAACCCGTCTGTTGGCCAGACGGGTTTTTAAATTTTATGAAGAATGACTGGGCCTTGCTATTCAGCCTGCGGTTCTTCTGCTGCACCTTCTTCAGCGGCTTCTTCTGGAGCCTCTTCAGTGGCTTCAGCATTGGCAGCTTCGGCTTCGGCAGCCAGCTCAGCGTTTTTCTTGGCAATTTTCTCGGCTCTTTCGGCGTTGATTTTTGCTTCTTGTTCCAAACGCTCTTTTTTGCTCATTGCTTTTTGTCCCGCCAGCTGGTCTTTCTTCTCCTGGATCTTGGCTTCTTTTTCCTCCATCCACTTGTTGAAACGACGCTCTGCTTCGGCTTCGTCAAAAGCTCCTTTTTTTACGCCTTCGAGCAGGTGCTTCTTCATCATAACACCTTTGTAGCTCAAAATTGCACGGGCAGTGTCGGTAGGTTGGGCGCCCTGGCCAAGCCATGTTAAGGCTTTATCAACATTAAGGTCAATGGTAGCAGGATTCGTGTTGGGATTGTAAGAACCAATCCTTTCAATGTACCTGCCATCTCGTGGCGCCCTGCTGTCAGCTACCACAATGTGGTAGTAAGCATACCTTTTGCGTCCGTGTCTTGTTAATTTTTACGGGCATGTTAAATAAATTTCAATTAATACAACCTACTTTTTTAGCGACTGCAAAAATAGCTGCTTTTTCACTACTGCAAAAGCTTTTAGTGAAAATGTTGTTGGTGGGGCCGTTTGTACACGATGGTAGAATAATGTCGTTTTTCACTTTTATTAAGGCTGTTTTGGAGGATTAATGTGTGTTTATTATTGTAGTTGTGGTCTGAGTTTGCTGTTCTGTGCGATTTATTGCGATTTGTTTGGATGATTTTTTTTTAAGGGGTGGTAGTATTATTGTATCTGATTTTATGTATTTTTGTTAAAATTTGTTGCCTTTTAATCTGTTGTGCTATGCAAGATGTTGTGATGACGCCGGTTCGGGATTCGATTCACCGGGAGATTACCCCGCTGAAAGAGGACGATTGCTTTTTGGTGTTTGATCGTCAACGCTCCCTTTTTACTTATCCCATTCATTTTCACCCCGAGTACGAAATTAATTTTATTGCCAATGCGCGGGGGGCGCGCCGGGTGGTGGGCGACTCGATTGAGGAGATTGATGATTATGAGTTGGTGATGGTGGGCCCCAACCTTTACCACGGTTGGAAAAACTTCAGAAATACGGGTAAGGTTTTGCTGCATGAAATTACCATTCAATTTCCGCGAGATATTTTTGGGGAGTCGCTGATTGCTAAAAATATGCTGAAACCCATCAGGGATTTGTTGAATAATGCCCAGCGCGGCCTTTCGTTCTCTAAGGAAACGGCCCGGCAAATAGAGGGGCGTTTGACTTCGCTGAGTCAGAAACGGGGCTTTGACTCCTTTATTGAGTTTCAATCGCTGTTGTACGACCTGGCTACTTCGCGCGGTCAGCGTTTGCTCACGAATTTATCGTTCCAGCACAGCAACGATTTTCACAACAGTGAGCGCATCGAGAAGATTTACAACTATGTGCGGGCCAATTTCAGTAAAAAAATTTTGCTGGAAGAGGCGGCTGGTTTGCTGAATATGTCGGTGGTCTCTTTCAGTCGCCTCATTAAGCAGCGAACGGGCAAATCTTTTATCGAATTTGTGAATGAGATGCGCCTGGGTTATGCCACGCGGCTGTTGATTGAAAGCAATAAGAGTGTTTCGGAAATTTGTTACGAATGTGGGTTCAACAATATTTCCAATTTTAACCGCACTTTTAAGAAGAAGCAAAAATGCACGCCCAGCGAGTTTCGCATGAACTTTAACGGGACAAAAAATGTGTTTTAGACGACATTAAATCGAAAGCAGGTCGTTTTTCTTTTCTTCAAATTCGGCACGGTCGATTTCGCCTTTGGCGTAGCGCTCTTTTAATATGTCGAGGGCCGAACGGGGTGGTGCGGCCAGGGTGTCGTTCACGCCCTTACCGGCGGCCAGAGCAAGGAGGCCCAGCAGGGGCGCCGCCAGATACCAGCCCCATCCCAGTTTCCAGTTTGCTTGCTTTTGCTGGGTGCTAAATTACCCTTTTGGCGGGATCGGTTTTTTTATAAAGATGTAATAATATGTAAAAATGATAAAAATGTATTAGCCTGCTGAGTCAAGTAAGCTTAATTTTATATCATCTATAAAGTGTATTTGTTACACTAACGAAAATTGAATGTGAAGTTCTTCTATAGGTTGTCGGGGCAAAGAAGGGGGTGTTTTTAATGATTGGCGGCATTTATAGAATACTATAAAATTTGGATCGAATTGTATTAGATAGAGTGCAAACTATACCCTATGTTTGTAACATAAATTAACAGTTTTTTGATTAGCCCAATGTGAAACCATTATTCAATTAAATTATTAACTATGACAAAAAATCTGCGTTCGTTGTCTTTATTGATGCTCCTGTTTGGCCATTTACTGGCCTTTGGGCAGACAAAGACAGTCACAGGTACGGTGACTGACGGCAGCAGTTCACCCCTTCCCGGAGTTGCCGTTGTGGTAGAAGGTACCGCCATCGGTGTGGTTACCGATATCGACGGCAATTACAACATTAGTATCCCACAGGATGCTGAAACCCTGGTGTTCAGTTTTATCGGTTTTGAAAACCAGATTATTGAGGTGGGCGGTCGTTCTGTAATCAATGTAATGATGCAGACTTCCGACTTGCGGCTGGATGAGGTGGTGGTTGTTGGTTATGGAACCATGAAGAGGAGCGACCTTTCGGGTGCTTCTATTTCTGTAGGTGAGGACAAAATTAAAGGTTCGGTAATTACCAACATCGACCAGGCCCTGCAGGGGCGTGCAGCCGGTGTAACTTCTATGGCTACTTCCGGTGCCCCCGGTGGTTCGGTATCCATTAGGGTACGTGGACAAAGTACCATCAATGCCAATGCCGAGCCGCTTTATGTGGTCGATGGCGTTATTTTGCAAGGCAGCAGCGCCAGCGGTGCTTCTTTGGGTCTGGGTGATCGACTGGGTAATGGTTCCGTTTCTTCGGTCTCTCCCATTTCCTCTTTGAACCCTGCCGATATCGAATCGATGGAAATTCTTAAGGACGCCTCTGCAACCGCTATTTATGGTGCGCAGGGTGCTAACGGGGTGGTATTGATTACTACCAAAAAAGGCCGCAGTGGTGAAGCCAAGTTTTCCTACGACGGGATGTACGGTATGCAGCGCCAGGCCACCCGTTTGGAAATGATGAATTTGCGCGAATTTGCTGAGTACAGCAATACCGTGGCGATGGACTTCAGTACAAGAGATGAGCGTGCTGAGTTTCAGGATCCTTCTCTCTTGGGTGTTGGAACCAACTGGCAGGATGCTATTTTTCAGTTTGCACCCATGCAACAGCATCAGGTTTCTGCACGTGGAGGTACCGATGCCGTTCGCTATTTTGTTTCGGGCTCCTACATGGACCAGGACGGAACCATCGTTGGTTCTGAGTTTAAGCGTTATTCTTTCCGGGCCAACTTTGATGCCGACTTGAAGCCCTGGATGAAGCTGGGTGTCAATACGGCTTATTCAATGACCGATGAGAAACTGGGTCTGGCTGAAGGAACCGAGGGCATCATTACCTTTTCTCTTTTGACCCCTCCGGATATTCCTATTTATGACCTTGAAGGAAATTATGCCAGTGAGGTGAGGGAAGGTTACAGTCGCATCAACCCCATCGCCAAGGCGCATGATGAAGACCTCTTGCTGGAGCGTTCTAAACTAAATGGCAATATTTATTTGGACCTTACACCCATTGAGCAACTCACCTGGCACACCGAACTGGGTTTTGATATCGGAGGCACACGTGGGGAGGTCTTTCTGCCGGAAGTTGCCTATGGCAACTGGTCCAGAGACATCAACGAGAGTTCCATCCAGAGGAACAACAGCAGTTTTATGCAGTTTAAAAACTATCTGACCTATGCAGATTCCTACAATCAGCACTCCTACTCCGTAATGGTGGGTCAGGAGGCCTGGGAATCAAAATGGGAGAATCAACGTGTGATTGGTATTGGTTTGCCCGGCAACGAGGTGCGTAATCCGGTATTGGCCAGCGAGAATAAAATCAGCTCTGGTTTTGGCAGTTCTGCCATGGCTTCCTTTTTTGGTCGTTTAACCTACAATTTTGACAGTCGTTACGGCCTTACCTATACCTTCCGTCGGGATGGTTCTTCCAACTTTGGACCCAAGAACAGGTGGGCTAATTTTCATGCCTTTGCCGGTTCCTGGCGATTTACCGAGGAGGACTTTTTTCAGGGGCTGGACCATATCGTAAGTAATGGTAAGTTGCGTTTTGGCTGGGGACAGACCGGTAACTCCAACATTGGCGGCTATGCCTGGGGCGCTGCCATCAGTCGCATGCCTTCGGGCCTGGGTATGGGTTACCGCCAAAGCAACATTGCCAACCCCTATATCAAATGGGAAACTCAGGAACAGATTAACCTTGGTTTGGATTTAGGTTTATTGCGTGATAGAATAACCCTGGTTGTTGATTTGTATGATAAAACCTCTGAGGATATGTTGATGGATTTGCAGTTGCCCTCTTATATGGGAACACGGGGCAACCAGTCCTCTGCACTTGCACCACCCAAAGGAAACTATGGTACCATCAACAACAAGGGGATAGAGATTTCCTTGAATACCCGAAACATGGTGGGTGCCTTTGAATGGGATACCGACATTCAATGGTCGGCCAATAAGAACACCCTGGAGGCTTTGGATGGAACTGCCAGTGCTCATATTGAAGGCTATGGTCAGTGGAGTGATGTTGTTACAATTACCAATGTAGGTGAATCTTTGTATAACTTTTATGGTTATAAGGTAGTTGGCGTGTATAAGGATTTAGCTGATTTGCAAAATTCTCCAAAATCTGCCAAGTATCCTGAGGACGGCCAAACTTTTGACCGCTACAATACGGTTTGGGTGGGTGACTTGAAGTTTGCTGATTTAAGTGGTCCGGATGGTAAACCTGACGGAGTGATTGATGAGTACGATCGCACCAACATTGGTTCGCCCATGCCCAAATTTACTTTTGGGGTAACCAATACCTTCCGTTACAAAAACTTTGATTTAACTTTGTTTCTGAATGGATCCTACGGCAATAAGATTTTCAATTATACGGCCATGCAACTTTCCAATATGAAGAGTATATGGGACAATCAGCTGGCGGTGGTTAACGATCGTGCGCAGCTGGTGCCTGTGGATGATCAAATTGCTTATCCCCGTCTGGCCATTGACGGAGTCACTGAGGTGTATGCCTGGAATGAAGACATCAGCAATATTCGGGTGGCCAATCCAGGTACAAAGGTGCCCCGGGCTATTGCCAACGACCCCAACGACAACGACCGCATCAGCGATCGTTACGTGGAGGACGGTTCTTATTTAAGGATCAAGAACATTACGCTTGGTTATACCTTGCCCGGGCACTTGACCCGACGCTATCAGGTAGATAATGTTCGGATCTATGTAAACCTGCAAAACCTGTACACTTTTACCGAGTATTCGGGCTACGACCCGGAGGTGGGCGTAAGCACCTTGAGTAACAATGTGTATGGCCTCGATAACGGTCGTTATCCGGCACCCCAGGTTTACACTGTGGGCTTGAATTTGTCTTTCTAAACAAAAAAACACAAACAGATGAATAACAGAATATTAAAATATCTGGCATTGTCTCTGGGGGTACTGGTAGGCTTGAGTTCTTGCGAGGACTTTCTCGATCGCCCTACGGAAGACAATTACAATGTGGATAATTTTTACCAGACTGATGAGCAGTGCTTTCAGGCGGTAAATCCCCTCTACAATTCGCCCTGGTACGACTTTCAGCGTGGCTTTTTCAAAGTTGGAGAGGTCCTGGCAGGCAACTATTACTGGGGTGGGTCGCCCTATATGACCTTCACCATTAATTCGAGCGACGAAGATCTGGTAAATATGTCGGCCTCTTTGTGGTCGGTGAATGCTTATTGCAATGGCATTTTGGAAAACATTGATCTTAAGTCGGGCCCCGAAGTAAGCGAAACGACCAAAAAAACCGTTAAGGGTGAAGCCCTTGTTTGGAAGGCGATGGCCTATTTCTACCTGGTTCGTATTTTTGGAGAGGTGCCCATTGTGCACAATAATTCTGCGGAAATTGCCGCTGGTAATTACAACGAAAAGTACAAGGCCACGATTCCCAATATTTACGATTACATCCTCATGACCCTCGATAAGGCCATTGAGTGGTTGCCCGAAAAGAATGCGCCCGGTCGCATTGACCGTTATTCGGCCTATGCCTTAATGTCGAAGGTTTATCTGACCAAGAGTGGTTACGGCATGGACGGCAGTCGCAACCAGGACGACCTGGATAAGGCAGCGGCTTATGCTTTGAAGGTGATTGATGAAAGTGGTCGGGAATTGGTTCCCGTGTTTTCAGACATCTTCCGCTTGCAAAACAACTTTTCTTCAGAAAGCCTTCTGGCCTGGCATTGGCGTGGCGATCGGGATCCCTGGACCCAGCAAAACACCTTGCAGTCCGATTTGGCCTTAACCGGATTCTCCGAGTTTGGCGACACTTGGGGCGGTTATGCCGGTCCCTCCGTTGACCTCCAGAATGCCTTTGGTGAAGACGCTCTGAGTCTGGACCGGGTGAATCGGGATACCCGACGTAAGGCCACCATGATGATGTATGGCGATAAGTACGAGTACTTCTGGGCCGATAAGGGTGGTTTCGACTGGGCCGATTACAACTTAAATGTTTTGGGGGAAGTGCAGAGCGGAACCGGAGCCAACCAGGTGAAGCACCTGGTCGGCAACAACAACGACCACGTACTTGGTCTGGGCTATGGTATGGCCAATATGGCAACCGGATTGAGTACGCATTTGATTCGACTGTCTGATGTTTATTTGATTTATGCCGAAGCTGTTTTGGGCAATCAAGGTTCCAGCAGCGATGCCAAAGCCCTGGAAGTATTCAACCGCGTACGGGCGCGTGCTTTTGGAAAGCCTTATGACGAGTTTCTGAATACTTCGGATGTGGTGACTTCGCTGACCTTCGACCTTATTTGGAAGGAGCGTCGTTTGGAATTGGCCACAGAGGGCGATCGTTGGTACGATTATGTGCGTCTGCACTACTTCAACCCCAATAAGGCCATCAATGAGCTGCGCGATCAGGCCCGAGGTACTTACAACGGATTGAAGGCCTTTTATGAGACGGGAACATTGGATCCTTCGACCACCTATTACAACGAGGTGCCCAAGCCCAATATCAACGATTCTCACTTTAAGCTGCCCTTCCCCGATACGGACCTGACAATGAACAAGCATTTGTTGGAAGAGGCCGTTGAAGTGGACATCTCTCAATTCAGTTATTAATGGGTCGTGTTGTTAATGTTTAAAATGATTTTTATGAAGCGATATAATAGCAATCATCTGGGTCGTTTGCTGCTGATTGTGGCGATGGCTCTAATGGGAACTGCCTTTCATTCGTGCGAGGAATACCCTGATGCCTATGAGAGCACAGGTGGGGTCCCCGAGGTACTGTATGTTCGTCTGCCGGCTCCTGAATCTGCGGATTCACTGATCACAGCCGCCTATATGGGGAATACGGTTGTTCTGGTTGGAAAAAACCTGACCAGCATTAAGGAGATTTATTTCAACGATCAGAAAGCCATTCTGAACAACAGTTTTATTACTGCCAATACTTTGTTTGTCAATGTGCCCAAAACCATTCCGGAAGTGGTGACCAACAAAATCTATATGGTGACCACCGGAAAGGATACCGTTGATTTTGATTTCTCGGTTTTAGTGCCTGCTCCTGCAGTGAATAGTATTTCTAACGAATACGCCCATGACGGACAGGAAGTGGTGCTGAGGGGGGATTATTTCATTGATGACCCCAACAGTCCCTTATCGATTACCATGGCTGGGAACTTGCCGGTGCCTGCCGAGAATATTCTCAGTGTGGAGAAAAATGCCGTACGTTTTATTGTGCCTGAAGGCGCCGAGAAAGGCTACATTAATGTAAGCACCATTTATGGAACCAGTCGCTCCAAGTTTCAGTTTCGTGACGATCGGGGGATGATTCTCGATTGGGACAATCTGAATGCCGACGGTGGCTGGCGTGCCGGTAATTTGCGTACGGATGATCCTGTGGAAGGCATATCGGGTAAGTATGTTTATTTCTCAGGTGCTATCCCTGGTGACCTGAGCGATTGGAACGAGGATGGTTTTTCCTTTAATTTGTGGGGTTCTGCCAATGGGCGACCCGAAGGAGATTTGTTCGACATCGACCCATCTACCGCTCTGCTGAAGTTTGAGGTGAATGTGCTTGACGGCTGGTCGTCCAATGCGTTGCAAATGATCTTTACCCCCTGGGAAACCAGCGGAACCAACAGTTACATTGCCGATACAAGTGTTCCGCGTGGATTGTGGTCGCCATGGAAAAATGAAAGTCCCTTTACTACCGATGGCTGGATGACCGTCGTGGTTCCGCTTAAGGACTTTAAATACGATCATACGGGTAAAGAGATTGGTGCTGCAGGTCCCGGTAATTTTGGTGGATTGACCTTCTTTGTTTACCATGGTGGTGTGGAAGGTCGGGCATGTTCGCCTCAGATTTGCATCGACAACATTCGTGTAGTTCCTGCTGAGTAATTGACTAAAAAAAATATCGAATTATGAAGAAGAAAACATATAGTTGGTCGGCATTGCTGCTGATGTGTCTTCTGGTGTTTGGTGTCACTCTTTCCTCTTGTGATGAAGGGGAGGACTTGGATACCAACCAGATTAAAGCAGGCGACATTGCTTTGAATGTCTTTGGTCCCTCTCCCGCCATGCGTGGGGGAGAGCTCCGCTTCATTGGAACCAACCTGGACAAGGTGACCAGCATAGATTTGCCGGGTGCCGAGGGCATTACAGAAATCACCAAAGTTGGAGCGTATGAAATACGGATTATTATTCCACAAACGGCCCAGCCGGGTGTGATTGTTCTGAATACCCCGGAAGGGAAAATCACAACCAAAACACCTATTGGGTTTTCTGAACCCATTTCTATTTCGGGTATGACCCCTCTTGCCATTAAGGCGGGTGCTGTATTGACAATTGAAGGCGACTATCTGAACACCGTGGAAGAAGTGATTTTTGCCGACGGGATTCACGTGCTGAAAGCTGATTTTGAGTCGCAAACACGTGCTAAGATTGAAGTTAAAGTGCCGATCACTGCGCAATCCGGGAAGGTCATTGTTTCTGATGGGGCGGATTTGCTTTCTGATGGCGAGGAAATTCCTGTCTGGGTTTACAGTGAAGAGGAACTGGCGGTTACGCTTCCCTCTTTTGCGGAACACAGTCCTGAGACCCCGAAAGCGGGTAATACTATGAGCATTTCCGGTGCCGATCTGGACCTGGTGGCCAGTGTTCGTTTTGTCGATGCAGAGGTGGTGGAATTTGAGGTGGCCGAGGATGCCAAATCATTGACTTTGGAGGTCCCGGCAACAGCCAAAGATGGTGCCGCCAGTCTGGTTGCCTATTCCGGTCTGGAAGTAGCTTTAGGTGATCTTGCTTTTGTAAAGCCAAGCGCTGTTATTGAGGAGATGAAGGAGGCTTACGGAGTGGGTGAGGTGCTGGTCTTGAGCGGAAGCGATCTTGATTTGGTGACTAAGGCTGCCTTTACCAATGGAGAGGAAACCGAGGTATCGGCTACTCAGGATGGAAAGATTAATCTGACCGTAACGGAAGCTGCACAAAGTGGTCTTATCACCTTGATGCTGGCCAATGGTGCCACCGTCACTGTGGATGGTTTTGAGACGCTGAAGCCGGTGGCCGAGTTTCCTGCCGATGCTACGCCGCTTGATGAGCTCGATGTTGTTTCAACCCTTGGAAACAGGGTGAAAACTGTGCTCTTTGGCGACCTTGAAGCAGTGGCCACAGCTGGTGGAAGCGGCTTCCTGGTTACTGTGCCACTAGCAGCCGAAACCGGTGACGTGACTTTGGTTATGGACAACGGGGAGACCGTTGCAGCCGGAAGTATTGTAATCAATGCCTATACCTTTGCTGCGATTTCTGAATTTGCTGAGGAATCCACCACGATAGGGAATTTACTGGAATGCTCTGTTGTTAATGGAGAGAGTCTGACCAATGTGTTGCTCAATGGTGTCGAGACCCCATATTTGCTTGTAGGAACCGTGCTTTACGTGGCTGTGGGTGTCAATGTAGGGGATAATGTAATCACCTTGGTGTCTGACGAAACCAACGTGGATTATACGATTAGTGTTGTTGCAGCCGGAGAAGTAGAAACCATTCTGTACAATACTCCAGTTGATTTGACAGCCTGGGGTACCAACTATGAGTTGAATGTAGATTTCTCGGGTGCACCGGAAGATGCCGTGGTGCGTATCAGATACACCAAAACCAACGATGCGCCCCAGTTTAAGGCGTTTAATGGTCACTGGGAACTTGAATACGATGGCTCAGATGACGGTCATGCTGCCGATGTGGCTGCTGCCGATTACATCGATCTTCCCTTGTCGATGTTCCCCTACAGTGATTGGGGGTATTCGATCATCCTGCAGGGTGATGGTATGATTGTTTCGTCTATTTCCTGGGTGAAGGATTATTCTGCACCAAAAGCAATTTGGGAAGGTTCTTTTGATAATGCAGGATGGGCAGGAAACCAAGACTTAGCTTATGGAGCTTTCGATTGGTCAACGGTAAAAGCGGGACAGACTCTCTATTTCACCTTTACGGTGAATGAGGGAAAAGACTGGGCATGTATATCTCTTAGACATGGTGAAGGATGGGGTAACTTACCTACTCCGGAGACAGCTCAATTTGATTTTGGGCCAGGCGATACAAGTTTGGCGTACACCCTGACTCAAGCTGATGTGGACGACCTTGTGGCGAATGGAGGATTGGTGGTGACTGGTGACGCATTAACATTAACTAAGATTGCCCTGAAATAGCAGGCCATTGGAATTTAATTATAAAAAAGCCACTCCGCTAAGGTGTGGCTTTTTTATCGCACAATGACGAAATTGTATTAGGGAAAAGCTTCTGCTCCTGTTATTTTTGCCATTGAACATTTTATGCAACAGTATGAAAAAATTTGTTTATATCATTTTGGCCTTGGCGTTGACTGCTGCAGCTTGTGACGATAAGAAGCAGGAGCAGCATGAGGCTCCCGTTTTATTGAGCACCTCCCCCGCTGATGGAGCTGTGGATGTTTTGACGGATCAGCTGATTCAACTTCGTTTTGATGAAGTGATTACGCCTGCCCCTCAACACGATATTACCGTAAACAATGAGGCGGTGGAAGTCCGCGTTTCCAACTTGTCGCTTACCACCCTGGAACTGGATTTGGTATTGGAAGCAGGTCGGACCTATACCGTGCAGGTACCTGCCGGTGCGGTGGTGAACAGCTTTGGCGTGGCTTTGGAAAATGCTTTTTCATTCTCTTTTACCACCAAAGCAGAGCAGGTGGTGGCACTCGATGAGCAGCCGGTGGTAAAGAACCCCAGTCCGGAGGTAATAAAGGTTTACAACTACCTGAAGGAACAGTACGGCAAAAAGTCGCTTTCAGGAACGATGTCTAATGTGTCGTGGAACATTAACGAAGCGGAATGGGTGCATCTGCATACCGGAAAGTGGCCGGCTATGGCAACGGTCGATTACATTCATTTGAATTATTCGCCTGCCAACTGGATTGATTACAACGATACCGGCTTTTTGGAGGATTGGTGGGCCGCCAATGGCTTAGTGAGTGCCGGATGGCACTGGGTGGTGCCCAACAGCGAATCGGGGGTAAGCGATCCGCAGCAATATACCTATAAGCCTGAGGAGACGACTTTCAAAGTCGCCAATGCGCTTACAGAGGGCAGTTGGGAGCATGAAGTCTTACAGGCCGATTTGGCTGAGATGGCCGATTACCTCTTGTTGCTTAAAGAGAAGAACATCCCGGTGCTGTGGCGTCCCTTGCACGAAGCCGCCGGCAATATTTATGAATACAACAATGGTACCGCCTGGTTTTGGTGGGGTGCCGGAGGTGCCGACAACTACAAGGCTTTGTGGATACATATGTTTGAGTATTTTGAGTCGCGTGGTCTCAACAACCTTTTGTGGGTGTGGACTACCCAGACCAAAGACGCTGCCTTTTACCCGGGCGATGCCTACGTTGATATAGTGGGGCGCGATATCTACAACAATGGTTCAGGCAGCGATATCGCTGCACAGTTTGCTTCCATTCAGGCCGAGTACCCCAATAAGATGGTGACTTTGAGTGAATTTGGCTCTTCAGCGTCCTTTTCTAAGCAGTGGGAAGCTGGTGCTTACTGGTCTTACTTCATGCCATGGTACGATTACGATCGCACCTTAAATCCCGGTTCCGAGGCTTTTTCCGGAAGCAGTCACAAACACGCCGATGTGGCCTGGTGGCAGGATGCCGCTGCGCATGCCGACGTGCTGTGGCGGGAGGATCTCCCCAGTTTGAAATAGTCAGACGGGTAAATGCTTAAAGTTGGATTGAATCTAAATTGTATTTTCTAACTGTTATTCAAAAGGTTGCTGTTGCAGCCTTTTGTTGTTTAATTGACTTTATCATTACTGTCCCATTAAAATCTAAAAAAGTTCTTTGAAATATTAGAAATTTAGTTAATTACAGAGGTTTTTAGAGCGAACGGACTTGAATTTTTAGTTTTGCATCAGATAAATCTGAATGCTTATGTATCAAGACAAATACGTTTTCGCTCAACTGGTCTCGTTTCTAAATCGAAGCAAATTCAATCGTATTGTTGCCAAATACAATGGAGACAAATACGTGAAGCATTTCACTTGTTGGAATCAATTGCTTTCTTTGATGTTCGGGCAATTGTCAAATCGTGAAAGTCTTAGAGATTTGATTGTCGCACTTGATGCTCATCACTCCAAATCTTATCATCTGGGCTTGGGCAAGAATATATCAAAATCATCTCTGGCCAGAGCCAATCAAGACAGAGACTATCACATCTTTGAAGAGTATGCTTACTATCTGGTAAACGAAGCCAGACAGAAACGAGTTGCTGACATCTTCAAAATTGAAGGCAATGTCTATGCTTTTGATTCAACGACGATTGACTTGTGCCTTTCCGTATTCTGGTGGGCGAAGTTTCGTAAGAAAAAAGGCGGAATCAAAGTGCATACATTATATGATGTGGAGACACAGATACCAGCATTTTTCCATATCACGGAAGCTTCTGTTCACGACTCTACTGCAATGAAAGAAATCCCTTATGAATCAGGCTCATATTACATATTTGACCGTGCATATAATCACTTCAAAATGTTGTTTAAGATTCATCAGATAGGAGCTTTCTATGTTTTAAGAGCCAAAAAGAATCTACAATGCAAGATGATAAAATGGAAACGAAGATTGCCCAAGAACGTACTTTCAGACGTAACAATTGAATTGACAGGTTTTTATCCTAAACAATACTATCCAGAACATCTTAGATTGGTCAGATATTGGGATCCAATGCGATGCACATTTCTGCACTTCAAGTTGCTGACCTTTACAAGAACCGCTGGCAAGTCGAGCTTTTCTTCAAGTGGCTAAAGCAACATCTAAAAGTCAAGAAATTCTGGGGAACTACTGAAAATGCTGTTCGAATTCAAATCTACGCCGCGATGTGCACTTATTGCTTGGTGGCAATCGTCCAAAAAGACATGCAACTTGACAGAAGTACATATGAGGTTTTGCAGATACTGAGTATTTCTTTAACAGATAAAACTCATCTTCGAGACCTATTTGAGAGAACTAAATTTCAAAATGACAAAGAACGTTTTAGGCTTAGTGAGCCAAATTTGTTTAATTTTTAATACCGTCCCAATTTTAATGGGACACTAGTGTGATCATATGATGTTTGAAGATGGGGTGCAACTTGTAGATATGGTTTATCTGAAGAAGGAGCTATAGTCGGGAGGATAAAATTAGAGTTTTATGGATAGAATGAATTTTAGAAAGATATTCTTTGAGTTTGTATCAATCAGTTTTGCCGTTTTTCTGGGGATGATGATGAACCAGTGGAGGGACAGTTACAACAATAAGCAATTGGCCAAACAATCTCTCAATAATATTATGATTGAAGTATCTGACAACAGAGAATTGGTTAGCCGGTTGCTGGCAGGTCACAAGAGAATTGTTTCAGAGATTGATTCTGCACTTTTTTTAGTTGAGAATGGAGCGGAGGACGATGCTGCTGAAATTGAGGGCAATGTGGAGTTTAGTATTGTTCAATCTACTGCCTGGGAAACCAGCAAACTGACACAGGCGATTGCATACATGGATATGAATCTTGTAGCGGAGATAGCGGGAACGTATAACTATCAGGAGTACTATCAGTCCCTAGTAATGACCTATGTAAGAGATAATATCCTAAATAGTGGGATGACTAAATTCTTGTCTGGTGATGGAGTCGAGGACTTGGATGAACTTAAAAGATTTAAGGTGTTTCTGAGTGATATAACGGTATTGGAAGAAAAGCTTATCAGGAATTATGACGATGTTTTGGAGGCGGCCGGTATGTCGTCTGTATCTGATATGGAATAGGAGCGATACGGGATATAACTGAAAAGGCGGTTACACAGCAAGGTTTCATTCAAAACAAATAAACAAGTTGAAATGAGTTCCTAACATTGTTGTTGTCAGAAGGTAATTCCGGCAACAATACTAATTCCATGTATGGGATCTGTGATTTTCTCAACCTCTAGCGATTCTTCGTCCCATCTCCACTTATAATGATTGTCCAGCCACTGAGCATTGTATCCCAGTCCAAGGTGGATTGAAAACCTGTTTCTTACTTTTAGCATCAATCCAAATTCAGGATTTATAAAGTACCCTTCCGGGTTAAAGTCCTGGTTAATATTAAATGCATATCCTGCTCCTAATGCCAGATAGGGAACAAGCTTTCCCCGTGGCAGGTAGGTCCTGAGGTCAACAAAGAAAGGCATTAACATATCATAGGAAAATACATCCCTAAGTCCGGATCCTGCACCCAGGGAGAAATATGGACTTAGTTGGAAGCTCCCGATAATACTGAGCTTTTCCATGTCCAGTTTGTTGGGGCCTAGCCCCGGCATAACGCCAAATTCAGCAATACCTTTGAATTTTTTGTATGAATTGATACTTTGGCTAGCAAGTTCTTCTTTACTTATTCTCTCAATCTCACTTTCATTAAGGACGAGTATGTTCCTGTCTGTAGTCCTTATTTTTACAATTCCATTGAGTTGCCGTTCAATTATTTCTCCTCTTAGAATATTGTCGTTCTTCATATATATAACGTCCTGGAGCTTTTGACCCATGGTTGCAAATGCACATAGGACGATAATTGAGCACAGGGAAACTATCCTTTTCATAGTATGTGGTAAAATAAGTTTGAGCATCAGAGTGAAAATCCTAAAGTCACTTTTAGTGTTTCGGAGATATTATTATCATCATTTATGTCGTCATAACTTTGGTATTCAGTACCTATTCCAAAGTGGAAAGCTGACTTGTCAGATGTTTTAATAGTAAGTCCAATTTCAGGACTAATCAGAATACCCACCCCTGAGAAGTTGTTTTTTGCATCGAGAGTGTATCCGTATCCTGTAGATATGTAAGGAGAGAATATATTATTGACAAAGTTAACCCTGAAATCAAGATACACAGGAATATGGAGTTCCCTTACATCATAATAGTAACGCGTTCCTGCACCAAGTCCTAAAGAAAAGAACGGGTTGAACTGTCGTGCCTGTACAAAGTCAAAGCTAAGGTTATGTCCATAATTGCCTGAATTCATATGGTAGCCAAGTGCTGCAAAGTGTTTGTTGCCGGCTTTAAGTCCCTTGTTTAGTTTCTCTTTTTCAAGTCTGTCTATCTCGTCGTAGGTATAGGTAAATGCGTTGCCGTCATCGGACTTTATTGTAATTGTCTGTCCCGGGATCTGTTCGGTAATTATTCCTCTGATAATACTTCCATTTTTAAGGTAGAGGATGTCGCGGGAGTTGACTTGCGCAGAAAGGATTACAGTACAAAGTGCTACTGTACACAATGTTAATAGTCTTTTCATAGTTAAGGGTTCTAGGGTTGAATATTAGTCGCTGAAGTGTTATTCTTCAAATACTGTGCCAGATGGGCTATGCAAACCACTATACGTAGGATTCAAGAATGCAGATGGAATTGTAGGATATTAGGATTTTGTCTATTTTAGCAGCTTTAAAATGAGCGTCTTCATGGTAATTACGAAAAAGAAGAATGGAAAGGCTGCCACAAATGCCGTACCTTTATCTGAAAAACGTCAGAATAGAGTGACTATTCTGCTTAGCGATAGAGAATTGGCTGCCATAGACGCTTATTGTAAAAGGTATAAGGTTAAGAGCAAGGCCAGGTTTATCCGGGAACAGGCCCTAAGAGCAGTAATGACGAAATTCCTGGATGACTATCCAACCCTTTTCAGAAAGCATGAGCTTGATAGTTTGGTGGTGCCAAATGCTTCGCAAGCTAATGGTAACAATAGTTTTACAGAGGGGCCGATTACGGAGTAACTGTTGTTAGTCTGCCAGTGTGTCTCCTATTTTCTCAATCCATTTTTTCAATCTGTAGTCTGTAAGATCTGGTTCATTATCCTCATCCAAAGCAAGACCTACCAATTTACCGTTGATTAGTGCCTTGGACATACTGAAGTCATAATCGTCAGGCTCCCATTCACCAATGAAGTTCACTCCCTTGCCCTGAAGCATTTCATAAATCATTCCCATGGCATCGCAAAAGGAGTCCGGGTAGTTCTGCTGATCCCCAAGGCCAAAAATCGCAATGGTCTTACCCTTCAGATCAAGGCCTGAAAGGGTATTCATAAAGTGTTCAAATTCATCCTGAAGTAGTCCTACTCCCCATGTTGAAGTTCCCAATACCAATTTTCCAAATCCTGCAATCTGCTCAGGTCTTATATCTCTTACATCAGCAAGAGTCGAACCAGGAAGGAGTTCATTAAGCTTTTCAGCAACAAAGCGGGTGTTGCCCAGTGAAGAACCGTATATGATAAGTGTGTCTGTGTACATAGTAGCTTATTAACACAGGTGAGTAACATTTGTTTATCTCTGAGGGATTCCGACTACTTTTTCCTGATGAGAGTCAAGCCGTCACGAAAAGGCAGGATGCACTTCTCTATCCTTTTATCGTCCCTTACAATATCGTTAAAGTCCATAATGCCCTTAGTATAGGCGTCATCCGGCATGCCGTGCATTGCAACTTTATCCCCCCAGAGGATATTATCAGCCAGCATATAACCTCCTGCTTTAACACGAGGGAAAAGCATTTCGTAATACTCTGGATACTGGCGCTTATCGCCATCAATAAAGGCAAGGTCAAATTCTCCTTCAATACGGGGTATGATATCCAAAGCATCTCCTATATAGAGAGAAATCTTGTTATCATACCCTGCCCGGGAAATAAAACGGCGAATCCCACTTTCTAATTCATCGTTTACCTCAATAGTATGGATTTGGGCTCCGGGCTCCGTGCCCGAAGCCATACAAATGGCCGAGTAGCCTGTATAGGTGCCTATCTCCAGAATGCTCATTGGCTTAATCATTCTGCAAATCATTTTCAGGAATGCTCCCTGAATATGTCCTGACTGCATTCGTGAGCGCAATACATTGAGATGCGTATAACGATCAAGATCCCTTAGCACCTCATCTTCATCATCAAGATGGTTGAGTATGTAGTTTTCCAGATCCAGGTTCATCAGGATTGCTTGTATATAAGATAAGACAATTGTCCGGGATCGAAGATCTCATTGGCAATACGAAGCAGGTCGGAAGCTGTAAGCGAATCGATCTTTTTATATATAGTATCGAGTGAATCGACATAGTTGTACATCAGGTAACTCCGACCGATGGACAACATCAGATTTTCCCTGTTATCGTTGGCAATAGCAATCTGACCTTTAAGCTGGCGTATGGCCTTATGCAGCTGCAGCGTTCCCAGTTTCTTTTCTCTAAGCAGTCTCAACTCCTTATCCACCTCCTTCATGCTCCTGTTGAGGTTTTCCTTGTCAGTACCGTAGTAGATGCAAAACATTCCGGTACCTGAGTAGGGATTGTGCATTGACTCAATATTGTATGCAATTCCATTCTTTTCCCTAAGTGCCATGTTAAGCCTGCTGTTCATACCCGGTCCTCCCAGAATATTGTTGAGCAGTACAAGTCCCAATCTGTTGGGGTTGTTCATGTCATAGGCCACATTACCAAGCACTATATGAGTCTGGAATGTGTCCATCTCCTTTTCGACTCTCTTTGGACGGTATGGTTTGAGCGGAGAACGTCCGTTTATACGGTGACTAGGTGGTATATCCTTGAAGTACTTGGAAGCTATCTTCAATACTTTTGAGCCTTCCATCTGGCCTACCGAACAGATTACCATCTGGTCGGTGTGGTAGTTCTTGTTGATAAAGTTGAGTATATCCTTCTGCCCAAACGTAGCAAGCTTTTCAGGTGTCCCAAGAATATTGCGTCCCATTGGGTCGCCCTCAAAGATCAGTTCCTCGAAGTCGTCAATAATCAGCTCAGAAGGATTATCCTTGTATGAGTTGATCTCGTCAATAATTACTTCCTTCTCCTTTTCAAGTTCTTTGGCAGGAAAAACGGAGTTGAACGTGATGTCGTGCAGAAGTTCCAGTGCCCTGTCAAAATACTGGATAAGGTAAGAGGCATAGATACAGGTCTCCTCCTTGGTGGTGAAGGCATTTAGCTCACCTCCAACATCATCAATCCGGCTGAGTATATGGTAGGTCTTACGCTTCTTGGTGCCCTTGAAAATCACATGCTCAATAAAGTGAGCGAGTCCATGTTCGTACTCCTCCTCGTCCCTTGATCCGGTATTTATGAAAATTCCACAACTACCCACCGGTGACTGTATCTTATGGTGTACCAATCTGATTCCGTTGGGAAATGTGTGCGTAAATAGATCCATCTCGTTTTAAAATGAAAGGGCAAAATTATAAAAGATAAATGAATAAAGGGTTTTATTTTCATTGAAATGACAGTGGCTTAGTTCCCCTCAGACCTGGGTAAATATGCCGGGAGTGGAAATGAAATACAGAAATAAAAATTAAGTGTGCATTTTGAAGATAGAAAGTTTTCTTTATATTTGCACCGCGTTTTGCAAAGGTACCATAGCTCAGATGGTAGAGCAACGGACTGAAAATCCGTGTGTCCCTGGTTCGATTCCAGGTGGTACCACATAATTAGTGTTTCTTTTATTGATTTAATGGTACCATAGCTCAGATGGTAGAGCAACGGACTGAAAATCCGTGTGTCCCTGGTTCGATTCCAGGTGGTACCACGCAAGACCTAAGGCAATCCTTGAAAACCAGAGTTTTCAAGGATTTTTTTATTCTAGTATGTTAGCAAACCAATAGCTGAATTCTTTGCTTGTTCCATCATCCATGTTAATGGAATAAGAGTGGAACATGGCTTTACCAAGCCGAAAATCAACTTGATGTCGGAATATATGACCGTCGTAACAAAGACTGTGGTACTCTCCGTTTTCTCCACATTTGTCAGCCCCTTGTGGTAAAGAATTGATAAGCTCCTCTTTGTTGTTGAGAAATCCGGCAAAATATGAAAAAGTATAACAGCTGCAACATTAACTAAAGTGAGAGTGTTTTCAAACAATACTGATATAGATTTTTGTGGCAGGGATAAAACTGGGTATATTTGGAGCTCCGTTTTGACTTGATTATAGCATAATAATTAAATGTATTAAAATGTGCCAGAGATGTGAGGGCAAACCGGGTTATTATATCAGGTAAAGGGAAAAAGTACTATGGAAGAACTTGTTAAGATATTGAAAGAGGGTGCTTATTCCTGTGTTATCAGGAATGGAGATAAATTGTTGACGTATACACGTCCGGGAGTTGCTGATTTATATGAAACATTAATTAATCGGCCAGAGGTATTGAAAGACGCATTGGTTGCTGACAAGGTTATTGGAAGGGCTGCAGCATTTGTTGCGATAGTCGGAGGAGTGAGTAAGATTTACGCCTTGCTGATAAGTCAGCCGGCTATTGACTTGCTGGACCGTTATCAGGTGGCATATGAGTACGAGGAGTTGGTGCCATATATACAAAACCGGACTAAAGACGGGTTATGTCCCATGGAAGAACTGACCATGACAGTGGATGAACCTGAGGAGGCAGTGAAGCAGATTGGAGAGTTTATCGAAAGGATGAGGCAGAGGACTTCCTGATTGGGGAATACGGGCAGGATGGTATCGGAATCATACTCTGATGAGTATATAGTTGTTGTAAGTCTATAATTAAATAATACCTGGTTGTGAGATTATATCTTTTTACGCTAGTGTCGCTGTTTATGCCGGTTGGTCTGTCGGCCCAGGTTGTTGCAGATATAGTAAAGGATTCTACAAGATATGAAGTCCAGACTTCTGCCCACATAATGCTTGATGAGGTGCAGGTGCGTGCAACTTCTATAGCCACAACCGTGCGTAATCTCAATCTTACATATATTACGCTGGATAGTATTGCAATACGTGGCCGCTATGAACAATCACTGATGCCTTCGATTAACGAAGAAGTGGCAGGTCTTTTTGTGACCTCAAGAGGTGTGATGGGCTATGGTGTATCTACAGGCGCTGCAGGAGGAATCAAAATAAGGGGTATCGGAGGAAGTCCAACGGGAGGTGTACTGGTTTTGATAGACGGTCATCCGCAATATATGGGATTGATGGGGCACTCAGTTGCTGATTCCTATCTTTCGATAATGGCTGGCAAGGTAGAGGTGAGCAATAGTCCTGCTTCAGTGCTCTATGGTTCTAATGCGATGGGAGGAGTAATCAATATTGTCAGTAATGACTACAGTGATGACGGATTACATACTTCTTTAAGGTCTTCGTGGGGAAGTTATAATAGTTTGCGAACCGAATTGTCTACCCGCTATCGTAAGGGAGCCTTTGGCAGTACGTTAAATCTGTCGTATGACCGAACCGACGGGCATCGTAGAAATATGGACTTTGAGCAACTTGGTCTTTATTCCCGACTTAGCTATGAGATTAACAAGCGATGGAGTGCATCAGCAGACCTGTCGCTTAGTGGCTTTGATGCTTCAAATCCCGGCACTGAAAGTACACCCTTGGAGGATAATGATGCCGGTATTACAAGAGGAGCAGGTGCTCTGTCTCTGACCAACAACTATGGCATTAGTACAGGGGTGTTCAGGTTGTTTTACAATTTTGGAATGCACGAGATAAATGATGGGTTTGCCTTGGGAGCTGCTCCAAAGGACTACCGGTTCAACTCCAGGGATCATATGTTTGGACTACAGATCTACCAGAGTCTGTCACTTGTTTCAGGCAATACCATAGGAGCCGGAATAGATTTGCAACGCTTTGGAGGAGAGGCCTGGAACCAATTTGATGATGGTCGTGAAGTCGATATAGTTGACAAGAGTCTCAGTGATTATGCGGCTTACCTGACGGTCAGTCAGCGACTGACCTCGATACTCTCAATAAGTGGTGGCATCAGGGCTGACAGACATTCAGTAACAGGCACTGAGTGGGTTCCTCAGGGAGGACTAACACTTAGATTAGCCGGATCATCAGAAATTAAGGCATCTGTGAGCAAGGGTTTCCGTAATCCCTCAATCAGGGAGATGTATATGTTTCCTCCCCAGAATCCCAATCTGCTGCCGGAGAGACTTGTGAGCAGTGAACTGTCTTACAATGCCAGGGCAGCGGGAGAAAAGCTACAATATAGCATCGCAGTCTATTACATAGAAGGAGAAAACCTGATTAGTACAGTAATACGTGAGGGCAGACCACTGAATGTAAATTCTGACAGGGTTGAAAACAGTGGCTTTGAACTTAACATAAAGTACAGTCATAATAATGAGCTTAGCTTCAGAGGCAACTACAGTTATCTGTATATGAAATACCCCGTACTGTCCGCACCTGAGAATAAGTTTTTTGCCGGAGTGGATTTTAGTCCCGGGAAGTTTACAGGCAGTTTGGGAATTCAGTATATTAGCGGCCTATATAAGGATGTTAACAATGGACTCAAAGAAGAGTATCTGTTGTTGAATCTAAGATTGACATATAGAGCCGGCCATATGTTCTCACTATTTATAAGGGGTGAGAACCTGTTGGACAGAACCTATGAGATTATTGCAGGCTATACCATGCCAGGAACAACACTTGATGGAGGATTCAGCCTGACATTTTAAACGATAAAACATTGGAAAGTATGGAATCAAGAGCAATTCAACTTTACTCGTTTGGCTTCGCTAGCCTGAAGACATATCTGCTGGGCTTTGCCTTTGCAGTTGGCAACATAGTGCTACCACAATTGTGCCACCTAATTCCCGGCGGTGGACATATCTTTCTGCCCATTTATTTCTTTACCCTTGTAGCTGCCTTCAAATATGGACACAGGGTAGGCCTTCTTACTGCAGTGCTTTCACCTGTAGTCAACAACCTGCTTTTTGGCATGCCTGTGGCAGCCATGCTTCCTGTGATACTTGTAAAGTCAGTATTGCTGGCTGTCTTTGCTGCTTACGCTGCAGCTAATTTCAAGCGCATGTCATTGTTGATTCTGCTTGCCGTGGTACTAGCTTATCAGGTAGTCGGTTCACTTGCCGAATGGGCAATTGTAGATAGTTTGGATGCTGCCCTGGCAGATTTCAGAATGGGAATACCTGGAATGCTGTTGCAGATCTTCGGTGGTTATGCAGTAATAAAGTATTTGCTTCGCAACTAATCAGGAAAGGGCTTCAAGGCCCTTTCTTTTTGTCAAGTTGCTCAGTTGATGCAGTTTACTTTAGCCTAGTTTGGATAGATTAACATTAATTGATTGTCCATTAAGGAATTTTGGGTAATTTTGCACGTTATTCTTGATGCGGAACTAATAAAAACAATAATACTTTCTTTTATGGGAAAAAAGACAATTTTGATCATTCTCGATGGCTGGGGCTACGGGAAAAAGGATGCAGCCGACCTGATTTACAGAGGTGAAACACCTTATTTTGACAGTCTGGTAGCAAAGTATCCCAATTCACAACTGCAGGCCTCAGGCGAGAACGTTGGACTTCCCGACGGACAGATGGGTAACTCCGAAGTAGGTCACCTTAATATTGGTGCTGGTAGAATCGTTTACCAGGATCTGGTTAAGATCAACCTCGCAATCAGAAATAAAACCCTTGGTCAGAACCCTGAGTTGGTTAAGGCCATCGCTTATGCTAAGGAAAACAACAAACAGGTTCACTTCCTCGGGCTTGTTTCCCATGGTGGTGTACACAGTAGTCAGGAACACCTGCATGCATTGACCGATATCGTGTCAGAAGCTGGCATCAGGAAGGTTTTTGTACATGCCTTTACTGACGGACGTGACACTGATCCCAAGAGTGGTAAGGGTTATCTGGCAGAACTGGTTCAGCATATCAGCATGAACAACGCTGAAGTTGCGTCAGTAATTGGACGTTACTACTCAATGGACCGTGACAAGCGTTGGGAGAGAATTAAGCTTGCTTACGACCTGATGGTTAATGGTGTTGGTGAAAAGACAACTGATATTGTTGCAGCTATCCAGAAATCATATGACGAAGGTGTAACCGATGAGTTTATCAAGCCTATCGTAAAGGTTGACGAAGCTGGCAACCCAGTAGGTAAGATCTCAGAAGGTGACGTTGTGATCTTTTTCAACTTCCGTAACGACCGTGCCCGTGAAATCACTGAAGTTCTTACTCAGCATGATATGCCGGAACATGGCATGAAGACTATGCCATTGTACTATTGCACAATGACACCATATGATGCAACATATAAGGGAATGCATATCCTGTTTGACAAGGACAATGTTACAAATACATTGGGTGAAGTTGTTGCAAGCAAGGGTCTTAACCAGCTTCGTATGGCTGAGACAGAAAAGTATGCACACGTAACATTCTTCTTCTCAGGAGGTCGTGAGGCTGTGTTTGCAAATGAAGAACGTATCCTTGTAAATTCTCCAAAGGTTGCTACCTACGACCTTAAGCCTGAGATGAGTGCTTATGAGGTTAGGGATGCGATGGTTGCAGAACTCAAGAAACAAAAGCATGACCTGATAGTGCTCAATTTTGCCAATTGCGACATGGTGGGTCATACAGGTGTACCTTTAGCTATACTGAAGGCTGTAAAAGCTGTTGACGAATGTCTGAAGGATGTAGTAGAGACAGCACGTGCCAACGGTTATGAAGCAATTGTAATTGCTGACCACGGTAATGCTGACAATGCAATGAATCCTGATGGTACTCCAAATACAGCTCACTCACTCAACCCTGTGCCCTTTATCTGGGTAACAGATCGTAAGGGTGAGGTAAGCAACGGAATCCTGGCAGATGTGGCTCCTTCGATTCTTACAATTATGGGAGTAGAACAGCCTGCTGAGATGACAGGCAAGAGCCTTATCAAGCTTGCTTAATGCCTCAAGGCATTAAGCAGGTTAGCTGCAATATAGGGGCTGTCGGGTTTTTCCCTTCAGCCCTTTTTAAAATCCTTAGTTATGGTTCAGATTGATGACAAACTTATTAGTCTCGATATTTTTGAGCGTCGCTTTATTTGCGATCTGTCCAAATGTAAAGGGGCCTGTTGTGTAGAAGGAGAGTCGGGTGCTCCTCTTGAGGATGAGGAGACAAAGATCTTTGAGGAGATTTTTCCACACGTTAAACCTATGCTTTCGGCCAAGGCACTGGAAGTTATTGAGAAGGAGGGCAAGTGGATTACCGACTTTGATGGGGATAAGGTGACGCCAATTATCAACGGGAAGGAATGTGTTTATACATATTTTGACGAAGACGGGACCTGTAAGTGTGCCATTGAGAAGGCCTACAATGATGGGTTGATAGATTTTCCTAAGCCTATATCATGCCACCTGTATCCTATAAGGGTAAGCAAATACAAAGCTTTCGAAGCCCTCAACTATCACGACTGGAAGATTTGCTGTGCTGCTAAAGTTTTGGGAGAGAAGCACGGTGTAGCGACCTTCCGCTTTCTTAAGAATCCGATAATCCGAAAGTATGGGGAGGCCTTTTATAATGAAATGGAGGTGTCAGAAAAAATCCTAAGACAGGAAGGACTCATAAAATAGAATAAACGATAAATTCTTATTTTTGTCTGCCAATTTTTAAATAAAAACATTTTATGGGACGCGCATTTGAATATAGAAAAGCCCGCAAGCTAAAGCGTTGGGGAAATATGGCCAAGACATTTACTAAGCTTGGAAGAGAGATTATTATGGCTGTGAAAGCCAGTGGTCCGGACCCGGCTGCTAATCCCCGACTGCGTGTATTGATTCAAAATGCTAAGGCTGCCAACATGCCTAAAGAAAATGTTGAACGTGCGATAAAGAAGGCTAGTGGGAAGGATCAGGCAGACTACAAGGAAGTGGTATATGAAGGATATGGACCTTATGGTATCGCTATCATAGTTGAGACTGCAACCGACAATCCAACGCGTACGGTAGCCAACGTACGCAGCTATTTCAACAAACACAACGGTTCACTGGGTACTTCAGGAAGCGTCGAATATATGTTCGAGCACAAATGCAGTTTCAAGGTAGCTGCAAAGGAGGGGGTTGATGTTGAGGAACTAGAACTTGCCCTTATCGACTATGGAGTGCAGGAGGTTTTTGCTGAAGAGGACTATATGATGGTATATGGAGAGTTTGAAGGCTTCGGACCTATCCAGAAATATCTTGAAGAAAATGGTTTTGAGATCCTGAACGCAGAGTTTGAACGCATACCTCAGGATACCAAGACCCTTACTCCGGAACAGCAACAGGAGGTTGAAAAACTTCTGGCTCGTTTTGAGGAAGATGATGACGTTACAAACGTATTCCACAATATGGCAGATTAATGGATGAACAGAGCTGATTGTTCAGACTGGAATTGTGCCTGCAAATATTCAAAAGTCCCTTGAAAAAGGGACTTTTTTGCTTGTTGAGACCTGTGTTTTAAGTATATTGCAGAAATAATAGGGTAATCTTCACTGTATTTGGTGCTAATACCTGGAGCTGATAGAACAATTCAATAAAAAAGTATAGATGAGAGAGATAAGATATGCCGGACTATTATTTCTGTTGGTTGTATTGACTGCACTTCCCAGCTGCAAAAACCAACCTGTAAATAATGAAACGGTTGAGGATCAGGTCAGGAAGTCATACGAACAGTTTATTCTCCTTATGGATGCCGGGGTTAATCCTTTGATGGTACTTAGGCTTGAAGGAGATAACGTTGAAGGAGAAATAACTAAGCCGACCGATGCCGATATGGAGGAGTTTATGGTGCTGTATGAACAGGAACCTCTGTGTTCCGGTCTTAATTCCAGGGAGGAGATCGTAGCTTGCCTGGTTAATGTCCTAAAGGAGAAAGGTTGCGTCAGAATGATAATGTGCGCTGATTGTATTTATTCCTGCGCGCAGGAATAAATACTACTATGCAGGTGTAGCTCCGTATGGGGGAGTATTTGGAGACGGTGTCCCAGGGTAATAACAAGATAAAACAATGGATATGGATAATCTTAAGAATTATATAGCAGACAATCGTGAGCGCTTCCTGAATGAATTGTTTGAATTGATAAGGATTCCTTCAATTAGTTCTGAAAGCAGCCATAAACCGGATATGTACAGGGCTGCTGAATTGTGGAAGGAAATCTTGCTTGACTGTGGAGCTGATAGGGCTGAAGTGATGGAAACTGCCGGTAATCCTGTAACTTATGCCGAGAAGATTGTAGATCCGTCTTATCCTACAGTTCTTGTTTATGGTCATATGGACGTAATGCCGGTTGACCCGATTGACCTGTGGGAAAGTGATCCATTCGAGCCTGTTATCAGGGATGGAAAAATCTATGCCAGAGGTGCAGATGATGACAAGGGACAATCCTTTATGCATGCAAAGGCATTTGAGTACCTGGTTAAGCATAATCTTCTGAAATGTAACGTAAAGTTTATAATTGAAGGTGAGGAAGAGATAGGTTCCGAACACCTGCCTGAGTTTTGTAAGGCCAACAGGGAGTTGCTGAAGGCAGATGTGATATTGGTTTCCGACACTTCTATGCTTGGTCCGGATATCCCTTCTATTACAACAGGATTGAGAGGGCTTGCATACTGGGAGATAGAGGTGGTTGGTCCTAACCGTGACCTACACTCGGGCCTTTACGGAGGTGCTGTAGCCAATCCTATCAATGTATTGGCCAAGATGATTGCTTCAGCAACTGATGAGGATAACCGCATCACTATTCCGGGATTTTATGATAAGGTTCAGGAGGTTAGTTCGTATGAAAGAGAAAAGATGGCCAGGGCTCCCTACGATGAAGACGGCTATAAACATAAGCTGGGACTAGATGCATTATCAGGTGAAAAAGGCTATAGCACACCAGAGCGTACCGGAATCCGACCTACTTTTGATATCTGTGGGATATGGGGCGGTTATACCGGAGAGGGAGCTAAAACCGTGCTGCCATCAAAAGCTTATGCCAAGATATCTACAAGGTTGGTACCCAACCAGGATTATTTGGAGATTGCTCAAATAGTAAAGGAGCATTTTGAGAAAATAGCTCCACCTTCAGTAAAAGTTAGTGTCCAATATCTTCACGGAGGCAATGCCTATGTTTGTCCGGTTGAAATGCCGGCATATAAAGCTGCTGAGAGGGCCTATACAAAGGTTTTTGGTAAGGAACCTGTTCCAGTCCGCAGTGGAGGAAGTATTCCTATCATTTCTACATTTGAAGAAATTCTTGGTCAAAAATCAGTGTTGATGGGGTTTGGTCTTGATACAGATGCTATTCACAGCCCGAATGAGAACTACCCAGTTGAGCAATTTCTTAAGGGAATTGAGACGATTGCGTGGTTTTACCATTATTTCGCATAGTTTTTTATTTTTTTTGCTAATTTAGCTGCTTTTTAAAGAGCAGATTCCGAATAGCTTTCGGAGTGCAAATTGTTGTGTAACAAGCGCCTGAGATGCAGATATTAAGACTGATTATTCCTCTAGCCCTTCTGTTTTCTTTAACGGGAGCAGGGAATGATATGTCATTACGTTTCTATGCAGTGATTGCAGGAAATTCAGTGGAACAGATTGATAATCTGCTTGACGAGATAGAAATATCTGGTGATGCATGGAAGGGTGCTAATATTTACAAGGGAGCGCTATATGCTCGTAAAGCAGGATTGGTCAAAACACCGGCTGAGCGACTGGAGCTGTTCAAAAAGGGAAGATTACTGATTGAGCAGGAGATATCCAGAGATCCGAATAATGCTGAATTTCGCTTTATACGCTTGATTATTCAGGAGCATGCCCCTAAGGCAGTGCGATATCAGAATAATATTACGGAAGATGCAGAGTTAGTAATCAGCAAATTTGACCTTTTGAGTAATGAGCTTAAGACAGAGGTAATTAAGTATTCCAGGACGTCCCAATTTCTAAGCATTCCTGAGTAAAGTTGGAACTATGAAGGTATTGTATTTGTCATATTCACAGTCTGGCCAGCTTGATGAGATAGCGGAAAGATTCTTCCTTCCTTTTTCCTCACATAAAATTGATCGTGTTAAAGTAAGGCCATCCAAGCCTTTCCCATTTCCATGGACCTCAGCAGAGTTTTTTGACGCAATGCCAGAGACGGTTTTGGAAGAACCTATCCAACTTGAGCCATTGAATATACCGGGGAGTGATTATGATCTGATTGTTTTGGGATATCAACCCTGGTTTCTTTCTCCTTCGTTACCGGTTACAGCATTACTTAAAAGTGATGAATTCAAGACTGTCGTACAGGGTAAACCTGTAGTAACGATAGTTGGGTCACGTAATATGTGGATCAATTCACAAATAAGCATAAATAGACTAGTTGAGCAAGCCGGTGCTAAGGTAGTAGCTAATATTCCTTTTTCAGATAAGACAAACAATATAGTAAGTGCAGTAACCATACTATACTGGATGCTTTCCGGACATAAGGAAAGGATGTGGGGTGTGTTTCCAAAACCCGGGGTTAGTGATGAGGATATTGAGAGAGCGGGGGAACCTGGAAGGATAGTACTTGCTCATGCTGAAAGTGGAGAATATACCAGTTTGCAGGAAAAGATTGCTGATTTTGTCACTGTGCCAACTGACATCCTTTTTATAGAGAAAAGGGCAAAGCGTCTTTTCAGGATTTGGGCAGGTATCATAAAACGATTTGGCAAGACTCCACGATCGCGTAGGTTATGGGTAAGCATCTACAAGTATTATTTGATTATAGCATTGTTTATTGTGGCACCAATTGTCTTGCTTGTGTATTACATTCTGGTTCTGCCATTTGTGTACAAACGTGTTGCGGCAGAGAAGAAAAGAGTGAGACTCAATTTGATTTGAGAACAGTAGAGAAATTAATCGATATTTAGAAGATACAACTTAGAAAAATATGGCCGACGTCTATATTAACCGTATATCATCCTTCTTCCCAAATGAGGTGGTGCAGAATGACGAGATGGAAGAGTACCTGGGGTATATTGGTGGAGAGAAATCAAAATCAAAGCGAATTGTCCTTAGAAGTAACGGTATAGAGCAGAGATACTATGCATTGGATAAGAATGGCAGGGTAACTCATACCAATGCCGAATTGACAGCGCAGGCCGTTAAGAAGTTGTTTGATGATCCTGCAGAATTAAGGAAAATGGATATGCTGGCATGTGGTACTACCAGTCCTGATGTATTGTTGCCATCTCATGCAGTAATGGTACATGGCTTACTCCCTGAATCCTCAAATATTGAAGTAATATCCAATGCCGGAGCATGTTGTTCGGGTATGCAGGCTTTTAAGCATGCATGGCTTGCAGTAAAAGCCGGTGACAAGCAGTATGCGGTTTGTGCAGGTTCAGAGCGTATTTCTCCTCAAATGAGGGCGTCAGCCTTTGAAGAGGAGATCAAACACCTTGAACGCATTGAAGCCAATCCTTATGTAGCTTTTGAAAAGGACTTTCTGAGATGGATGTTGTCTGATGGTGCAGGTGCTTTCCTGTTGGAGCCTGCTCCACGAAAGGGTGAATTATCACTGAGGGTTGAGTGGGTAGATTTGTGCTCGTTTGCCAATGAACTCGAAACCTGTATGTATATGGGCGGGGAGAAGGATGAGAATGGAAAGATGATTGGTTATAACGACATGCGGCAGGATGAAATATTTAAAAATTCAGTGCTGAGCCTAAAGCAGGATGTTAAGACCCTCAGTAAGTACATTGTTGATAAGGGTTTTACCTTCCTGAAAGGTTTGCTTGAGAGGAAGAATGTGGAAGTCGATTCCATAGATTATTTCCTACCGCATATGTCAAGCTATTTCTTCAAGGATAAAATCTATGATATGTTACAGGCCAACGGTATTGGTATTCCTTACGAAAAGTGGTTCTTTAACCTCAAGACTAAGGGCAATGTCGGAGCCGGTTCTATTTATATTATGCTGGAGGAACTGTTCCACAGCGGCAGGCTAAAAGAAGGAGACAGAATCCTGCTTGCCGTTCCGGAAAGTGCAAGATTTTCTTATGCTTTCTCACTGTTAACAGTGGTAAAACAAAGCTAGGAGTTGATTAGCGTCAGACGTAAAGACTGTGTTCAATTAGCTTAGAGATTGCAGTATGCGATCTTTAACGAAATTTAGTTTGGCAGGACTATGAAGTTGGAAGAATTACCACAAGACCAGAGTGCACTTGTAGGCTATACCCGGGAATTGTACTACGGAAAGGACAAGGACGGGAAGTTCCGAACCGGACTAAGTACTGGTTGGGAGGTGAAGACCTCTGCACTCGAAGTGGCTTGGGATGAGGTTAAGGAGAGTCTGATGGAAGCCGAGGAGCTGGTTAGGTCAGGTAAAAGAAGTCCAATCTACTATCTGATGGTCAAGAAGCTGATGAATATTTCGATACTCAGCGGTTATTCAGGTATGAACCGCCTCAGGGTATGGTGGCATTTGAGGCCGGCTGTGTACAGGCGTTTAAGAGATAAGGTACTGGCAAGATACGCAGAGGCGTTTGATATGAGTGTTGAAGAAATCAGGAATCTGAAACTGTAATGGACAATAACTATCAGCATATTCAGACAGCGCATTGTGAGAACGGTGTAGTAGTAAGATTGTTAAAGACTGCAGGTATCAATATTGACGAACCAATGGCCTTTGGCATTGGTTCGGGACTATTCTATATTCATATCCCTTTTCTGAAGCTAAACAACGCTCCTGCGTTGGCTTTCAGAACTATGCCCGGACGGATATTCAAGCAAAGCTGTAATTTTCTTGGGGTTGAATATAAGTCAAGGAGGTTTTCCAAACCTCAGAATGCCGAAGCCTATCTTGATAAACTTCTTGAGCAGGGATATGATGTGGGTTGTCAGGTAGGTGTATTCAACCTTTCCTACCTTCCAGTAGAATATCGCTTTCACTTCAATGCCCACAATCTGGTGGTTTATGGCAAGGAGGGAGATGAGTACCTAATTAGTGACACCACTATGGAGAAGCCTACAAGACTTGGTGCAACCGAGTTGCTCAAGGCAAGGTATGCTCACGGGCTCTATGCTCCCAAGGGTCACCTATACTATATCAAGGAGAAGGGGCCTGTTAGCGTTAGTGATTATAGGCTCAGAGAAGCTGTAGTTAAAGGAATTAAGAGAAATGTACGTGACATGCTGCATATTCCGGGTAGCTTTGCCGGTGTTAGTGGCATAAAATATACAGGAGATAAGGTACGTAAATGGCGTGATCAGCTGGGGGTAAGAAAGGCAGGACGTTATCTTGGACACATAGTCAGAATGCAGGAAGAAATTGGTACAGGAGGTGGAGGATTCCGCTTTCTGTATGCCGCATTCCTTGAAAGGACTGCGGAGCTTTTTCAGGATGATCAGCTGTTGTCGGTATCTGAAGACTTTGGCAAGGCTGGTGATATGTGGCGCACATCCGCTGTTAAAATGGCTGGAGTGTTCAGAGGTCGTAACACCGGTCAGGAGCACTTTAATGAGATTGCCGGTCTCTTTTATGAGATTTCAGATATAGAAAGCCAGGCTTTTAAGCGACTTTCGCAAATAGTGAAGAAGTATGACTGATCTGCTGATTGACATAGAGAATGTTAGCAAGAAGTACACTGGTGCTGATCGTTACAGTCTTAAGTCGGTAAATCTCAAGATTTACGAAGGCGAGAAGTTTGGCTTCTTTGGGCCCAACGGTGCTGGTAAAACAACCCTTATTTCAATACTATGCCAGATACTTCCCTTTAATGAGGGAAAGGTTACCTATTATTTAGGCAGTAAACCTATTGAATTTCATAGTATAAGGCAGAAGATAGGGTTTGTGCCTCAGGATTTGGCTTTGTACGAAGACCTTACTGCTCGTCAGAATATCAGCTACTTCGGTGCGATGTACAATATGAAGTCAAATGAAGTGCGTAAGCGCTCTGTGGAGCTGTTTGAGCTTCTTGGCCTGTCCGCAGTAGCGGACAGGAAGGTGAGGACCTTTTCGGGTGGGATGAAACGCAGACTCAACCTGATAGCTGGTCTGATACATGAGCCGGCAGTCGTTTTTCTCGATGAACCGACTGTTGGTGTTGATATTCAGAGCAGAAATGCAATGCTTTCGTTTTTGAAGGAGATAAATGGTAAAGGCACATCGTTGATCTATACCTCTCATCATCTTGATGAAGCTGAAAGAATTTGCGATAGAGTAGCAATTATCGATCATGGTGATATTATAGCATCAGGCAGTATACCTCAACTACTTGGGGAGAATGATGTAGAGGATCTCACAGGTCTGCTTATCAAGCTCACAGGCAAAGAGTTTAGAGACAATGTATAAGTTTTGGGAATCCATAAAGAAGGAATACTACCTGCTTGTTAATGACAAGACGGGCTTGACGCTTATGTTTATCATGCCTCTGTTGTTGGTTCTGATAGTCACCGTTATTCAGGACAGTGCTTTCAGGATGGTCAACGACAACATGATAAGCATGCTTGTTGCTAACCATGACAAGGGAGATAAGGGTGAAGAACTTGAAAAGATGCTGGGATCAAGCGGGATGTTTGGTATAACCAATGGCACCTGGGCTCCTGAGGAACTAAATGAGTTGGTAAGGAATGGTGAAGCCCTGACAGGTCTTTATATTCCTGAGAGCTTTTCGGATGAGCTTTCAACAAATACAGAACAACTGAGTAATCTGATACTTGCAAATATGGGTCTGGGAGAAAGCGATGGCAATAGTCTGAGTGGGCCCGGTTCAGTTATCTTCTTTAATGATGCAGCGCTTCAGGAGAATTACGTACTTTCGATAACCAATGTAATACGCACTCATTTGAGTGTGATTGAGGTAAGACAGATGCTCGGCACTATGTATAATCAGCTGGGTGTTGAAGAGATACCTGAAGAGGTTGAGACTGCAATGTTGTCAGGTGGAATACAGATACAGAGATACAGCAGTGCTGAGACCCTGCCGACACCCAACAGTACTCAGCATAATGTGCCTGCATGGACAGTGTTTGCAATGTTTTTTATGGTGATTTCGCTGGGCACCAACCTGGTGCTGGAAAAGGCCGGAGGTAGTTTCCTTCGTCTGAAAGCCATGCCCTCATCAATAGCCATTGTAATGCTTAGCAAGCAGGTGGTCTATGTTTTGGTAGGCGTTCTACAGGTAAGTTTTATCTTTGGTATTGCCTGGCTTGTTTTTCCGTGGTTGGGCCTGCCCCGTCTTACGCTTGCCGAAAGTAATGTCACAGGATTGCTGCTGGTGGTACTGATGAGCTCATTTTCGGCAGTAAGTTATTCGCTGATGCTTGGTGCTATTGCAAGAACCCAGGAGCAGTCAAACGGTTTTGGGGCCATCTCAGTGATAATCTTTGCCGCAATTGGTGGAATATGGGTTCCCTCATTCGTGATGCCTGAGTTTTTAAGGTTGCTTAGTCAACTTTCACCGTTACACTGGTGCCTTGAATCCTTTTATGTACTGTTTTTAAGAGGCGGAGACTGGGCCGGACTGGCCAAGCCGCTTTACATATTACTCATTTTTTCTTTAATTTGTCAGTTTATCTCTTACGTGAAACTGCGTAGGGATCAGTTGATTTAAACCGATGGAAATGGATAGAGAAGCATTAAAAAGCGAACTGAAGGTACACCTTGTGAAGTATCTAAATATTCTGGATCGCAAGCCTGAGGAAATAGGTGACGACATGCCACTATTTGGTGATAGCGGACTTGGTCTGGATTCTATTGACTCACTAGAGCTTATAGTGATGTTGGAGCGTGAGTATGGACTCAAGATAAACAATCCTGCTGACGGCCGTAAGGTTCTGGCTACTATTAATGCCATGGTTGATTATATTATTGAAAACAAAAAGTAACTCTGATCTGACTAAATATATGTAATGCTGGTCTCAGATACTGAAGTATATATAAGCGGTTTTGGTTGCATTACTCCCATCGGCAATAACGGGGACGAGAATCTACAGTCCCTGCGTTTGGGACAATGTGGTATCAGGAAGCCCGTCCTCTTTGAATCCAAATATGCATCTCTGTATTTGTTTGGAGAGGTAAGCCTGTCCAACAGTGAGCTTTGCTCGCTTTTGGGATTTGAGGGAGTCAAGGGGTTGACACGTACAGATCTCCTGGCTTTTAAGGCTTTTGGTGACGCAATACAGGATGCCGGCCTAAGACCCGAGGATATATCTTCCTACGATACTGCTTTTGTATCTGCAAGCACGGTTGGAGGGATGTGTCTGACCGATCAGCTATACAGGGACTCCAACCTGCAGTCCGACAATGGGGAATTTCTAAACTCATACAGTTGCTGGGCTCATGCTACCAGAATAGCCGGGCATTACAGGATCAGAGGTCTTGTGGATGCAATCAATACGGCCTGTTCTTCATCTGCCAACGCTATTATGCATGGTGCAAGGCTGATTAAGACCGGAAGGGCAAAGAGGGCAATTGTAGGAGGTGTCGATGCTCTGTCAAAATATACTGTCAACGGTTTCAATTCTCTGCAGATACTCTCACAAGGCTACTGCAAACCTTTTGATGCAGATCGTGACGGATTAAATCTTGGAGAAGGAGCCTGTTATCTCGTTCTTGAATCACGTGAAAGCCTGGGCGACAGAAAGCCTTTAGCTGTTGTAGCAGGTTATGGGAATGCAAATGATGCATATCATACCTCTTCGCTTTCTGATAATGCCATTGGAATACTCAGGGCTATGCAGAATGCAGTATTATCAGCAGGAATTGATCCGGAACAGATTGCTTACGTGAATGCACATGGTACCGGAACTGATAACAATGACAAGGTTGAGAGTGAGGGCTTCCGCAGATTCTTCAAGAGGATTCCTCCTTTTAGTTCCACAAAATCTTATACAGGTCATACTCTTGGCGCGGCAGGCGCCATAGAGGCTGTATATTCTGTATTTGCCCTGATGTACGGAGAACTTTATCCCAACCTTAACTTTGGCAAGCCTGAGGGTCCTAATGGTCTGGTTCCGGTACTGAAGACAACCAAAGCAGATCTATGCTATGTGATGTCCAATTCATACGGGTTCAGTGGAAACTGTACCTCACTGATATTTAAAAGGCTCTGATATGTATATACTTGATTCCATAGCCATATCGCCTCAGAATACCTGGGAAGGTTATCCTGATACGCTCAGGATTATTGAGGGTAATAAGTATTTTGCTTCCGAGCCATCCTATGAAGGTCTTATTCCTGCATCTCAGTTGAGAAGGATGGGCAAGGCCCTTAGGATGGGTATTGCCTGTGGAGTCCAGCTTCTTAAACGAAATGCTGAGGTTGACGGAATTATTATAGGGACCTCGGAAGGAGGACTCGAAGGATGTATTAGCTTCCTGAATCAGATAGTAGACTATGACGAGGGTACCCTGACACCAACAAACTTTGTACAAAGTACCCCTAATGCCGTGGCAGGACATCTGGCTCTGGTCTTTGGCAATAGTGGATACAATATAACCCATGTCAGTGGTGGTCTGTCTTTTGAAAATGCCCTGATAGATGCAAAGATGCTGTTTGAGGAGGGTAAGGCAGAAAGCCTGCTTGTAGGTAACGTTGAAGAGATATCAGATTATAATTATAACATTGGTTTGGCTGCTGGACGCTATAAGTTGGCTGAAACCAGGAGTGACCAACTCCTTGGTTCGGTAACACCCGGATCTGTTGCAGGAGAAGGATCTGCAATGTTTGTTTTCAGCAAACAAGGTGGATCTGGTGATGTAAGAGTCCTTGATGTGGCCGGTCTTACAAATGTCGGAGAAAGTGAATTGCATGAATACATTTGTTCTTTTTTAGGGAAGAACGGTCTTGAAGCCGATAAAGTTGATGCTCTGGTTGCCGGTTTTAGCGGAGATGCAGGAAGTGATTATTATTATAGTAATCTTCATTCAAAGCTTTTCCCATCAAGCAATCTTTACAGTTTTAAGAATGCAGTAGGAGAATATCCCACCGTGACAGGCTATGCCCTCAAGATGACGGTAGATCTGTTGAAGGGTGTCAACTTGCCAGAAGGACAATTGCTTAAACAGGGCAGGAAAGAAGTTAAAAGGGTACTTATATACAATTATTTCAGGGGAATTCAGCATTCATTGATGCTGGTTGTCAGGGAATGAGATGGAAGGTCCATAATTAATTAAATCTAAATACGATGTTGATTTCGAATCATTTCAGCCCCAATAAAACAAGGGAAGCGATTACTATTACCCCATCAAGGGATTTGACTGTAGAAGACTTTGAGCAGGTAGTGCTCAAAGGTGCTACAGTAGAGATTAGTCCTGAAAGCCTAAAAGATGTAGAAGCTTCCTACGATTTTCTGTGTGAATTTGCAAAACACAAAGTCATCTATGGGGTAAACACAGGCTTTGGCCCCATGGCACAGTACAGAGTAGAAGATAATTGTGTTAAGGATTTGCAATACAACCTGATACGCAGTCATGCTGCCGGTACCGGTGAGAAAATTGATGACAGGAGTGTAAAAGCTGCAATGCTAGTACGTCTGAGTGCCATCTCAAAGGGTTATTCGGGTATTCATCCCTCCACCATACTCTTGCTCAAGGACATGATCAACAAGGATATTATTCCAGTGATACCAAGGCATGGTGGTGTTGGAGCCAGTGGTGACCTGGTTCAGTTATCCCACCTTGCACTTGCAATGATTGGTGAGGGTAAGGTTTCCTTTAAGGGAGAAATCAGGAATACAGCCGATGTTTTCAGGGAAGAAGGACTTAAACCAATAGAGGTAAAGACCCGTGAAGGGCTGTCTCTTATCAATGGGACGTCAGTAATGACAGGTATTGGTGCGATAAATGCTCTTAAGTCCAGGCAACTTCTTGAATGGTGTATCTGTTCATCTGCCATGATGAACGAGATAGTAGGAGCTTTTGACGATTACTTCTCTAAAGAACTCAATGGTGTTAAGAAGCACCATGGCCAGATGTATATTGCTGATGAGATGAGCAGGGTACTCAGGTCAAGCAAACTGATTGCTCGGCGTGAGGAGCACTTTTACAATGGTAACGGACACCAACAGGAGAAGGAATTTGACAGAAAGGTTCAGGAGTATTATTCGCTCCGCTGTGTAACACAGATTCTTGGGCCAGTATATGAAGCCATTGAGAATGCAATAAGGATTGTCGAAAATGAGGTTAACTCCGTTAGTGACAATCCGGTAATTGACTATAAGAACAGGAATGTGTTCCATGGAGGCAACTTCCATGGCGATTATATATCACTTGAGATGGACAAGCTCAAACTGGCCGTGACGAGGATGTCAATGCTGTCTGAGCGTCAGTTGGCCTTCCTGTTTAACCCAAATCTGAACAAGCTGTTGCCGCCCTTCATAAACTTCGGTACACTTGGTCTGAACCTTGGAATGCAGGGCATACAGTTTACCGCCACGTCAACAACTGCAGAAAATCAGATGCTTTCAAATTCAATGTATGTTCACAGCATACCTACCAACAATGACAATCAGGATATCGTAAGCATGGGGACCAACTCAGCATTGATAGCAAAGACAGTAATTGACAACGCATATCAGGTACAGGCAATTCACATGCTTGCTCTTGTTCAGGCTATTGACTACCTGCAGATAGCAGACAAACTGTCTGATAGCACCAGACATACATATAAGGCAATCAGGTCAATAGTTCCGGTTTTTGTAGAGGACAAGCCCAAGTATGAAGAACTGGCCTTGATTTGTGATTATATCTACAACAACAGATTTGAGTAAACGATACGGGATAATTCCAATTATATGAAATACGCTTTAGTAACTGGGGGATCAAGAGGTATAGGCAGGGCTGTTTGTGTTCAGCTGGCTGCTGAAGGTTATCATGTAGTGATTAATTACCGCTCAAATGATGCAGAGGCAGAAGCGACTCTGGCTCAGATCACTGGGGCAGGAGGAAGTGCCGAACTGCTTAAGTTTGATGTCAGCAACAATGATGAGGTGAATGCAGTGCTGGGAGGATGGCTGACTGCCAATCCCGACAAGCACATAGAGGTGCTTGTCAATAATGCCGGAATAGTACGCGACAACCTGATGGTTTTTATGCCGGCAGAGGACTGGAGTGCAGTTCTTTCGACGAATCTCAACAGCTTCTTTTTTGTTACAAAAGTTCTGCTTCAACCCATGCTTATCAGGCGCAGAGGTAGTATAATAAACATGGTCTCCTTATCGGGACAGAAAGGTCAGCCGGGTCAGGTCAACTACGCAGCGTCTAAAGGTGGTGTTATAGCAGCTACCAAGTCACTGGCTGCAGAAGTTGGTAAACGTGGAGTAAGGGTAAATGCAGTTGCTCCTGGATTTATCACTACAGAGATGACCGAGAACCTGAATGAAGCTGAACTGAAGGCTACTGTTCCTCTTAATCGCTTTGGAAAACCTGAGGAGGTTGCAGAAGTAGTTTGCTTCCTTGCTGGACCAAAGGCATCCTATATCACAGGGGAGGTTATTTCTGTAAACGGAGGGATTTTTAGCTAGCAAACAAGGTCTATGAGACAATGGGTGCGTCAATAATAAAAACCGCATCTCAGAGGTCTAAAATAATGGCATCAAGCCTCCCCGGCCGGGGAGGCTTTTTTATTGATATATGCAAAGCCAGAAGCAGGCTTTCTAATTTGTAGGAAATATCCAGGAGTCTATTGGATAGGGGTATCAGAGGTTGGACTTGATTTTGTGGTTTGTACTACCGTATATTTAGGCGAATCGAATTCCAATAAGAACCATAAAAAAGTTGAGACATGAAAAAGCTGATATTTTTTTCCTTGCTTCTGCTTGCCGGTCACACTTTGTCGGCACAGAAAACAATCAAAGACGTGTTTTCATCAGGCGAGGTGATATGGTACGGCCTTGATTTCTCCTATGCCCGTTTTAATTCTATTTATGGAGTTGAACCCGGATCGGGTGAGGATATCCGTGATAACCTGATCCCTGCGTGGAACAAACTGATACTTGTTGAGCCGCGTAAGTATGATATGGGGACTACATTCAGCAAGGGACCGGTAAAAAACAATATCCAACCGGTGACTGAGATTAATAGCAAGATTGATGCTTCTCAGATAATAGTCGAGAGTTCCTATAAGTTTGATAATCCTGAGGAAGTGATTGCGTCTGCGGTAAGGCGTTATCAGGGCGGGGAATATGATAGCGGACTTGGCCTCGTATTTGTAATAGAGAGTTTTGACAAACCTGCACTGGAGGCGTCGCTGTATATTGTATTCTTTGACATTGCAAGCAGGGAAGTGTTGCTTGCCGAACGTATGGTAGGTGTGCCAGTAGGTTTTGGACTAAGAAATCATTGGGCCGGTGGAATTTATGCGGTTCTGAAACAGATACAAAAGACTGAATACAAAGCATGGCAGAAGAAGTACAAAACAAGTTGAACCTTAATAAACTTATAACATGAAAAGCTCATTAGTAACATTAGTTATGGTGATGGTCGGACTTGTAGCCTATGCTCATCCTCCCAAGAGTGTGGGTCTCAGCTACGATGCCGAGAGCGGAGTCCTATCTATTGATGCTGCCCATTCAGTAAAGGATGTGGCAAGCCACTATGTTGATCAGGTGGAGATATTGCTCAACGGGGAACAAAAGGAATTATTAAAGGCCGAAAAGCAAGGTGACAGTGATCATGCTATCTTTACCTATGAGATAGGTTCACTACAGGCTGGGGATGTTGTTGAGGTAGTTGCCCACTGTAACAAGGTAGGCAAGCGTTCGGCCAAACTGGTAATTGAATAGAATCGGAGAAAATTGCTAAGGATACTGCCCGTACTGATCCTGCTGTCAGGGTTTATGCCAATTACAGCACAAAGGACCATTGTTCAGGGGCGGGTTATTGATGCCCAGACTTCAGAGCCCCTTGCATTTGCAAATGTGTATTTCAAAGGTACGCATGTGGGGACAGTTACCGATTTTGAAGGGCATTATTCTCTGGAGACCGACCATCCAGGCGATAGTCTTGCTGTTTCAGTCCTTGGCTACAGAGAGGAAAGAAAAGTAATTGAAAAGGGCAGGGTACAGGTGTTGAATTTCAGCCTCTATGCTTCTTCCCTTGCTCTTTCAGAAGTTGTCGTTGTGCCGGGAGAGAACCCGGCACACGAACTTTTGCGAAAGGTGTGGGCAAACAGGGACAAGAACAATATTGAGCGTTTGGATCAATACAGTCTTGAAGCCTATGCCAAGACAGAGGTCTATCTTCGTACTCTTGGTAAAGAACCCAGGGATATTGATAGCACAAGTATTTTTGCCCGGCTTTCAATAAGGGCGGAGGAAGGATCGGAACCGGCTCTGCCGATTTACATGAATGAGGCAAGTTCGGATGTTCATTACCTTCGCTATCCAAAGCGTGAAAAGGTTCTTGTCAAGGCCTCACGTTCAACCAGTCTCTTTGATGCAGAAGAGATTTCTATGCTAACAGGTTTATTCCAGAAGGCCGCCAGCTTCAACTTCTACGACAACTACGTAAGGCTACTTGAGAGGAATTTTGTCTCTCCGGTTTCAACAGCCGGCCTCTTCTACTATAAGTACTACCTTGTCGATTCCCTCGATATTGACGGACGTTACTGTTATGAACTTAGGGTTGTACCCAAGCGTAGCGGGGATCTGACATTTAATGGAACGGTCTGGATTAACGACACAACCTTTGCTGTAAAAAGGCTTGCTCTGGAGCTTGGAAAGGATGCCAATATCAACTTTATCGACAGGATAAGAATAAGGCAGGATATGGAACCTGTTGAGGGAGGTGCCTGGTTGCCTGTCAAGACCCGCGTCCTCGTGGACGCGGTCAATATCTTTTTGAGCAACTATGTTGAGAAAAGCAGTTTTGAGCAGACTTCTTATCCAGTGAAGTTTTTTGATACCGAACTCGAGGTATTACCGGAAGCAGAATATTATAGTGATGAGGACTGGGAGAGGATCAGACCACGACAGCTTGACAGACATGACCTGGCTACTATCAGTTCGATTGAGTCTCTCAGAGAGAACAAATGGATGCGTACCTGGGGGATGTTTCTTACTATGGCTGTAAAAGGTTATTACAATGTTGGATATTTTGATCTGGGACCGTGGTTATTACTGTATAACTACAACGATGTGGAAGGGCACCGTTTCAGGGTTGGAGGCAGGACTACACCCGGGTTTGACCGAGACTGGGTGCTGAGTGGCTATGCTGCTTATGGTACGGAAGATAAACATCTGAAATATGAGTTGAACGTAGAGCGCTTTTTGGCAAGGAGGAGCTGGACAAAGCTTGGCGTGCAATACCGCTATGATGTTGAGAGGATGGGAGCCGAGGACGTGTTTTACAGTCAGAGCAGTTTTGGTTCCTTTGCGTCATCCTTCGGTGGTACAGATAAAATGATGTACACAAGGATAGCGAGAGCATGGTTTGAGACAGACTTGTTCAAGAACTTTACCCAGAAACTGGTGTTTATGAACAAGACCTATACTCCTGCATCGCCTGATCTGAATTTTGCATATTACACAGATGAGGCACGTAGCCGGCTGTCGTCAGATATGTCAGTTAGTGAAGTCAACCTTACTTCTATATATCAACCCAGGGCCAGCTTTATAGTGGATAAAAACAATCGCTTCCCTGTATCTCTGTCAAATGCTCCTGTCTATACGCTGTCTTATACCTATGGTTTTAAGGGCGTGTTTGGAAGTGATTTCCAATATCATAAGCTGATGCTAGGTATTAGGCAGAACATACTGCTGGGAAGCGTTGGAAGCTTATCATACAATGCTGCATGGAACAAAGTCTACTCACCTTTGCCCTATCCCCTGTTAACTCTTTTTCATGCAAATGAGTCCTGGTTTAGAACAGCCAATACCTTTAATATGATAGATTATGGGGAGTTTGTTGCTGACAATGCGGCAACACTATTCCTTACCTTCAGGCAGGATGGTTTTATACTTGACCGTCTACCATTGATTAAAAAATTGAGATGGCGTTCTGTTGCCACTGCTTCGGTTGCGTGGGGAAGTTTCGATGAGGCCCGCAACGGTTTCTATGACCCACTTACTAATCCCGGAGGTATATTGCCTCGATATAAGGATGATGGAACTCCTTTTTCAGGTTTCCGAACACTAAGCTGGGATAAGCCTTATATGGAAGTGTCCTATGGTATTGAAAATATCTTTAGTTTCTTCAGAGTAGAAGCATTTCACCGGCTTTCATATCTGCAGCCTGATTCCGAGGGTGACGACCCTCGGAAGTTTGGTATAAAGCTGAGCGCAGTCTTCCGGTTTTAGTTACCCTTCCATACTACTTTTTCCCCCAGTATTGCACTTCATCAATAGTCTCGGTGTCGGACAACTGCAACCAATAAGCAGGAGTAACCTTATGTCCTGTAAAACTTCTTAAACGACGTTTGTATACATCAATAACAGGATTGAAGAGCAGGTCGGTTACCCCTAAAGTTATTTTACCCTCCGCATCAACACTCTTTTCCACAGCATAACCGTTGTGAAGTAGTAACCTGGTCAGGAAGTCGGCACGACTTTCATCAATGTTCTGTTCAACGATCACGCATCTTAGGCCGTTTATCTCTTCAATCTGCGGCTTTACTTTATTCAGAGACTTCATGTAATTATATTGTTGCAAGGTCTTGATTAACTAACGCTTAGAATATATTCGAATATAGCACTAACAAAACCGGTAATGAAAATTCCGAGTACACAAAGAATCAGACATATGCGCATATACCAATCCGATTTGAAAAAGGGTATCGGTGCGTCATTCTTTTCAATAAACATAGCACGCACCGGGCGCAGATAATAATACAATGATATAGTTGCATTAATGACGGCTATAAATACCAACCAGTAATAACCTTGTGATGCAGCTGCATTAAACAGGAAGAGCTTACCAAAGAAACCGGCTACAGGAGGGATTCCGGCTAATGAAAAGAGAGCCAGCATCAGGATTAGGGAGAGTTGCTTGTTGGTTTTATATAACCCATTGTAATCAGAAATATTTTCTTTCCCAGTAGCGTCATCAATAGCGGCAACAACTGAAAAGGCGGCTATATTGGTAAATACATATGCAGTTAAAAAGAACAGCACGGTTCCCATTCCCAGTTGTCCTTCTCCTAGAACACCCAACAGGATAAAACCTGCCTGTGCAATACTTGAAAAGGCCAGAAATCTTTTCATATTTTCCTGACGAAGGGCAAAGAGATTACCTATGGTCATGGTCAGGAATGCCAATACAACAAGCAACTGACGCCAGATCTCTGATGCACTTCCAAAGACATTGTAAAGAACCCAGGTTAAGACAAAGAGTGCAGCTCCTTTGGATACAACAGACAGGTAGGATGTTACGGCAACAGGAGCACCCTCATATACGTCGGCCGCCCATAGGTGAAAAGGCACTAATGAGATTTTGAAGGCAAAACCAGACAGGATGAAGGTCATGCCCAACATAGACATTGCATCTGGCTGGAATGACAGGGCTATATCATCAAAGTAGACTGATCCGGAGACTGCATAAATAAATGTTATTCCCATTAGCATTAATGCAGTTGAGAATGCAGATGAATAAATCAGCTTGATACCGGCCTCGGCAGATACCCTTTTGTATTTGTCAAAGGCAGCCAAAGCACATACCGGCATTGTAGCGAGTTCCAGACCTAGATAAAGCATAATAAAATCACCTGCTGATACCATGTACGACATACCAATAAGACTGGCAAATATCAGTATGAAGAACTCGGTAATCTTATCATGGTTGGCTGCTGCCTTTATCCATCTGTTGGATTGCAACAGTACCAGTATAGTAGCAATATCCATTATCAGTTTGACCACCGTACGCAATGAATCGGCTACATACATTCCGCCAAATATCCTGCCTTCAGCAGGGAATGCTATTGTAAGTGCCATTGTGATAAACAGCAAAGCGATCGCTATGGGTACCACTATGCCCTTGTTTTTGTCAGATACAAGAAGCTCTGTCACTATTATCACCACAGCAGCTATTACCAGCATGAGCTCGTGTCCCATCAAAAGGAGTTGTTGAAATGTCATCGTGCTTATATCTTAAATGTCCTTATATTCAGTTAATCGACAAAGTGTTATAATGCTGCAGCAAGTTTTTGGGCTATTGGAGCCAGACTGTCAAATATCAGCTGGTACAGCCACTGAGGGTAGATACCTACACCGGCAACAGAAACTAACAGAAGCAAGGTGCTAAGACGTTCATACCATCTGGCATCCTTTAGCTGCATGAAAGCCTCATTTTTGACTGGTCCCAGAAGCAATGTGCCAACCACACGTAGAATGTACACTGCAGTTACCACAATAGCTGAGATTGCAAAAATTGTAGCAATACGATGGAAGAGATCCACATGCTGAAATGCACCAACAAAGATTGTCATTTCTGCAGCAAAACCACTTAAACCTGGAAGTCCCAGTGAAGCAAAGCCTGCAATCATATATACAACCGCAAGGAAGGGTATTACCTTCATCAGGCCACCCATCTCGAATACCTGACGGGTATGAGTACGAGAGTATATCATACCAATAAGTGCAAAGAAAAGTGCTGTCATCAATCCATGCGATATCATCTGTAAGATAGCCCCATCCATTGCTGTCTGATTCAACATCAACAGTCCGAATATCACCAGACCACAGTGGCTCACTGATGAATATGCATTAATATATTTCAGGTCTTTCTGCCATATTGCTCCAAAGGCTCCATATACAACACTGATACTAGTAAGTACTATGAAAATCCAGGCCTGTTCCTGTGCTGCCTGAGGCATCAGGTACATCGCCACACGGAATATACCATAGCCTCCCAGCTTCATCAATACCCCGGCATGTAACATGGAAACAGCGGTAGGTGCTGATGCGTGACCATCGGGTGACCATGTGTGGAAAGGGAAAAGAGCACCTAGTACGCCAAAGCCTAAAAAGGCAAAGGGGAAGAAGAAGCGCTGCGCAGCTTCAGACATTGGATACTTGCCCAGCTCAAGCAGGTTAAATGTAGGTTCAGGAGCTCCGGAAGAGTGGTAGATACCAAATAGTGCGACAATTATGAATGCAGAACCTCCCATAAGCATCAAGGTCAGCTTCATTGCTGAATACTCCTTACGACCTGTTCCCCAAATGCCAATCAGGATATACATCGGAATCACGGCTAACTCGTAGTAGAGAAACATTGTGAATATGTCCAATGAAATGAAAAAGCCAAAGACACCAGTTGCCAATATAATTAAGGAAACAAAAAACTCCTTTTGCAGATATTCAATCTCCCATGAGGCAAAGACCCCCGCAAACATAACAATTGCAGTAAGCAGTATCATGGCGCAGGAAATACCATCAACACCTATAGCATAGGTTATATTGAGGGATGGATACCAATTATAGGTGTCCATAAGTACCATTTCGGATGTGTCACCCGATTGGCGAATGCCCATATATACCAGTAATACGGTAATAGCTGTCAATAATTGAAAAAACATTCCCACGGCGGTAGCCCAGCGTACCGCCTTCATGCTTTTTACACAGAGGACACTCACGGTAGTGAGTAGTGGAATGATAATTAAAAGATGAAGTATGTTCATTTTTTATTCCGCTAACAAATACAATACAATCAATAATAAGCCTATTGCTCCGCCAATAAAGCTGGCTGCATACATCTGAAGTTGTCCGGACTGAATCCCCTTGATGCGGTCAGATGCATAGTTGGTTATCCACGCTAGACCATCCATTGAAGCATCAATCACATTGCGGTCAAACCATGCAATGGGACGTGATACCAGGTTGAACAGAATCTTTTTGGTTACAAACAGATACAATTCATCAAAGTAAAACTTGTTTAAAGCCGCAGTATAAAAACGTCCTGCCCTTGCAGCCAAACGATCGGGCAGGTCGCTCTTATGCTTGTATAAGACCCATGCCAGGGCTATGCCCACCAGTCCTATAAAGACTGATGAACCAGCAATATAGGGGTTGATATGCAATGACAAGGGTAGCTTATCGGCAGTAATGAATTTGCCGAATGGCAAATAACCTGAGGAAATAGAAGCAAAGGCCAGGATCATCAATGGAATAGTCATTATCAATGGCGATTCATGTGGAGTGTGATGATATTCCCTGTCTTCTCCCCAGAAGATGTTGAAGTACAGACGGAACATATAGAATGCCGTAAGACCTGCTACAAAGAATCCAATCACAAACAAAGGCATATTGTGTTCGAATGTAGCAGCAAGTATTTCATCCTTGCTGTAGAAGCCTGATAGGAAAGGCATACCGGCAATTGTGAGACAGGCTATAAGGAATGTGATGCGGGTAATTGGCATAAACTTACGCAGACCACCCATATCTGTCATATTGTTGCTATGTACTGCATGTATTACGGAACCAGCACCCAGAAACAACAGGGCTTTGAACATGGCGTGGGTAAAGAGGTGAAACATAGATGCCATATAGCCTACACCCTCTTCGCCCGCGTAACCGGAAACACCCAATGACATCATCATATATCCTATCTGTGACAAGGTGGAAAAGGCCAGTACCCGTTTTATATCTATTTGAGTAATTGCAATAATTGCAGCTACCAAGGAAGTGATTCCTCCTATCCAGGCTATAAGTGTCTGGACATCTACTGCAAAGAGGTGGTACACAACAAACAAGCGGGCTACCAGATAGACACCGGCAACAACCATTGTTGCAGCATGGATTAAGGCAGATACAGGAGTGGGACCTTCCATTGCATCGGGTAGCCAGATGTGGAATGGCATCATAGCCGATTTTCCGGCACCACCGATAAATATCAGAAACATAGCCCAGGATACAACAGATATCCCCATAAAGGATATGCCAGTGATAGATGCAATTGGTGATGTTTCAGGATTTGTTAGAATTCCAAAATCGAAAGTTCCCGTATAGTATGAAATAATCAGGATCCCGATTAAGAATCCAAAATCGGCAAACCTTGTTACAATAAAGGCTTTTTTGGCCGCAGCTACTGCTGACGGCTTCTGGTAGTAAAAGCCGATAAGCAGGAATGAGGACAAACCAACAAGTTCCCAGAAAATGTACATCTGGAATATATTGGTTGCCAACACAAGTCCCAGCATTGAGAAAGTGAACAATGAAAGAAAGGCATAGAAGCGTTGGAAACCAGGCTCGCCTTTCATGTAACCCAGACTATAGATGTGAACCATGAGCGAAACCGTGCTGATTACTACCAGCATCATTGCAGATATGGGATCAAGCAGTATGCCCATGCTGATTACAAGCGTCTCACTAAAGGCCAGCCATGTGAAGTTGTAAGGGATTAAAGTCTGCATGGTCTCAGCACTTTCCCCACCCCAGAAATAATGAATGGCGGTTAAATACGAAAGCAGGGTTACAATACCCAGACCTGCTGTACCGAGAATACCGGCCAGACTAGGTTTTAGCTTGTGCCCCAATATTCCAAGGAATAAAAATATCGCTAAGGGAATAACCGGTATCCACAATGTATAATCGTACGATTGCATGGTATCAATATTTTATCAGTTCTTTACTAGAATCTCATATCTGCCACCTGGTCTACATCGATAGTGCGAAACTTCCTGTAAATATGAATGACAAGAGCTATCACCAATGATGCCTCCGCAGCAGCTATGGCAACTACGAAGATTGCAAAGAAATGTCCGTGTAACTGATCTGGGTACAGATAGCGGTTAATTGCAAGGAAGTTGATGTTTACTGCATTCAGCATTAACTCGATAGACATAAGGATGGTGATTAGATTCCGACGGATAATAAATCCGGCCACACCAATAAAAAACATCAGTGTTCCTAATATCAACCAATAATGAAGTGGTATAGTATGTAACATGATACTTTAGTTTTCTTGTTCATTTAGTGGTTTATCCTTTTTAGCTATGATTATAGCTCCAATAAGCACAGCCAGTAATAAAAGACTAATTACCTCGAAGGGGAGGGAGTAGCCATCTCTTCCGGTGCTAATCAGGTGATTGCCTATTGTCTCTATATCCACTTCCATCTTCTCAGCTTCCTTATACTTAAAGTCATGCCCCAGTATCACATAAATGCTTGTCCCAGCTGTCAGCAATGCAAGTCCGAATCCGGTTAATATCTTGGATAATGGGAATGATTTGGATTTATGGTGGATGTGGTGTGTAAGCAGTATAGAGAAAATTATTATAACCATAATACCTCCGGCATAGAGAGCTATCTGAATGGCAGCCATAAATTGATATTCAAGCCATGCATAGGCTCCTGCTGTAGCTAATAGAACAAATAGCAGATAGGTGGCTGATCGCAGAATTCTCCTGCTTAGAACTGTCATTAATGCAAACACCAGAATAACAGCCGAGCATATGATAAATACTATTTCGTGCAAGTTCATGATGCTTTATTTTCTTTTTTTAGTGAAGAGCCTGGGCGATTAAGAACTTTTGTTAGTTTGTTGCGGTCAAAAACTGCAAGCTCAAAATTGTTGCTAAAAGCCAATGCATTTGAAGGGCAGTCCTTAACACACAATCCACAAAAGGTACACATTGAAAGGTGGTAAATATGTTTATCTATAACCCTTATTGCTTTACCTTCTTCGTTTACCTCTTTGCGTGTAATAACCTGGATGGAACCATTAGGACAACTGTTTTCACAAATCCCGCAGCCGGTGCAGCGATGATGGTTCTCATCATCATGAGGCATGATAACTTCACCTTTGGCACGTTTGGGTAGTTTTAGTGTAGCCCTGTTTTCAGGGTATTGTTCCGTTACAATCTCTCCAGGACTTAAAAAGTATCCCGAAGTCAGGCGCATACCCTTTAATAGAGAGCTTACACCTTTGAACAGGTCGGAAAAGTATTTAGTAAAGCCGTTCATATACTATATAATTTCAAATCATTAAAAGTGCCATCCCATCATCACTATTAAGGCTACTATCAATATGTTGAACAGATTGATAGGCAATAGATATTTCCATTCCAAGGTAAGCAACTGGTCGATTCGGATGCGGGGGAAGGTCCATTTGAACAGCATGATAATATAGATCAGGGCAAATGTTTTTCCGAAGAACCAGATAATTGGTGGAATAAAATCCATAACACGGTTAAAGGCTTCAAATCCACCAATATGCAGAGGCATCCAACCGCCAAGGAAGACTGTGGCAGCAAGACCTGCCACAAAAAACATATTCACATATTCAGCAAGGAAGAAAAAAGCGAATTTCATACCTGAATACTCGGTGTGAAACCCTGCTGCAAGTTCAGATTCTGCCTCTGCTATGTCGAAAGGACCACGGTTGATCTCAGCTGTAGAAGCTACTATATAGATAATAAATGCAATAAATGCAGGAATATGTCCTTTGAAAATCCACCATCCGTCGGCCTGGCTCTCTACAATTACAGACAGTTGCATGCTGCCAGTAAACAATACTACAGTAAGCAGGGCCATACCAACTGACAATTCATAACTTACTACCTGGGCTCCGCTTCGCATTGCACCTATCAACGAATACTTACTGTTGCTAGACCATCCGGCTATCAAGATGCCTAATACACTAAGAGAGGTTACTGCCAAAATGTACAAGACACCAATGTTCAGGTCTATTGCATGTAGCCCTTTGGCAAAAGGCAAGGCACCCAGGGCCATAAATGAAGCTACTATAACAATATAGGGCGCAAGGTTAAACAAAAACTTATCTGCCTTGTGAACCATCAAAAGCTCTTTGAGAAGAAGCTTAGTGGCATCTGCAACGGTTTGGAAAAGCCCATAGGGTCCAACCCTGTTTGGACCTACACGGTTTTGTATAAAGGCGCATACCTTACGTTCGATATAGACAAGAGCCAAACCGGTTAAGGCATAAAACGCAAGAAACACTATTCCAACAATCACCAACTCTGTGAATGTAACCCAGCCCGGAGCCATGACTGACGAAAGGCCATCGTGAATTGACTGCGTGAAGGATGTAAAATCGTAAATATTAAAGGACATTGCAGTTCAATGTATTTGTTCAACTATCTGTCAATATCAGGGATTACCAGGTCAAGTGAGCCGAAGATTGCTATTAGGTCTGCTATCTTCGTCCCAACTGCCAGCTTGTCTATTACAAAGAGATTGCTGAAACATGGGGTACGCAGCCTAAATCTTAAGGGGTTTTTCTCACCATCACTGATTATATAAATGCCAAGTTCTCCTTTGGCTGTCTCCACTCTTTGGTAATACTCACCGGCAGGAAGTTTTATTACCGGCTTCATCTTGGCAGTGTGGGGACCATCAGGTATCTGGTCTATCAATTGGTCTATAATCTTCATTGATTCCCACATCTCGTCCATTCGTACCTTGTAGCGGGCAAAGGTGTCACCTTCGGTATAGAGTATTTCCTTAAACTCTACTCTGTCATAGGCACTATATGGTTCATACCTGCGGACATCACATGAAAAGCCAGAACCGCGTCCTGCAGGACCTGTAACTGCATAATCAATAGCCATCTCCTTCGACATGCGTCCAATACCCTGGGTGCGATTTAGGAAAATGACGTTGCCTGTGAGCAGCCTATCGTATTCAGGAAGTTTCTTGCGCAGATAAGCTAGCAGATCCTTTACCCGCTGGGCAAAGTTGGGTTGTATATCATACATCAGACCACCAGGACAGATATAGCTCTGTATTAATCTTCCACCTGTGTTCTCTTCAAAAATGTCGAGGATCTCTTCACGATCACGCATTGCATAGAAGAATGATGTAAGCGCACCCAGATCCATCCCGAATGCAGCCCACCACAGAAGGTGGGATGAAAGTCTTGAAAGCTCTGAAAGTATGGTGCGTACCACCTTGGCGCGTTCGGGAACTTCAACTCCCAAGGCCTTTTCTACACACAAGCTCACTGCTTCATTATTTTGGTGAGCCGACATATAGTCAAGCCTGTCGGTTAGGTGGATGATCTGTTGATAGGTATTGGATTCACACATCTTTTCAATACCACGGTGGATGTATCCACAATGAGGAACAAGATTAACGATTGTCTCACCTTTGATAGTAAGCTCAAACCTGAGAACCCCGTGTGTACTAGGGTGCTGCGGCCCCATGTTGACAACATATTTCTCGTCTTCTCCAATAATTACTTGATGAGGCTCGGAAATGTTTGATGGCATAATCTTCTATTTGCGAATGATATTGATAGGATCTTCAAAGTCTTTACGTAACGGATGACCAACAAAGTCGTCTTCAAGGAAAAGACGCCTGAGGTCCGGGTGGTTGTTAAATTTAATCCCGAATAAATCAAATATCTCACGTTCATAAAAAAGAGCGGCTGACCACAAGTCAGCCACAGAATCCAATACAGGGTTTTCCCTGCTTTCAGTAAAAACCCTGCATACACAGCTGTGACCTAATTCTATAGAACGTAAATGGTACACGACGCCTAATTTTCCATTCAGGTCAATACCAGTCTCACAAAACAGGAAATTGAAACTGCATTGATCGTTGTTTTTCAGGATAGTTAAAACTTCGTGTAAGTGGGTGGGATCCAGATTTATTTCTACAAACTGTCCCCCTTGTATTATCTCTGTGTCTGGAAGTATTTCACTTAACAGAGTCTGAAGAGCTTGATTGTCCATTGATACTCAGAAGTTATAATTTGAACTGTTAAATGAAGTCACGGCGGGTCTTTGTACGTGTATCCTTACCTTCAGCCTTAATTTTACGCTGCAACTGCATTACTCCATAAAGCAAAGCTTCCGGACGTGGAGGGCAGCCCGGTACATAAACATCAACAGGAATAATGTGATCTACACCACGTACTACGGAATATGAGTTACAGTAAAACGGTCCGCCTGAGATGGCACACGAACCCATTGCTATTACCCACTTGGGATCGGCCATCTGATCGTAGAGTCGCTTTAACACAGGTGCCATTTTGTGTACTATGGTACCAGCAACAACAATCAGGTCAGCCTGACGGGGAGAGGGGCGGTACACCTCTATTCCGAAACGGGCAAAGTCAAAACGAGAACCACCAGCTGCCATCATTTCAATACCACAACAACTTGTAGCAAAGGTTAATGGCCAGAGTGAATTGCTCCGTCCCCAATTAATAACTTCATCTAGTGTGGTCATTAATATATTACCACCTGATTTTTCAAAGAGCTCCAATGTGTCATTATCATTGAAGTCTTCCTCTTTCATTGATTTTATATCTATTGCCATTTAAGAGCTCCTTTCTTCCATGCATAAGCTAAACCCAATCCCAAAACCAGAAAGAATATTGATACTTCAACAAAGGCTGTAGGTCCGATGTGACGCATTACGACTCCCCAAGGGAAAAGGAATATAATCTCTACATCGAAAATCAAATAGATCAGGGCATACATGTAATAACCAACGTTAAACTGCATCCATGAGCCACCCTTTACAGGAATACCACATTCATATGCCTCGAATTTTGATTTGTTTTCTGATTTGGGAGACAGTAGTTGGGCGAGACTGACACCAACTCCAACCAAAACAATACCGACAAGGAAAAATAGAATTATTGATTCCAGTACCATAATACCACAATGAGTTTGACAACAAAATAATATTTAAAAAATGTCCTTTCCAACAAGATTTTGTTAAACATTTTTCGCTAATTAGAATTTTTGATGAAAACCGGCAAGGAGTCATTGATGAAATTGTATGCAATTTGAGCCGTATGATTTTCAGTTTCTAAATATTACGCTTCGTTTGCATTATTTGATTTTATTTGTAGTTTTGTCGCTATTTCCAACTGGTTTTTGTTAACCCAAAACTATTCGAGTGAAAAGAGTTGTAATTTCCGGAATTGGAATATACTCAACAATTGGTACCGACATTGAATCTGTAACCAAATCCCTTTATGAGGGGAGGTCTGGAATTGGTATAGATGAGAGGAGAAAGGAATTCGGTTTTAGGTCATGCCTGACCGGTATTCTTGAGAGGCCCAATCTGAAGGGTCATTTGTCACGTCGTGAAAGGGTAGGTCTGCCCGAGCAGGGAGAATATGCCTATGCAGCCACTATGGAAGCCCTTAAGATTGCAGGACTTGATCCGGATTTTTTCAAGGAAAATGAGGCTGGTATCCTTTACGGAAATGACAGTTCTTCAATACCTGTTATCGAAGCAATTGACATAATGCGCGAGAAGCGCGATACTTCACTAATAGGCTCAGGTTCTATTTTCCAGTCGATGAATTCGACTATCAGCATGAACCTGTCTGTAATACTCAAGCTTAGAGGAATAAATCTTACAATAAGTGGGGCCTGTGCAAGTAGTTCTCATGCCATAGGACTTGCATATTTACTTATATCCCACGGTTATCAGGATATGATAATCTGTGGTGGTGGTCAGGAGATAAATGCGGAGTCCATGGGTAGCTTTGACGGACTTGCTGCATTTTCCACATATGAGGATGATCCTCACAAAGCTTCAAGACCTTTTGATAAAACCCGTAATGGTTTGGTCCCATCAGGAGGAGCAGCTACACTTGTAGTTGAAAGCCTGGAGTCAGCAATACGCAGAGGTGCAAAAATCTACGCTGAGATTAAAGGATATGGCTTTTCATCTAATGGAACTCACCTTAGTGTGCCAAGTGTTGAAGGCCCCAGGGAGTCATTGATTCGTGCACTGAAGGCAGCTGATATGAAGCCCTCAGATATTGATTATATCAATGCTCATGCCACATCAACCCCGCTGGGTGACCTGAATGAGGGCAAGGCAATACTTGAAGTTTTTGGAGACAGCAACACTCCGGTTAGTTCTACAAAGTCAATGACCGGTCACGAGATGTGGATGGGAGGAGCAAGTGAAATTATTTATTCAATACTGATGATGGAGAATTCCTTCATCGCACCCAATATCAACTTCAATGAGCCTGACGAGGATCTGGCCAGACTTAATATAGTACCTGAGACACGGGAAACGAAGCTGGACACTGTGTTGTCCAATTCATTCGGATTTGGGGGAACCAACTCAACATTGATAATTACGAAATTCAATAAATAGATATATATGCAAAGGGAAGATATAGCAAGGATCATAAATAGTTTTCTTGCTGAGGAATTTGAAGTTGAAGAGAGCAAGTTGGTGCCCGAAGCTCTCCTTACAGACGATCTTGGTATCGAAAGTCTTGATTTTGTTGATATAGTAGTTATTATTGAGCAGGAATTTGGTTTCAAGGCAACCCGTGATGAGATGGCTAAAGTCAGGACTCTTGAAGATATGTACAATTATATAGAGCAACGCATCAGGCAGTAATAACTCCGGTATGGCAAATTGGTCCGGGAAATCAAGGGGCGGAACCTTTGGCTATAGCTTTTTCATTCTGTTGATCAGGAAGACGAATCTTAGTGTCAGTTATTTTTTTTTGCGTATCGTTGCATTGTATTATTTTCTCTTTGTTCGCAGCAGGAATATCGAGTTTTACTTTCGCAGAATACACAAGTTGGAAGGCTTGAAGTTTTTCATGGCAATATACCAGAATTACAGACTTCTTGGAGAGATCCTGATTGACAAGATTGCCTTTATGGTGAAGAAGAATCCCGGATTTACATTTAATTACGAGGGAGAGGAATATCTGCATCAGATGGCTGCTGCAGGCAAGGGCGGAATGTTGATAGGTGCCCATATGGGCAATTGGGAGCTTGCCGGCAATCTGCTCGATAGAATAGACTGTAAGGTGAATGTTTTGATGCTCGACGTCGAGCATCAAAATATCAGGAATTTATTAGGAAGATACGGAATAGAACGTAAGTTTGAAGTCATCCCCATTCAGGATGATTTTTCACATTTGATAAAGATCAAAGAAGCCCTTGCCCGGAATGAATTTGTAGTGATGCATGGCGACCGCTACGTTGAAGGCAATGATGTGGTCAGCGTGGATTTTTTGGGAGCAAGGGCAAAGTTTCCAGTAGGACCTTTGTATATGGCCTCAAAGTTTGGAGTCCCCGTTTCTTTTGTCTTTACATTAAAAGAAGGAACACGTCGCTATCATTTTTATGCAACTCCTCCGGAGCTATTCCCATATCCATCAAAGTTGAAGCAAAGGCAGGAACAGCTTAAGGCTATGGTCGAGAAGTACGTAGCAAGTCTTGAGAATATATTAAGTAAGTATCCTCATCAGTGGTTCAATTACTTCCCTTTTTGGGAAGAAGAGGTTAAGGCACTTGCCAAATCATAGAAGAAATCTATTACCTAATTAGATAAGAGCTCATGAAGCAGAATTACGATTCAGACGAGAAAACAGCCTTGCAGGCCAAGTATGATGCCCAGAAGATAGCCTTTGGGCCCATTATGTTTCAAGCCGCTAAGGCTCTACGCGACCTGGGGATACTTGAACTTATAAAAAGTCGTCGCAAGGAAGGAATAACAATGGATGAGATAGCTTCACAGCTGAATCTGTCGGTCTATGGTGTCAAGGTCCTCCTAGAAGCAGGATTGAGCCTTGAGATGGTTAGGGTAGAGGATGATAAGTATATCCTGACCAAGACCGGGTGGTATATTCTTAGTGATGAGTTGACCAGAGTCAATATGGATTTTGTTCATGATGTCAACTATCTTGGGATGTTTAGTCTCACCGAGTCTATCAAGACCGGAAAGCCTACAGGCCTTAAGGTGTTTGGTGAATGGGAGACTATCTATGAAGGTCTTTCTCAACTACCTGAACACGTACAAAAGAGCTGGTTTGCTTTCGACCATTTTTACTCTGACTATGCCTTCCCTGAAATTTTGCCAAAGGTGCTGGGTAATGGAGTTAAGAGGGTGTTGGACGTAGGTGGAAACACGGGGAAATTTGCAATGATTTGCTGCCGGTTTAACCCTGATATCAACGTTACAATACTTGACCACCCGGGTCAACTCGAGAAGGCGTATGTTAATGCCCGTGCTGCAGGTTTTGCAGACAGGATCTCAGGTGTAGCCATCAACCTGCTAGACCACAGCAAACCCTTTCCCAAAGGTCCTGATGTAATCTGGATGAGCCAGTTTCTCGACTGCTTCTCTCAGGAAGACATACTCCAGCTTCTGCTTCGTGCCAAGGCATCTCTTGAAGGGACAGGTGGTTCTTTGTATATTATGGAGACTTACTGGGACAGACAGAAGTTTGAGGCATCCACTTACAGCCTGCATGCAACCTCTTTGTATTTTACAAATATGGCTAACGGTTGCAGCCAGATGTATCACTCGGAAGATATGCTTAAGTTGATTGAGAGGGCTGGGCTTTATGTAGCTGAAGAAATAGATGATATTGGTGTAAGTCACACCCTGTTTAAATGTAAAGTAAAGAACAACTAAGCTATTAATAGCAAAATAATCTGTAGTTTGATTCACGGGTAGCGCCCATGAGTGCCGGTTTCAGACTTTTGTTGTTAGGTACAGTAAATGGAACTTACGCAAATAGATATAAGGAAGCTGATACCTCAGCGGGAACCCATGATAATGGTGGGGAGAGTTATTGATGCAGGTGAGGGTACTGTAACTACCGCACTTGAGATTAAGGCAGACAACCTGTTTTGCAGTGATGGAAAGCTTTCGGAAGAAGGACTGGTTGAAAATATTGCCCAGAGCGCAGCTGCTATGAGTGGCTTGGTTTCGCTTAGGGATGGAACACCGGTCAAGAGGGGCTTTATAGGGAGCGTACGTGGACTTAAGGTCAGCAAACGGCCTCCTGTGGGTTGTGAGATTAACACGACAGTGGAACTGATCGGTAAGGTGATGAATGTCGACTTGATCAGGGGTGTCGTCAGGCATGAAGGTAAGCTAATTGCCGAATGCGAAATGAGGATTTTCCTTGAAGAATAAATAGAGGAGGAGCAGTAAAGTGGGTGATAAAAAACTGGTAAACCGAATAGAGGTCAGGGTTCGCTTTAGCGAAGTGGACTCAATGGCAGTGGTATGGCATGGCAACTATGTCAAATTCCTGGAGGATGGTCGTGAGGCCTTCGGAAGGGAACATGGTGCCGGCTACCATGAGATCTATGCCAACGGTTACCTTACTCCCATTGTTAAAATGGAGCTTAATTATCTTAAGCCGGCAGTCTTTGGTGATGTTTTGGTAGTTGAGACAAGCTATGTCAACACAGAAGCTGCAAAGCTGGTTTTTGACTACAAGATATTCAGGTCATCGGATGGCGAATTGCTGGCAAAGGCTCGCACGGTACAGGTCTTTACTGACCTTGAGGGGCGTATGGAGCTTGCAAATCCTCCATTTTATCATGAGTGGAAGAAAAAGAACGGATTGATATAGAGTTTAAGAAGCAGAGTAATGTCGATTTTGGTTAAGGCAACGAATATTGTATCGCCACTGGGCTTCAGTACTGAAGAAAACTTCAGTAAAATACTGGCAGGCAATAGTGGGGTAAAACTGAGGGATAGAAAGGATTTGTCTCCACAGCCGCTGCATTTGGCGCTGATAGATGAAAATAGCCTCAATAGTGCTTTTGCTTCTGTAGTAGGTGAGGACAAGGGATATACCCGTTTTGAAAAGATAGGACTTCTTAGCCTTAGTTACCTGTTACACGATAAAGACATAGATCTTGCATCTGCTGATACCCTCTTTATACTTTCAACTACCAAGGGCAATATAGAATTACTTGAGCCAGCGGCAACAGCCGGTCAGGCTAAGGGAGATCAAGCTGCTGCCTGTGCTAAGATAGAGGACATAGTGCAGAAGGGAGGGATTGATAATCGTGATAATCATGCTGCTACAGATAAGGGTCCGGTTGTGACAACCTGTGCTGATAAGACCATCTCACAGTATCCTGAAAGGTTGCACCTGTGGCATACGGCTCAGCTGTTTGCCAATCACTTTGGTTTTACAACTAAGCCCCTGGTGATTTCAAACGCATGTATCTCAGGTTTGGCAGCTATGGTGCTTGCCACCAGGATGATTAAGGCCGGACTGTATCGCAGGGCTGTGATACTTGGTGCAGATGCTATCTCCCGTTTTATAGTTTCCGGTTTTCAGTCCTTTATGTCGCTTAGTGCAAGTGGCTGTATGCCCTTTGATGCAAGACGGGACGGACTAAACCTTGGAGAAGGGGCAGCTTCAATCCTTCTTGAAGCCGGAGATGCAATGGAGGGAGATATCGAATTGGTACGAGGTGCTATGCATAATGATGCAAACCATATCTCAGGTCCTTCCCGAACCGGTGAGGGCTTGTTCCTTGCTATCCGTGATGCCCTTGAGGGGGCAAGGCCGGATCTTATTTCTGCCCATGGCACTGCGACTCCCTATAATGATAATATGGAGTCGATAGCCGTCAGCAGATCTGGACTAAACGATGTGCCAGTCAACAGCCTTAAAGGCTATTTCGGACATACCCTGGGTGCTGCCGGACTGCTCGAAGCCATTATTAGCATTGAGTCAATGAAAGCCGGTGTGGGTATCGGTACAAGGGGCTTTGAGGAATATGGGGTAAGTGAACAGATAAATGTAATAAGGGATAATTTCAAACACGAGATAAATTCAGTGCTTAAACTTGCTTCCGGTTTCGGCGGAAGCAATGCAGCCGTGTTGATAAGAAAAAACGTTTAAGTTGGAAACTGTCAGATATCTAAGTATAAAGGATAATGCCGTGCTATGTGACGGTAAGGAGGTGCTTTACCTGCCGGGTGAGGACTTTCCTTCCTTTGCCAAAACATTATACAAGGAAAGCGGGGCCGAATATCCCAAGTTTTACAAGATGTCGGATATGTGTAAACTGGGCTTTCTGGCTGCAGAATTCCTACTTAAAGATCTTGATGAGGTGAAGGTTGCCGATCCAGATCAAAAGGCTTTGGTACTGGGATGCAGGGCTTCGTCCCTGCATGCCGACATTGAGTATAGCCGTACTATGAACGATATTCCCAGTCCTGCACTTTTTGTCTATACCTTAGCCAATATTGTAAGTGGTGAGATTGCTATTCGTCATTGTTTCAGGGGCGAGGAACTAATGCTTGTGCAGGATGGTCCTGAGAGCAGGGAACATGAGAATTATTTAAAGGTATTAATGGCCGAGGGCAAAACCAAGTTTTGTATCAGCGGTTTTGTGGATTACGACGAGAATGGCAAGTATATAGCTGAGCTCAGTCTGATAAAGAAAAAATAACCGAACACAAAAGATATATTAGTATGGATTTACGTGAAAAGTTGAAGGGGGAGTTGATTGAGCAACTTAATCTTGAAGATATAACACCGGCTGACATTGATTCGTCTGCACCATTGTTTGGTGAGGGACTGGGACTTGATTCTATTGATGCACTTGAGATTATCGTGCTGCTTGAGAAGGAGTATGGTATCAAGATCAGCAATCCTGCCGACGGTAAGGATGCCATGCAGTCGATTGACAGTCTGGCTGCGTTTATCGAAAAGAACAGGAAATAATAAACAATGAGCATGCAGGGAGCTAATAGTGAAAAGATCCTGATAAGCGGTATAGGGCTTATCTCGGCAATAGGCAGCAATGTGCAGGAGTGCCTTGAGGCACTCAGCAGCGGCAGAACCGGGATTGGTCGTGCGCAGTTTCTGCAGACCAGGCACAAGGATGAGTTCATGCTTGGTGAGGTTAAGCTGAGCAACGAGCAACTGTTCGACATTCTGGCTATCAGCGAAGAGGACAGGATCAGGCATACACGCACCTCCCTGCTGGCCCTTAGTGCTGGGCGCGAAGCTCTGCTTGATGCTGGTTTTAAGCCGGGTGACTTTGGTGGGCGACGTATCGGAATTATCTCAGCCACCACCGTAGGGGGGATGGATAAGAGCGAAAATAGCTATCCTACCAGAGACTTAGCATCTGGCTTTGTACAAACACACCCCTCAGGTGATTCAACTGATAAGCTTGGCGAGTATCTTGGAATTGATGCTTACCGCAGTACCTTGTCAACCGCATGCTCTTCTGCTGCCAATGCTATAATGCATGGTGCTAGGCTGATACACCACGGCTACCTGGATGCAGTACTTGTGGGTGGCGTTGATCCCTTGTCCCGTTTTACCCTCAATGGGTTCAACGCCCTGATGATACTTGACAGGGAATGGTGCTGTCCCTTTGATCAAAACCGCAGGGGGCTCAACCTTGGTGAGGGAGCCGGTTTTATTGTTATAGAAAAGGAAAGTTCTGTAAAGGAAAGAGCTGCTAAGAGCTATTGCAGCCTTGCCGGATATGCCAATGCCAATGATGCTTATCATCAGACGGCTTCCTCGCCGGACGGCGAAGGAGCCTTTATGTCTATGAGCAAGGCCCTTGAAATGAGCGGACTTAGGCCCGATGAGATAGACTATATCAACGTACATGGTACAGGTACCTCAAATAATGACCTTTCCGAAGGTCTTGCCCTGAAGCGGGTCTTTGGCGATACGCTACCTCCCTTCAGTTCAACGAAAGCATTTACAGGTCACACCCTTGGCGCTGCGGCGGGTGTTGAAGCAGTGATTTCAATACTTGCAATCGAGCATGGACTGATCTTTCCCAACCTCAACTTCAGCGAGCCAATAGTTGAATTTGGTGTGGCTCCTGTTACCAAGTTGATAAGCAGGCCTGTAAGGACTGTATTGTCCAACTCCTTCGGCTTTGGAGGTAATAATTCAACCCTTGTTTTTTCAAGATAAGCTATGGCAGTCTATATACTTTCTTCAGAAGCTATTTCATGCCAGGATACTTTTGGCAGCGAGGGGATGCCCGACTGTAGTGTGCAGCAACCCACTGAAAGTGTTCTCAGAGCCCAGACCCCCGATTACAAGCAGTATATTGATGCCCGCCTGATAAGGCGAATGAGTTCGTTGCTCCGAATGGGCGTTGCCACTGCCTCTGCATGTCTGAAACGTGCCGGTGTTGAAAAGCCAGATTCCATAGTGGTTGGTACCGGACTGGGGTGTATGGATGATACAGTAAGGTTTCTCGACCTGCTCATCGAAAACGATGAGCAGATGCTTAATCCCACGCCCTTTATTCAATCAACCCACAACACTATTGCAGGGCAGATAGCCCTGATGCTTGGTTGTAGAGGACATAATCTTACTTTCTCACAAAAAAACCTCTCCTTTGCATCCTCACTACTTGAGTCAGCTATGCTTATCGAGGATGGAGAGGCAGGCCTGGTGCTGACCGGAGCTGTTGATGAACTTAATGATACAGCATTTACCCTGATGCAGGAAGCAGATTGTGCTGATAATGAAATTTTCTATTCTGAAGGAGCATCCTTCTTCCTTCTAAGTAAAGATCCCAATGGGGCTTTGGCAAAGTTGGACGATATTGAGGTGTTCAGCAAGGCAGGTAGCAGAGATGAGCTGATAGCCAGACTGGATGCATTCCTGAAGCGCAACCAACTGACAAAAGACAATATTGACTTGCTCGTGTCGGGTAGAACAGGTGATGCATCTGTAAATAGCTGGTATAAAGTAAGTGAGGAGTATTTTGCAGAGGCTTCCCTGCTTTATTATAAAAAGCTTTGCGGGGAGTATATGAGTGCAGCGGGATTTGCTATGTTTATGGCTCACAGGGCTATAATCACCGGACAAGTTCCGGCTTCTGTCCTTGCAAGGAAAGTGGAAGGAAGGGATATAAAGAATGTTTTGATATTTAGCTACAACAAGAATGCCGAATTTTCGCTTATTCTCCTCAGGAAGGTCTAACAGACTACTGATCCTCACGGTCTTTGTTGCCGGGATGCTGCTGCTCTTTGCAGCAGATCTGGGTCCTCAGGCCAGGCTGATTAGTGGGGTAGTGTGGGCCAGCCTTTTGCTTTTTCTGCTGGTTTGGGCTTCAGCAAGTATAGCATCAGGAGTCTATGTAGAGGTAGTGACCTGCAACAGGGAGAAAAGGGATATGGTAGCCCTGACCTTCGATGACGGGCCATGTGAGACGAGCGTAGAGATTATCGACCTGCTTGAGAAATATAATGCAAAAGCAAGTTTTTTTCTAATCGGTAGCCGGATTACTGGTAAGGAGGCAATAGTTAGGAGAATGATCAGAGAAGGGCATCTTGTAGGTCATCATTCCTGGTCACACAGTAGCAGTTTCCCTCTTATGAGTCCGCAAATTATAAGAGAGGATATACTGACAGCAAGGTCTGTGCTTGAGAACGTCTCAGGAATTAAGCATCCATGGTTTCGTCCACCTTTTGGTGTCACCAACCCTATGATTGCTGCTGCTTTGAAAGGGCTGAACCTGAAAATTGCCGGATGGAGTATAAGGTCCTTCGATACAAAAAATGAGAACGCAGAGCTTGTGCTCAAAAGGATAGTAAAGAAACTGAAAGGTGGAGATATAGTGTTATTGCATGATACTTCGGCAAACATAGTTCCACTTTTGGAGAGCTTATTGCAGTATCTTAAGAAAAAGGGCTACAGATGCGTTAATCTAGACACCCTTGTTTCATAACTAAATAAAATATTATGAGATACCTGGTACTATCATTGTTAGTGTTGGCTGTAACTACAGTTTACGGACAGGACAAGAGTTACAGACCTGTAGCTGACCCCGCTGTGGTTGAGAAGAAGATAATGGATAATTCCCTGAAGGTGAGTTCTATAACAAGTGACTTTGTGCAGGAAAAAAAGATGGAATATCTTGATGAAGTCCTGGTCAGCAAGGGCAAGTTCTGGTACAAGCATGAAAGCAAACTAAGGTGGCAGTATGATGAGCCTTACGAATATATCATTGCAATACGCAACGGAAGCTTCTATATCAAAGATGGCGTCAAGGTAAAGGTCTATGATGTGGCAGGCAATCCGGCGTTCAGAGAGATGAACGACCTGATTCTGAAGATTGCCAGAGGCACGCTGGCCGGTGACAAACGCTTCGAGATTGAGATGTACGAGAATGACCGTTTTTACCTGCTCAGGCTACGTCCAATAGATGCTGCTCTTAAAGGCTTCCTGCAAACCACTGAGATCTATCTTTCAAAGTTTGACCTTAGTGCAGAGAAGGTTGTGATGCATGAAACGGAAACAGACTATACCCAGATTACCTTTATCAACAGGAAGCTGAATAATGAGATCCCTGAAAGTATTTTTGATATTAAGTAGCCTGCTGCTTACGGCAACTCGTGCTGTTGCTGGAGTTACAGACAATCCTTTGGGAACACGTAATCCCGAGGAGCGTTCTGTTGAAAAGTCAAATGTTTTGCCGGGAGGCAGCATGGTATTTGGCACATCATACAATTCTCTTCTCTATAGGATCTTCATTAAATTTCGCGACTACGAGTTTAGCGGCCTTGTACTTATTAAGCAGATGCATGCTGACAGTTCGGTACATATAGTCTTCCTCTCCGAATTTGGACCCACGCTGATGAATCTAAAATACAAGGATGACAGTTTCACAACTGTATCGGCCAAAGAGTTTTTCAGCAATGAGAAGCTTATCAAGCTAATAGGGGCCAACTTCAGGATGTTGATTCAGGACCCCACCTATATCAGGAAAATCAAGGATAGAAATATAGAATGTCGTCAGCTTAGGAAGCTGAAGTTCCGCCATTTGTCGGATAGTTTTGTATATATTTACGGAAATTACGGTCTGCTTCAAAGAGCAAAATACAGGGGCAATGCCCTTACAGTAATAAAGGCTGAGTTTGGGTTCGGCCAGGGTGCCGAACCAACGAGTATTAAGTTTTCCTACCGCGGAGTCCCTTTGCAGGTAAGAATGGAACGTGTAAATGTTATGAACTGATGGAACTCAGGGATTTGTTTGAGCATAGTATTGTTGGTACCGAAGAAGGTAAGATAATTGCCACAGCCAGGTTTAACAAAGAGCACCCTGTGTACCTGGGTCATTTCCCCGGTGCTCCTGTTACACCTGGGGTTTGCCAGCTTAGGCTTATCAGGGCAATCGTGTCGGAGGTTCTTGGCAAGCCGCTTATGCTTGGCAGTGCCAGAGATATCAAATTTCTTTCTATGCACAATCCCTTCGATGATGAAGAACTCAGCGTTGAGATCAGTTACAGGCAGAATGGTGATGCGGTGGAAGTTAATGCCACTCTGGCAGATGGGGAACGTAAAGTGTTGAAGCTAAATGGCGAGTATCGAGATGGATATGGCCTCTAAAGCCTTGTTTAAGGAAAAGCAGTGCTGTGTTATTATTCCTACGTATAATAACGCTTCCTTCCTGGATGCAGTGATTAACGATGTGCTCAGCTACTCTGACGACGTCATTGTCGTTAATGACGGCAGCACTGATTCTACACTTGAAATACTCAGCAAATACAACAAAGTCAGCATTATTAGCTATCCCGTCAACAAGGGGAAGGGGCATGCACTTAAGACTGGATTCAGGGAAGCCTGGGCCAGGGGCTATCGTTATGCCATTACCATTGATTCGGACGGTCAGCATTATGCTAAGGACCTAAATGCATTCCTCAAACTTATTGACGATCAGCCAAATTCCATTATTATTGGCGCACGGAATCTTAATCAGAAGAATATGAACAGCAAAAGCGGTTTTGCAAATAAGTTCTCTAACTTCTGGTTTAAGGTGACTACCGGACTTGATATGCCTGACACTCAGTCGGGCTATCGTTTGTATCCGCTTGAGCCCTTGCACAATATGCGCTTTTTTAGTGGCAGATATGAGTTTGAAGTAGAGGTACTTGTCAGGGCTTCATGGAAGGGTGTAGGTATCTCGGCTGCCCCCATTGATGTTTATTACCCCCCCAGAGAGGAAAGGGTAAGCCACTTTAGACCATTCAAAGACTTTGCACGTATCAGCATACTCAATACTGTACTTGTACTTCTTGCATTGCTATGGTATCATCCCCGACGCTTGTACAGAGAGTATAGCAAAAAATCACTTAGAGATATTTACTGGGAGGCCAAGGCAACTGCAACATCGTTGAGCAATTTCGAGATAGCTGCCGCAATAGCTTTTGGAGTTTTTATGGGTATCTTCCCTATATGGGGTTATCAGTTGTTAGTGGGATTTATAATTGCCCATCTGCTGTCGCTCAACAAGACAATCTTTTTTATAGCAGCCAACATAAGTCTGCCACCTATGATTCCCTTTATTATTTACCTGAGTTACGTCCTTGGGGGCTATATGATGGGAGACGGATCATGGGCGGTGGATGTCGAACTGTCAATTAGTGGGGTCAAGGGAAATCTGGTCCAGTACTTAATAGGGGCAGTAGGTCTGTCCTGTATAGCAGGACTGATAGCCGGAGCATTATCATATATGCTTCTGGTTCTTTTTAAAAGGAAATAGATGAACGATATTTTTGTCAGGATATACAGGTTTTTGCTGAAACACCTAGCCGTGACGGCTGTTGTTTCGATACTGCTGGTGGCAGTATCGGTTTTCTTTGTTACACGAATATCCTTCACAGAAGATGTCAGCACACTTATTCCACGTGACGAACGCATAAATGCGATTGCAGATGTTTTCAACAGTTCCGAACTGGCAGAACGTATTGTAATCACATTTTCACTTAGGGACACAACAAAGGTAGATGAGGACAAGCTGCTTGAAGGGGCAGAGCTCTTTTATCAGTCAGTAACCCGTGACAGCAGCCTGATAGAAGAGATTGACTTCCTGGTGGACCAGTCAACAATAATGGGCTTGTTTGATTTTGTGCAGGAAAACCTGCCATTCTATATGGATGAGGCGGATTACCAGAGACTTGACAGCATTCTCAGCCCTGAAATCATTCATGCGCAGGTTGAATCTGGCTACCGTACACTTATTTCCCCGGCAGGTATAGCTACAAGAAAGTTTTTCTTTTCCGACCCTCTTAATATTGCATCCACTGCGCTTAGCAAATTGTCGGCCTTTAATATTGATGAGAATTTCGAAGTTTACAGGGGGCATATCTTTACATCAGATCATAAGCATCTGATGATGTTTATCAATCCTCAATACCCCTCTTCCAATACAAGGGAAAATGGTCGCCTTGCCGATATTATCAGCGAAAGTACAGACTCATTAGAGTTTGCTATACCTGACCTTAAGGTCAGGGCCTATGGCGGGACTCTGGTAGCAGTGGAAAACTCCCGTCAGGTTAAGCAGGATATTCTGGTGACTGTTTCTATGTCCATCATATTCCTATGTATCCTTTTCCGTCTTTACTTCAGGAAGCTTAGGATGATCTTTATGCTGTTTATCCCCGCCTGCACCGGGGGCTTGATTGCTTTGCTCGGAGTAAGCCTGATAATGGGAGAGGTCTCAATAATTGCCTTGGGAGTAGGAGCAATATTATTGTGTATCACTATCGACTATTCTCTTCACATATTTGCCCATGCCAGGGAAGCCAACTCTGTGCTTGAGTCCCTCAAAAAGGTGTCGATGCCTGTATTCTTAAGCGCTCTAACAACAGCAGCAGCTTTGCTTTGTATCTACGTCCTGCGCTCTGAGGCTCTCAAACAGTTGAGCTTGTTTTCGACCCTTGGTATACTCGTTTCATGTCTGATAGCTCTTACTGCTTTACCGATTTTAGCCCGTAATTTTAAGTTTGATAGTGGCAACAGGGGGGCGGAGCTGTTCGACTCACTTGTAAAGCCCGATTTGCACAGTCGCAATATTCTTGTAGGAATAGTCCTGATATTAACCGTTGTCTTTGCTGTTTCAGTTAAACGACTTGGGTTTAACAGTGATATCTCTGCACTCAACTACCAATCAGAGGAGTTGACTGCCGCCCAGAAAGATCTGATGAAGATAAGTGCCCAGGCCAACAGTGCAGTCTTTGTATTCAGTCATGGAGAAAGCCTTTCAGAGGCTATTGACAAAAGTGAGGAGAGTCTTGAATTCCTCAATGGTATTGTTAAGGATGGCTATGCACGAAGTCTTACTTCGGCAGTAAAACTTATTCCTGGCAGTAAAACACAACAACAGAAGATTGAGAGGTGGACCAGCTACTGGACATCCGAAAAGAAGCAGATGCTTCGATCTGCTCTGATAGAAGCAGGGAAATCTTTCAAAATAAAGGAGGAAGCATTCGGACGCTTCTATGCTTTGCTTGACGCTGAATTTGAGGTAAAGGATGCCTCTCACTTCAGTCCTGTGATAGATGCCTTCCTGAAGAACTTTATAAGCGAAAGTGGAGGTGAATACTACGTGGCCTCAGTGCTGAAGGCTGAGCCCGATAAGAAACCCCAGCTTATAAATGTGCTAACAGATGATCCTGAACTAGTAATCTTTGACCAGCAGCTGATGATCAACAGGCTCCTGGACATACTGCGTGAGGATTTCAACAGATTGTCATGGCTGTCAATGCTGATAGTATTTGTAATACTACTGCTGTTCTTTGGTCGCATGGAACTGGCCGTTGTAACTTTTATCCCGATACTTACCGGCTGGATATGGACCCTCGGCATTATGGGGCTGACAGGCATAGAATTCAATATATTCAATGTTATTATTTCAAGTCTTATCTTCGGACTAGGTCTTGACTACAGCATTCTGCTTGTAAGCGGAATGACAGACAACTACAAGTATGGAGGGGATCACCTACCTCGATACAAGGTGTCGGTGCTGATGTCAGCTCTTACTACGATAGGGGGTTTTGGTGTACTGGTCTTTGCCGGCCACCCTGCCATCAAATCCATAGCCCTTGTATCCATAATAGGCATTAGTTCCGTTCTGATAATATCCTTTATACTAACACCTCGTCTATTCAGACACCTTGTATATTCCAAAGGAGTCAGACGCAGGCAGCCCCTGTGCTTAGCCGATGCAGTTATTTCTGGCGTTACTTTTATTGGTTTTCTCGTATTAGCACTGATACTGACATTGTTGGTGCCTCTGCTGGCTGTGCTGCCGATATCCAGGATTAGCAAAAAAGCTGCTATGGCCTACTTGATACATCAGAGCTCAAAGCTGGTTGTTGCAATGGTGTTTCCAATAAAGAAGTGTGTTATCGGTAAGGAGAAGGCTGATGTGTCAAAGCCTGCAGTGATTATTTCAAACCATCAGTCCCACCTTGATCTGGCTATCTTACTGGCCCACTATCCTAAGTTGATAGTATTTACAAACAGATGGGTCTATTACAATGTTTTCTATGGAGCCTTTATCCGTTTTGCAGATTATTACCCGGCATTCAAGGGATTTGAACAGGGAGTCGACTTTCTGAAGGATAAGATCGCAAATGGTTATTCGATATTGATTTTCCCTGAGGGCAGTCGTAGTGTAGATGGCAAAATACACCGCTTCCATCAGGGCGCCTTTGCTGTTGCTGATGCCCTGGGACTGGAAATACAACCTGTAATGATGCACGGGGCTTATCATGTGTTGCCCAAGTCTGAGTTCTTGCTCAGACGTGGACAGATAAGCCTGAAGTTTTTTGACAAAATTAAACCACAGGGGAGTATGACGTCAGGTGGAATAAGTTACCTAAGTCAGGCACAGGAGCTAACAGCATTTTACCGCAGGGAATTTACTGCATTAAGCGCTGAACTTGAAACCCCGGACTATATGAGGATGCCTCTGATCCATCGTTATATATTCAAGGGCCCTGTTCTTGAATGGTATATGAGGGTAAAGCTGAATCTTGAAAAGGATTATCGCTTCTTTAATGAAATAGTCCCCCGTGACGCAAGGGTTGTTGACGTTGGATGCGGCTATGGCTTCCTCTCAGGTATGCTTGCACTGACCTCTTCCGGAAGGACTATTACCGGGGTGGACTATGACGAGGAAAAGATAATGATGGCACGGAATGCATTTCTTGACAGGCCGTCGGTCAGTTTTAGGTGCATGGATATAGCAAAAGAGGAATTGCCCGAAGGAGATGTTTATATCTTCAGTGATGTATTGCATTATCTACCTGAAAATACGCAAAGGTCTACAGTTGAAGCCTGCCTGCGCAGGCTTCCGGCAGAAGGAATGATAATTATCCGTGATGCAGATACTGACCGAAAGAAGGGAACCTATTTTACAAAACTTACTGAGTTCTTTTCTACCAAGCTGTTGAATTTCAACAAGACGGACTATGGCCTGACCTTCGTGTCCGGATCGCTTGTTAAGGAACTGGCACGAAATGAAGGTTTCGAATGCAAAGTGTATGACAATGCCTACCTGGGCACTTCCAATATGACCTATGTTATAACCAAACAGCAATAAGTATGAGAGATAAGTATGACATAGTGATAATAGGAAGCGGTTTTGGGGGACTGATGTGTGGTGCCTTTCTTTCCAAACACGGTTTCAAGGTTGTACTGCTTGAAATGGGTAAGGTAGCTGGAGGTAACCTGCAAAGCTTTGTGAAGAATGGTGCGGTTTTCAATACGGGATTGCACTATGTGGGTGCCATGGAGAAGGGGCAGATTCTAAACAAAATATTCAACTACCTTGGGGTGCTTGACAGGGTTGAGTTTGACAGACTGGATCCCGACTGCTATGACAGAATCATTATTGGTGACAGGGAATATGCCTCTGCCTCAGGATTTGAGAACTATGCGGCAAGACTGATTTCATACTTTCCCGGAGAGGAAACTGCTATCCGTAACTATGTAGAAAAGATTCGTGCTGTATGGAACAGCAATCCCTTTATTAATCTGAGGGATATCGACAAGGATAAAGATAATGTCAGTCCCTTCTCTACTGAAGGCCTTGTGGATGTAATCAATTCTTTAACAGATAACGAAGAACTGAAAGCTGTGCTTCTGGCCAATAACGGACTATATGCTGGTATGCCCGAACGAACGCCCTTCTATGTTCATGCCCTAATCAACTGTGTATTTATTCAAAGTGCCTTTACAGTTAAAGGAGGCAGTTATCGTTTGGCCGATGCACTTGTAAGCATTATCAGGGAACAGGGGGGGGAAGTCCTGACGGGAAAGAAGGTTGTTAAGATTAGGTGTGAAGAGCTGAATGCTGTGGCAGCTGTTACAGAGGACGGTGAGGAGTTTTGTGCCGACAATTTTTACTCCAGTATTCATCCTGCCGAGGCTGTCAAATTGTTTGAAGAGGGCGTATTCAGAAAGCCCTTTATCAGACGATTAACTGAAATGCCAAATACTATCGGATCATTTATTCTATACATAAAATTTAAGAAGAAGAGTTTTCGTCATTTTGCTTCAAGTATTTATTTTTCAACTAATACTGATGTGTGGGGAGCAAAGTATAGGTTGGAGGAATGGCCTAAGTCAGTAATGATGTACACATCACCTGATGAGGATTCTGCATGGGCCCAGAGTGCCACTGTAATTACTTTTATGCACTATGATGAGGTGGCACACTGGGAGGATAAGCAACGTCGCAACAGCGATCCTGATTATGAGGCCTTTAAATCTGACAGGTCAGAACGGGTCTTCGAAATGCTTGAAAAACGTTTTCATGGTATCAGGGATGCCTCGGAGTCATGGTTTTCTTCTACACCTTTGACTTATCGTGATTATACAGGTTCACCCGAAGGTTCAATGTATGGCATAGCAAAAGATTACAAGAGTGAAGTAGGACCCTATATGCCAGTCAGGACGAGGATAAGCAACTTTATCATGACTGGGCAAAGTATCGGTGTGCATGGCATCATGGGTGTTGCCATGAATTCCATAATTGCAAGTTCCGTTCTCATTGACGTCAACCAACTAATTCGAGAGATCAGGGAGGCTAACTGATTTATAATACAGTTAAATACAGGAGATGCATAAGCTATTGAAAAGACTATTAAGAGTGGTCATAATCCTGACCCTGTTACTTGTAACAGGAACGGTTCTGTTCAGGCAATCAGTCAAAATAAAGGATCCCCTTGTGGTGAATCCTTTTGAGTCTGGTGCTTCTAAGATTTATGCCGGTAGCGACCTATACCTGTTTGAAGACAGTTGGCTTAGGAAGAACAGAGAAGGCCTGTGGGAAATGTATGTAACGGGTTCGCCTTTCGAGCTTGGTTACAAGAACGGGATTCTTACTGACAGTCTTAATGCTCTTCAGGAACACTACTTTGTAGAGGGTATCAGACAGCTAATCCCCTCGGACTCCTATCTTAAATTTCTGAAGAGCTTTCTGGCCTGGTACAACAGAAACCTGGATGAATATATACCTGCCGAATACCGTGAGGAAATTTATGGTGTAAGTCGCTTTGCCTCTGATAAATACTCTTTTATAGGAGAAGCCTATCCACGGATGCTCAACTATCATGCTGCCCATGATATAGGTCATGCACTTCAAAATATGAACCTGGTGGCATGCACTGCCTTTATGGTTAAGGGAGAGAAGACTGAGGATGGCAGTATGCTGATAGGACGCAATATGGACTTTTCGATGGGGGATGATTTTGCACGCAACAAGATAATTGCATTTTACAGACCCGATAGCGGCAACAACTTTGCCTTTATCACCTGGGCCGGAATGATTGGTGTGGTATCAGGTATGAACGATAAGGGACTTACAATTACACTTAATGCGGCCAACTCAGCTATTCCTACCTCAGCAAGAACTCCGGTGTCGATACTTGCGCGCAAGGTGTTGCAGTATGCATCAAATATTCAGGAAGCCTATGAGATTATTGACGAGGCTGATGTCTTTGTGGCTGAATGCTTCCTGGTTGCTTCAGCAACCGATGGCAAAGCAGTAGTAATTGAGAAGTCGGTTGATGATTGTACTATCTATGATTCGGGGTCAGATGTGCTGGTTCTTACAAATCATTACCAAAGCGACAAGCTGGCATCATCAAAGCTCAATAAGGAGGCACTGGTGGATGGGTCATCCCCTTACAGGCATGCGCGTACCCTCCAGCTTATCGATAGTATTGCGGTGCATACACCACAAACAGTAGCTTCAGTACTGCGTGATCAAAGGGGTATGGATGGAGTTGATATAGGAATGTGTAATGAAAAGGCTGTAAATCAGTTAATAGCACATCATTCGGTAATCTTCAGACCTGAGAGACTGGAAATGTGGGTGTCTGCGAATCCATATCAGCTTGGAGCATATATTTGCTATAATCTGAATGACATATTCACCGGCACTCCAGTGCCTGGTGTAGCTATTGATGACTCTACGGCTATTATCGAAGCCGATCCATTCTTGTTTTCAAAAGGTTATGAGGATTTTTTGAAGTATAAAGATGTGCTTGCCAAACTAAAGTGGCAATTGAAGAATGATGATGCTGAAGGAATAAGTGAGGGTGATATACAACTACTTGTGAATCTGAATCCTGAGTTTTTCCATGCCTGGTTTATAGCCGGTGAATGCTGGCTCTTGAAAGGAGAGTTGCAAAAAGCTGAGCTGTGCTATCGCAAGGCCCTTGAAAAGGAGGTTGCCAGAGAATCTGAGAAGGAGCAACTGGAAAGCAGGCTTAGTGACTTATTTGGAGCGAGATACTAGGTGAAAGGATATTGTAGGTTATGTGCTTTGAGGTTGAATGGTGAAGATGGGAGTTGCTATGGTTGGCTAATAGATATATTAAATAATTGTGCCTAAGAGGCTTAAAGATTTTTATCATGCTTAGACAGCTACTGATTCTTGGTTTTGTATTGATATTTTGTTCAATTGTAAGAGCCGAAGGACGAAACGAACAGTCGATACTGCCAAAACCTGGCGGGCCATTTGCCATAGGCACTATGAAGGTCTTTGTTACCGATTCTTCACGTATGGAGACCTTTATAACTAAGAAGAAATTCAGGGAGATTTATATAAAAATATGGTATCCAGCCCATGTCGAAGGACAGTCGGAATATGAGGGTTTACTTTCAGACTATCCCGATGAGGTTGTAGTTGATATATTTAAGGCAGTTGGACTTGACAAGGAACTGGTTGGAAAAATCAAGGAAAGCACTACGAATTCGGTAACAGGGCCTGTTGTCCCGGTAAATGGACAGAAATTTCCAGTAGTTCTGTTCAATCCTGGTTTTTATTTTGGAATGGCGGATTTCTATACAGGCATAGCCGAGAGTCTGGCAAGCAATGGTTTTATAGTATGCAGTGTCAACCATCCCTATGAGCAGCCCTATGTCGAACAGAGTGACAAGGGTGTGCTGATGAAGAAGAAAAAGGCCCAACTTGCTTACCTGCAGCTTGTGCTGGTTGAGAAGTTTCGCAAGTTTGAGCTTGATACTGATGAGCAGATAGAGGATGCTACAAGAATCTATCTGAAGAAACTGAAAAGATTTGACAGGGTACTGAGAAGATGGACGACAGACAATATAGCATTTATTGATTATCTGTACTATGTTTGTAATAATGACTCCGTCGGCGGAGTCTTCGCTGTTATGGATATTGACAGGATTGGCGTGATGGGTCAGTCGCTTGGCGGTGCTGTGGCAGGACAACTTTGTATTGATGACAGTAAGAGGATAAGGGCTGGTATTAACCTCGATGGTTTTCAATTTGGAGATATTATAGACAGACCTGTTGAATTGCCATTTATGCTTATGGAAAGTGAACATTACGAGTTGTGGCGCATAGGCAATGAGATGGTATTTCGCAATTCTGGGCCGGATTTTCATAGTTTTACGGCGAAGAGGGCAAAGCACTTTCTGTATAGTGATGCTGTATCTCTGAAATTTCTGGAAGAGGAGGACTTGAAAAATATGATTGGAGATGTCAACGCAGATGAGATAAATGCAACAGTAAATGAGTATATCCGGGCGTTTTTCTCGAAATATCTGAAAGGGGTAAATGAGCCATTGATAGATAATAATATTGACAACGACGAGTACAGACATATAAAACTAAGGTGATGTACAAAGAGCTATCAAAATGTACAAGGGAAGATATTAAGGCATATCAGGACTCAAAGGTTCCTGAGATACTGGCCTATGTGCTGAAGCATTCTGCATTTTACAAGGATAAGTTTAGAGGAATAGATATATCCGGTATCAGGACTGTGGATGACTTGCAGAAACTGCCTGTTACTACCAAAGAGGATCTTCAGCTACGCAACAAGGATTTTATCTGCGTTGAGCGTGAAAAGATAATTGATTATCTGACTACATCCGGTACCCTTGGTGCTCCCGTTACCTTCGTTGAAACTGAAAATGACCTTGAGCGCCTGGCATTGAATGAGTATCTCTCATTCAGATGTGCAAATGCCTCCAGGGATGATATATTCCAGCTAATGGTTACCCTCGACAGGAGGTTTATGGCAGGTCTGGCTTATTTTCTTGGGTTAAGAAAACTGGGAGCAGGTATTGTCAGAGTTGGTCCCGGTAATCCTGAGTTGCAATTTGATACAATTCGTCGCACAGGGGCCAACAAGCTGGTGACGATACCTTCCTTTCTTCTGAAGCTTATTTCTTATGCTGAGGAGAATGGGATAGATTATAAGAGTTTTGGAATAGAGGCTGCAGTATGTATTGGTGAGCCTATTCGTGACAAGGATCTCAACTTAAACAAGTTGGGAGAGAAGATTAAGAGCAAATGGGATATTAAGTTGTATAATACTTATGCTTCCACAGAGATGGGAGCATCCTTTACAGAATGTGATGAAGGAGTTGGGGGCCACCTGGTGCCGGAGATTTTGATTGTCGAATTCCTGGATGAGAATGACAAACCTGTGAAGGATGGAGAACTGGGAGAGGTAACAATTACAAATATTGGCGTTGAAGGTATGCCTCTGGTGCGCTTCAAGACAGGTGATATGTGTTACCATTATACAGAACCCTGCCGCTGTGGACGCAGCTCTCTCAGGGTTGGCCCGATTATAGGCCGTAAGAATCAGATGCTCAAATATAAGGGAACCACCCTGTTTCCACAGTCACTGTACGACAATCTGGTGGAGATTCCTGGTGTTAAGAATTATCTAATAGAGGTATCTACCAACAGTATAGATACAGACGAGATATTAGTCCGCATAGGAAGTGATGACAAAAGACCCGAATTTGTAAAATACATTAAGGACCACTTTAGGGCGAAGCTGAGAGTAGCCCCAGAGGTTGAGTTAATGGATCCTGCAGAAGTTGAAAAACTCCAGTTTGGTCCCATGTCACGTAAGGCTGTTACATTTATAGATAAACGAAAAGGCCATGGAACAAGTCAGTGAGCGCTTTGATCTGATACGTCCTTATTTCGACTGCGAGATCAACGAAGCAGTCAATCGTGTCGTTATCCATCCCTGGTTCGGGGAGATGGTGGCTTTCCTGTTTGGAAGAGATAAGATAGAACAAATGGCTTGTGAGCTGAAGAATGTCAGTTCTGTGGAAGAGTTTCAGTACAGATTCTCACGACGTGCAGTAAGAAGTATAGTTGAGAAAACAGCCGAAAGCTTCACTTTCGGCGGACTGGAAAACCTGGATCCATCTACTCCCTACCTCTTCGTTTCAAATCACAGAGATATTGTCCTTGACTCGGCAATAATGCAGTGGATTTTGCTGGAGAATGGTCACAGGACTACCCAGATTACCTTTGGAAGCAATCTGATGTCGAGTCAGTTTGTTATAGATATCGGTAGGATCAACAAGATGTTTACCCTTTTCAGGGGTGGTACCCGTATTGAGCAATATCAGAATGCCCTGCTTCATTCTGCATATATTCGCGATGCCATCTTAGAGCAAAGGGAGTCGGTATGGATTGCACAGAGGGATGGCCGCACCAAGAATGGGGATGATCGTACCCAGGCCGCCTTGATAAAGATGTTTTCTATTAGTGACAGGGAGGTTTGTCCCACACTGGAAAAGCTGAATATAGTACCGGTAAGCGTATCGTATGAGTTTGAACCATGCGCCGATTCCAAGATATTTGAATGCTATGTAAAGTCCCAGGGGCAGCAGTATGTAAAGGCCCCTGGTGAAGACTTCAAAAGTGTGCTAAGGGGAATTACTGGATGGAAGGGCAGGATCCATATGGAGTTTGGTACGCCACTTAACGGCTTTATCAGGAAACTGGCAGCTGAAGATCTCGATTTCAATGGAAGAACTATGAAAATTGCCGAGGAGATCGACAGACAGATTCATTGTATGTATAATCTGTGTTCGTTTAACTACATAGCATTCGACAGACTTAATGACAGTCTGCAGCATAGTGGACTTTATTATTCAGAGGAAGATATCAGAAGATTTGAAACATACGCAACTGAAGTGATTAGTAGACTTGATGGTGACATAGCGGCACTTGAAGCCTTGTTTGTCAGGATGTATGCATATCCGCTAATAAACAAGCAGCAATACGTATAAAATAAAAATCCGGCGCAGACCAAGGTTTAGGACTTGGCTGCCCGGATTTTCTGGATTTAGGAGGAAATTCAGGTATTAGGAAATTTTATATGCAAATTACTCACCGCTTTTGCCATAGTTTGGTAACACTCTGGCACTTGGGTCATTCACGTTACAGTTTTCCCATTCTTTGTTAGGCATCCAGAAGTCCTTTATTAGTTGTGCACGTCCAGGGAAATGCGATTCAAAGATATCACGGTATAAAAGTGATTCTTTTGAGATAGGTGTGGCGAATCTGTACTTCAGTGCGGCATCCTTAAGACCACTGTCACTGTACGTTTCTTCAGCATAGGCCTTGAGATAATCGACGACGCTGTGACCCACAGCGTCGGAGAAAGCCGCCTTTTCCCTATAAAGAATCTCATGGGGCAGATATTCACCTTCAAAAGCCTTACGAAGCAGGTATTTGCCAATGCCGGTAAAGTTCATCTTCTTCTCAGGTCTGATGGCCATAACATATTTGACGAAGTCGATGTCCCCGAAAGGAACCCTGGCTTCAAGACCATGGCTCGAGATACATCTGTCAGCCCTAAGTACGTCATACATGTATAGCTCTCTGATTCTTTTCTCAGACTCTTTCTGAAACTCTTCCGGACCTGGAGCAAAGTCAGTGTACTTGTATCCGAAAAGTTCGTCACTAATCTCACCTGTGAGCAGCACTTTTACATCGGTGTTCTCTCTGACATACTTGCATATTAGGTACATTCCAAGAGAAGCCCTGATGGTTGTAATATCCCAGGTTTCAGTTGTGTAGATTAGTTCACTTAGTGTATCGAATATGTCCTTCTTCGTAAATAGGTACTCGTGATGCTCACTTTTTAGATAGTCGGCTACTATACGGGCATATTTGGTGTCTATAGGTCCGTCAACAATACCCACTGCAAATGTCTTGATGGGTCTTGGGCTCAACTTGGCTGCTATTGCACACACCAGACTAGAATCCAACCCTCCACTGCACAGGAAACCTACAGGAGCATCGGCATTCATTCTCTTCTCCACAGCTTTGATCAAGAGCCTGTTGATATTTTCAAATATCGCTTCCTGCTCATCATTATTATAGGTCTCTACCCTGGCAATGTCAGTGTATTGAATAAAGTTCTGGCCATCATAACAGTGACCGGGAGGGAAGGGTGCAACAGTCTTACATATACTATGAAGGCTTTTTACCTCGCTGGCAAAGTATATATCGCCTTCTGTATCATAGCCATAAAAGAGAGGCCTGATACCGATGGGATCACGTGCAGCATAAAAGCGCCTCTTTGCTTCATCGTATATAACACATGCAAATTCTGCATCAAGGCTTTGAGCCATACCAACTATTCCCCTGTCTATAAACAAGGGAAGCAGGGCTTCACAATCACTATGTGAATGAAAGTGATATGAGTGTTGATATATATTGGTTAGTTCCTTGTAATTATATATCTCACCATTGCAGATTACATGAATATTATTGTAAGACAGAGGTTGATTACCTGCATCTGACAAATCCATAATCTTAAGGCGGTGAAAGCCCATCCACCCATTAGGGCCAAAATCCTTCACCACTGTGTTGTCAGGTCCTCTGTAACTAATTCTCCTGAATTCTTGAGCAAGCTGTTGTTTTCTTTGCTCGCTACTTCCACAATAAACTGCAATACCACACATGGACTAAAAATTTTGAATATCAAAAATGATAATTAGAAAGCAATGACGCTACAAAAGTAATAAACCGAAATAATAAAGCAAGAAAAATATTCAAAATGTATCTGAAAATTTAGATTTGGTTACTTTTTGACACAAGGGGAGTCTGTCGCGAAAACAAGATTCTCAGGCTTTTGCGTTAAGTTTTTTAGCTAAAATTTTGAGATAAGAAAATTATTTTCTTGGGGAGGTGATATTTATACTTTTGCAGTTTTCTCATGTTAAAATATACAAAACCATAGAAAAAACATAGAAAAAGTTTCAAACCGTAATTTTTTTCTCTATTTTTGTATAGTTTTGCATTTAGATAACTAGGTAGGGGGCAATTATTGATAGCTGATTGTTGCAATGTAATATATCAGCAGGATATTAGGAGAGTCTCCGGACCTGATAATAATCATGGATTATGAAGATTCGACAGAGATTACCAAAAGCGCAGGGGTTATACGACCCGGCAAATGAACATGACAGTTGCGGAATCGGCTTTGTGGCGCACATTAAAGGGCATAAGTCGAATGAGATCGTTCGAAGGGGCTTGGAGGTGTTGGTCAATATGACGCACCGTGGTGCCGAGAGTGCAGATAATAAGACCGGTGACGGCGCAGGTATTTTAATGCAATTACCTGACAGTTTTTTCAGAGAATTTGGTTTTAGCCTCCCTTCTCCAGGTAGATATGGAAGTGGATTGGTATTTCTTCCCAAGGTTGAGAAAGAAGCTCAATACTGCATAGATGTTCTCAATGAGCAACTAAAAAGTGAGGGATTGGAGCTTATTGGTTACAGAGAAGTTCCGGTTAACAGCAGAGTAATTGGTGATATAGCCAGAAGTAACGAGCCTTATATTAAGCAGGTTTTCGTAAAGGGTGATTACGAGCAGGATGTTCTTGAGCGTAAGCTTTTCATGGCGCGCAAGGTGAGTGAGAATCTGGTTCGTTCCTCATCGCTTAAGCAAAAGTCGAGTTTTTATATAGTTAGTCTTTCAAGTAAGATATTTATATATAAAGGTATGTTGACCCCCGGGCAGCTTGGGGAATACTTCCTTGACCTTAAAGATCCGAGAATCTCAAGTGCAATAGCACTGGTACACTCAAGATTTAGTACCAATACATTCCCAACCTGGGATTTGGCACAACCTTTCCGTATGATTGCGCATAATGGCGAAATAAATACTATTAAGGGGAACAGGTTGTGGATGGAGGCTCGCGAAGGTCTGCTTCAGTCTGACTTATTTGGCGATGATCTTAAGAAGCTCTTCCCGGTTATCGAACCGGGCAAGAGTGATTCGGCCTCACTTGACAACGTGCTCGAGTTTCTCGTGCTGACAGGCCGTAGCCTGCCGCATGCTCTTACTATGCTTATTCCAGAATCATGGAATGACAAAAATCCAATACCACCTAGTCTAAAGGCATACTACGAGTACCACAGTACTATTATGGAGCCATGGGACGGTCCTGCGTCCATAGTCTTTTCCGACGGTAGATATATCGGAGGTACGCTTGACAGAAACGGTCTGCGTCCATCACGGTATGTGATTACCAAGAATGACATGATAGTTATGGGTTCTGAGGTGGGAGTCCAGGTTTTTTCGCCTGAAGAAATAGTAAGCAAGGGTCGTTTGCGTCCGGGTAAGCTACTGCTTGTTGATACCATGCTTGGTATTATTATACCCGACGAGGAAATAAAGTCTCAACTGTCACGCTTGCATCCATATGAAAACTGGCTGAAGGAGAACCGAATCAAACTTGATGATATCGAAGTAAAGAACAGGGTGCCTTCTTCTATGGGTGAGAAGTTGAGCCTCTACCACAGGGAGTTTGGTTACAATAAGGAAGATGTCGAGCAGATTATTTTTCCAATGGTAACTACAGCCAACGAGCCCGTAGGCTCGATGGGTAACGATACCCCCATTGCTGCGGTTTCAGAAAAGCCACAGCGCCTGTTCAACTATTTCAGACAACTATTTGCCCAGGTTACCAATCCTCCTATAGATCCTATCCGCGAGGGACTGGTAATGGCACTTACAAGTTATATCGGTTCTGTATCCAAGAACCTGCTTATTGAAACTCCGGCACAGTGCCGCTCAATCAAATTTACCTCGCCAGTAGTTACAAATACCGACCTGGGAAAAATCAAGGATTTCAGACGTGAGGAATTTACTCATGTTACTATCCCGATTGTATTCAAGGTAAGTGAGGGTGGTAAGGGACTCAAGAAGGCTGTCGAATCTATCTGTGAGCAGGCTGTAAAGGCTGTAGATGCAGGTAATAACTACATTATTCTTAGTGACAGGGATATCGCACCAGACTATGCTGCAATTTCTTCACTGTTGGCTACTGCTGCAGTACACCACCACCTTGTCAAGAACAAGAAGAGGATGCAGATCGGTCTGATTGTAGAAACCGGTGAGGCCAGAGAGGTAATGCACTTTGCCCTCTTGCTTGGCTATGGTGCCAGCGTAATCAACCCTTATCTCTGTTTTGCAACTATCGATGAGTTGGTGCAAAAGGGTAAGGTAAAGCTTTCTTATGAAGAGGCACGTGAAAACTATATTAAATCAGTCAACAAGGGTCTGCTTAAGATCCTCTCAAAGATGGGAATTTCCACACTTAGGAGTTATCACGGTGCTCAGATGTTTGAAGCCGTTGGTCTGGCTGCAGAAGTTACTGAACAATACTTTACCGGTACTGCTTCCCGTATAGGTGGTGTTGGTTTTGAGGAACTGGCCAAAGAAGCAGAAATGTTCCACAAGGCTGCCTTTGAAGGTGAAGATGAAGGTCTGTTCGAAAGCTTTGGTTCTTACGCATTTCGTAAATACGGCGAAAAACATGCGTGGAACCCTGAAACGGTTGGTTTGCTTCAATGGGCTACTTCAGAAAATGATTATCAAAAATTTAAAGAATACTCCAAAAGGGTAGATGAAGATAACCGCACGCCATTATTCTTAAGGGGCTTCTTAAGGTTGAAACCGGGTACTCCTATTGATATAAGCGAGGTAGAACCGATAGAATCCATTATGAAGCGCTTCGTAACCGGTGCTATGTCCTATGGATCTATTTCAAAGGAAGCCCACGAAGCTCTTGCAATAGCGATGAACAAGATCGGTGGTAGGAGTAATACCGGTGAGGGTGGTGAAGATTCCTATAGATTTAAGTCAAATGCCCGCAGTGCAATCAAGCAGGTTGCCAGCGGTCGCTTTGGGGTGACAGCCAACTACCTTGTAAATGCTGATGAGTTACAGATTAAGATAGCGCAGGGCGCAAAACCCGGTGAGGGGGGGCAGCTTCCTGGATATAAGGTTGATAAGGTGATTGCAAAGTTGAGGAACTCAACTCCGGGCATTACCCTAATTTCACCTCCACCTCACCATGATATATATTCAATCGAGGATCTTGCACAATTGATATTTGACCTTAAGTGTACAAACCCGAATGCCAGAATAAGTGTCAAACTGGTTTCAGAAAGTGGAGTGGGCACTGTAGCGGCAGGTGTTGCCAAGGCACATGCCGACCTGATAGTAATTTCAGGTACCGAGGGTGGTACAGGAGCCAGCCCAATCAGTTCTATCAAACATGCCGGACTGCCTCTTGAACTGGGTCTTGCAGAGGTTCAACAGACTCTCGTGCTCAACAATCTGAGAGGACGTGTAAAACTGCAGTGTGACGGACAGCTTAAGACAGGTCTCGACGTAGTCAAGATGGCCATGCTTGGAGCCGAAGAATATGGTTTTGCAACATCTTCACTTGTGGTACTTGGCTGTATAATGATGCGTAAGTGCCACCTTAATACTTGTCCTGCAGGTATAGCTACCCAGGATGAAGAATTAAGGAAGAGGTTTATTGGAAAGTATCAGAACCTGATCAACTTCTTCACCTTTATTGCAATGGAGGTGAGGGAAATATTGGCCTCACTTGGATATAAGTCACTTGATGAGGTTATCGGTCGCAGTGATCTTCTGGAACAAAATCCTGAGGTGGGCAACTGGAAGACTAAGGGGCTGGATCTTTCATCACTTATATATTTTCCTAAGGAAGGTCGTAAGAATGCACTTCACCAGACTATTGAACAAAAACATAAGCTGGAGCATGTCCTGGATCATGAGCTGATTAGACAGGCCAGACCTGCACTACAAAACAAGAGCAAGGTTTGGATGGCTCACCCGATTGCAAATACAGACCGTGCAACAGGTGCCATGCTTTCGGGCGAGGTAGCCAAGGCCTATGGAGAGGAAGGTCTGCCGGAAGGAACTATCAACTGCACCTTTACCGGGTCAGCAGGTCAGAGCTTCGGAGCCTTCCTGGTAAAGGGTATCAGCTTCAGGCTTGAAGGTGATGCAAATGACTACCTGGGTAAAGGTTTGTCAGGAGGTGAAATAGTCGTTGTACCTCCTATGGGATCGACATTCAAACCTGATGAAAATATAATAATTGGTAATACAGTGCTTTACGGAGCCACTGCAGGAAGTTTGTTTGTTCACGGTGTAACAGGTGAACGCTTTGGGGTGCGTAACTCTGGAGCCATAGCTGTTGTCGAAGGAGTAGGAGACCACTGTTGTGAATACATGACCGGTGGACGTGTAGTAGTAATAGGTCCTACAGGAAGAAACTTTGCTGCCGGTATGAGTGGTGGTATAGCCTATGTTCTGGATGAGACAGGCAACTTCGACTACTTCTGCAACAAGGGACTTGTTGAGCTGGGTCCGGTACATGATCATGAAGATGTACTTGAGCTTCAGCAATTGCTCAGCAAGCACCTGCTTTATACTAACAGCCGCAAGGCACGTGAGATACTTGTCAACTGGGACTTTTATATCCCGAAGTTTATTAAGGTAATACCTTTCGAATACAAGAAAGTTCTGCAACAACAGAAGCTGATGGAGTTGGAACGCAAGCTTGCGGAGACAGAAGATGCTCCATATATCAGAGAGTAGAAAGGAAATTGCCGTTTGAATTCTTAAAAAACTGAAGTTATGGGAAATCCAAGAGGTTTTATAGAAGTGCCACGAAAGGAGAGTGGCAGCCGTCCTGTTATTGAAAGAGTTGACGATTACGGTGAAGTTGAGCAGGTGCTCAACGATGAGGACAGGAAGTTACAGGCATCCAGATGTATGGATTGCGGTATTCCGTTCTGTCACTGGGCTTGTCCCGTTGGAAGCAAGATCCCTGAATGGCAGGATGCTGTATATAAGGGTGATTTCGAACTTGCATACAAGGTTCTTCATTCTACTAACAGCTTTCCTGAATTTACCGGTCGTGTATGCCCTGCACCTTGTGAGAAATCATGTGTACTTGCTATTCATGAAGAGGCTGTGACTATCCGTGAGAATGAAGCAGCTACTGTTGAGAAGGCTTTTGAACTTGGTTATGTTGTTCCTCGCATTCCAAAGAAGAGGACAGGTAAGAAGGTCGCAGTAATCGGTTCAGGTCCTGCAGGACTTTCTGCTGCTGATATGCTCAATCAAGCTGGACATTCTGTAACGGTATTCGAACGTGATGATGCAGTCGGAGGACTCTTGCGTTACGGTATACCCGATTTTAAACTTAACAAGAAAGTTATCGACAGACGTATCCAGATTTTCGAGGCTGAAGGTATCGAGTTTAGAACCAATGTGTCGGTTGGTGAAACTATTAGCGGAAAGGAGATACTTGATCAGTTTGATGCGGTTGTCCTGGCCATTGGTGCCATGAAACCACGTGACCTGTCAGTGGAGGGCCGTGACCTGGCTGGTGTCTATTTTGCAATGGAATACCTGAAGCAACAAAACAAGGTCAATCGTGGAGTAATCTTCAATGGGGAGCGGATTGATGCTAAAGACAAAAGGGTACTTGTAATAGGTGGTGGTGACACAGGAAGTGACTGTGTTGGTACTGCCAACAGGCAGAAAGCTCAATGGGTGGGACAAATTGAAATCCTTCCCAAACCACCGGTTAAGCGTCAGCATGGCAACCCCTGGCCTTTCTGGCCTCATGTTCTCAAGACATCTACTTCTCACGAGGAGGGCTGTGAGAGAATGTGGAGCCTGGCAACCCGTCGCTTTACCGGAGAAAAGGGACATGTTACCGGAGTGGAGGTTGTAGAGGTAGAATGGGTAAAAGAAGAGGGTAGGATGGTCATGAAGGAAAAAGAAGGTACTCTTAGGGTAATTCCGGCCGACCTGGTACTACTGTCTATGGGTTTCGTACATCCTGTTCACGAAGGTTTAATATCAGAATTGGGTCTTGACCTCGATCAAAGAGGTAATATCAAGATTGAAAAGAACTATTCTACCAGTGTGAAGGGGGTGTTTGCAGCAGGTGATGCTGCTAATGGAGCCTCTTTGGTCGTCACTGCCATAGCAAAAGGTAGGGAGGCTGCTCAAAATGTCAATAATTATCTCCTGAATTGTTAAAATGCAGCATATTTTAATCGACACCCCCGTTTTTCGGGGGTGATGATTAAAAAAATAAGCCTATTTTAGTTTTTTAACACGAAAAATGAAGGGGTAAACAAAAAATATTGCATATTTGTGTTATATAACTCTCAAAACGAAAATGCTCTATGGCAACTTTAAGATTTTACGCGTTAAAAGAGCTTCTGGGTAGGCAACCACTGTATATAGATGAACCTGGAAAGCTTGTCTCCGATTACTTCGGTAAGCTGGTTTTTGATAAACCAAAAATGCAAAAGTACCTATCAAAGGAAGCCTATAATCATTTGATGGATGCCATTGAAAAGGGTACTCGCATTGATCGCAAAATGGCTGACAGTATTGCGTTGGGTATGAAATCATGGGCATTGGACAATGGTGCCACTCACTATACTCACTGGTTTCACCCATTAACTGATGCTACTGCTGAAAAGCATGATGCATTCGTAAATACTACCTCAGGTGGTGGTGTTATTGAATCATTCAGCGGTTCATTATTAGCACAACAGGAGCCAGATGCATCCAGCTTTCCTTCAGGAGGTATCCGTAATACTTTTGAAGCCAGGGGCTATACAGCATGGGATGTTTCTTCACCTGCCTTTATAGTTGGTACAACTCTGTGTATACCTACAATATTTATATCATATACCGGCGAAGCTCTAGACTACAAGACTCCATTGCTTAAGGCTCTGGCTGCTCTTGATAAAGCTGCCGTAGATGTATGTCATTATTTTGATAAGAATGTTTCTAAGGTTGCTTGTACCCTAGGTTGGGAACAGGAGTACTTCCTTATTGACGAAGCATTATATCTGGCTCGTCCTGACCTTGTGCTGACTCAGCGTACCCTTATGGGGCATCAGGCAAGTAAGGATCAACAGCTGGAAGACCATTACTTCAGTTCAATTCCAGAAAGGGTTATCGCTTTTATGGAAGACTTTGAAAGGGAAGCATATCTGCTTGGTATACCTCTTAAGACACGTCACAACGAGGTTGCACCCAATCAGTTTGAGGTCGCTCCCATCTTTGAAGAGGCTAACCTTGCCAACGACCACAACCAGCTTGTGATGGATATTATGAAGAGAATTGCGCGTAAGCACCGCTTTGCAATACTTTTCCATGAAAAACCATTCAAGGGAATAAACGGTTCTGGTAAGCACAACAACTGGTCTATGTTGACAGATACAGGAACCAACCTGCTGTCACCAGGTAAGAACCCACGTACCAATATGCAGTTCCTTACCTTCCTTCTGAACGTAATGAAGGCAGTATATGAACACCAGGATCTGTTGCTGGCAAGTGTCTTGTCTGCAAGCAATATGCACCGTCTGGGAGCAAACGAAGCACCACCATCCATCATCTCGATCTTCCTTGGATATGAGCTGAGCAAGGTACTCGATGAACTTGAAGAATCTGTTCCCGACAAGAAGATGACCCCTGATCAGAAGACATCTATCAAACTGAATATTGGTAAGATACCTGAAATTCTTCTTGACAATACCGACCGTAACCGTACTTCTCCGTTTGCCTTTACAGGTAACCGTTTCGAATACCGTGCCGTAGGTTCTTCAGCCAACTGTGCTTCAGCAATGATAGTACTCAACACTATCGTAGCCAATCAGCTGAAGGCATTCAAGAAAGAAGTAGATGCCCTGATCGAAAAGGGAATTAAGAAGGACGAAGCTATCCTGCAAACTCTAAAGAGATATATCAAGGAGACCAAGAATATCCGTTTCGACGGTAACGGTTACAGCGCTGAGTGGGTTGAAGAAGCTGCACGCCGCGGTCTGTACAACATAAAGAGTGTTCCCGAAGCTGTACATGCTTATATGAAAGAAAAGGCAGTTAAGGCCTTCACTGCAAATGACGTGTTAAGCGAAAAGGAACTCGAAGCTCGCGTTGAAGTTGAACTTGAAAAGTTCACTAAGAAGATCCAGATCGAAGCTCGCGTTCTTGGTGACCTTTCTATCAACCACATCATTCCAACAGCCGTCAGCTACATGAACAAGCTGATCGAAAACGTACAAGGTCTGAAGGATGTATTCGGCGAGGGCGAAGACTTCAAAGAATTGGTTGGTGACCGTCTTGAACTGATCAGAAAGATCTCTTCACATATCCACAGTATCAAAGAAAAGACCACCGCAATGGTCAATGAAAGAAAAGTGGCTAATAAGGAAGAGGATGCACATAAGAAAGCTGAACTGTATAATACTAAGGTAAGACCTTATCTTGATGATATCCGTTATCACATCGACAAGCTTGAACTTATCGTTGACAACGAGATGTGGCCACTGCCTAAGTATCGAGAACTCTTGTTTGCCCGATAATAGTTTACTAATGTGGGATTACGAAGGAAAAGGGGCCAACGGGCCCCCTTTCTGATTTTTATACCTCCCTAAGGAGTATTATAAATGGTTTCTTCTTTCTCCCGGGATTAGATTAGTGATTTTACTACAGCCAGTGCTTTTTCGTAATCCGGTTCCTGGGCAATTTCAGGTACATATTCTACGTATTTTATCTTGTTGTCCTTGTCTATGATTACTGTACCACGGGCAAGAAGACGTAGTTCCTGGATTACAAAGCCATATTTGCTTCCGAAATCCAGATCCTTGTGATCTGACAGTGTAACTATGTTGTTAAGACCCTCAGCTGCGCAGAAACGGCTTTGTGCAAAGGGCAGGTCAACAGATACAGACAGAACCACGACATCTTTAAGTTGGTCGGCTTCTTTGTTGAAGCGGCGGTTTTGAGCCTGACAGACTCCTGTATCAATAGAGGGATATACTGCAATCACCTTTACCTTGCCTTCGTAATCTGATAGTTTTACAGGTTGTAGGGATGAACTGAGGACTGTAAAGTCGGGTGCGGTATCGCCTACTTTTGCAACTTTGCCAAGCAGGGTAACGGGCTGCCCCTTAAAGGTGACCTTGATATTATTCTTTTCCATTGTTTGAGTTTTTATTTGGTTGATACCTTTTTTGAAATAAACAGCCCTATGGGGAAAATGTTCTTGACGACCATCTGAAAATCAGCCTTTGTGCCTTGCTATGCAATCCTCTATCACATCTGTAAAGACTTCTTTGATATCCATTCCTGCTGCCCTGATCTGCTGAGGGATAAAGCTGGTGATTGTCATTCCAGGTGTTGTATTGACTTCTAGGAGGAAGGGTCTGTTATCACTGATTATATAGTCCATCCTGACTATCCCCTTACAACCTATGAGGTCGTATATAATAGAAGACTGCTTCCTGATTGACAGGGTCAGCTCATCACTTATCCTGGCCGGGGTTATCTCGTGTGCCTTTCCGGGTGTATATTTGGCCTCAAAGTCGAAGAATTCGTTGGTGCTGACAACCTCTGTTATTGGGAAAATCACAGCTTTTTCTGCTGTCTTGTAAAGGCCGCAGGTTACCTCAGTACCTTCCAGAAACTGCTCAATTATTACTTCATCACTTTCCTTGAATGCCTTTTTAATGGCAGGTTCAAGTTCGGACAATTCCCTGACCTTGGTTACACCAAAGCTGGAACCGCCGGCATTGGGTTTTACAAAGCAGGGGAAGCCGGTTTTGAGTGCTATATCTTTTACCTCGTATGGATGACTCTGTCGTAAAAGGACAGAGTTTGCAACGTTGACACCAAAACTCTTCAGGTAATGGTTGCAGACAAACTTATTGAAAGTGACGGCCGCAGCCAGTACATCACATGTAGAGTGGGGGACATTGAGCATCTTAAGGTAACCCTGCAGGATCCCATCTTCGGCAGGTGTGCCGTGTATTGTTATATAAGCAAAGTCAAAGCTGACCTTCTGTCCATTGATTTCTGCTGAGAATTCTGCCTTGTCAACAGGCCATGTACTGCCGTTGAGTTCTACACTCCATTTGTCCCTGGTAATCAATACGGGATAGAGATTATACTTATCCTTGTCAATAAAGGATAGTACTCCTTCGGCACTCTTGCGGCTTACAACCTCTTCGGACGAGTAACCGCCGTATATTACTGCAATATTCCTCCTGTCCATATAAAGCTATTTTATTCGGTTTCCCAACCGGGATTATAGTTACGCCACTTTTCAATACACTGCTTCATGTCATCAGGTATATCGGAGTCAAACTCCATATATTTTCCTGTAGAAGGATGTGTAAATCCCAGGGTCTTGGCATGCAGGGCCTGACGTGGCAGAATTTTAAAGCAGTTTTCCACAAACTGCTTGTACTTTGTAAAAGTCGTTCCTTTCAGAATCTGGTTGCCTCCATAACGCTCGTCATTAAACAAAGTATGCCCTATATGCTTGAAGTGGGCTCTGATCTGGTGAGTCCTTCCGGTTTCAAGCCTGCACTCAACTAATGAGACATATGAAAATGACTCCAGTACTCTGTAATGCGTGATTGCAGGTTTCCCTTGTTCTCCGTTTACAAATATTGCCATTTGCCTTCTGTCCTTCTGACTGCGGCCAATATTTCCGATTATAGTACCTGTCTCCGGTTTCGGGGTCCCCCATACAAGTGCCTGATACGTTCTGGTAGATGTTTTCTCAAAGAATTGCAGGGCAAGTTTCATTTTGGCCTGATCATTCTTGGCCACAACCAGCAGTCCTGATGTGTCTTTGTCAATCCTGTGCACCAGTCCGGGACGCGGATCTTTGTTTCCAAACCATGGTTTGTCTTTGAAGTGCCAGGCAAGAGCATTGACAAGGGTGCCGGTGTAGTTGCCGTGACCGGGATGGACCACCATGCCAGGGTCCTTGTTTATTACGATCAGGTCCTCATCTTCATAAACAATGTTAAGCGGTATATCTTGTGGAATTATCTCTATTTCCCTTGGAGGATATGAGAATACCACAGATATCACATCATTGGGTTTGACCCTGTAATTTGACTTGACAGGTTTACCATTGACATGAATACAACCGGCCTGAGCTGCCTCCTGTATTTTATTCCTTGAAGCGTTCTCTATACGGTTGGTAAGAAAAACATCAACCCTAAGAAGTCGCTGACCGGGGTCAGCGACAAAACGGTAATGCTCAAAATTTTGACCCTCGTCGCCATTCTCTTCATTTTCGGCGAAATCATCCAACTCATCTATATCCTCAATCATAGAGCAAATTCGCAAATAATGCGCAAGTTATGACCTTTCCACTATTAAAAAAACTCATTGTCAAAATCTTCATCCCCCCCAAGGTCATCTTCCGGGAATGAATCATATATTATGAGTGAGTCGGGATGCATAGAAGTATCATCAGTCAGCCACACATCTATCGAAGCACCCAGGTTAAGAACCTGGCCACTTCCTGAAGACGGGATCTGACGATATATAAAGGCTGCAGAACTGTCTATTCCCTCCTCCATTACAATGGCGCCAATATTCAGGTAGAGGCTCTGTGCCTGTTTTTGGGCTTCGCGGACGGTCATACCCAGAAGGTTGGGTACTGGTGTTGTCTCATTGCTTAGTCCTCGTCCAACAAGTAAGTCAATTACTGAGCCTCTGGGAAGTTGGGTCCCCGGATCAATCGGTTTTCCATTGTAGTGCTGTCCCAGCACCATGTTCTTGTATTCGGAGGGAATATATATAAGCTTACCCAGCCTGAAGCCCAGTGATTCGAGGTAGGCCTGAGCGCTCCTTAGACTGTTGTCTATGAGGTTGGGAACTACTATCTGCTCAGCACTCCATGAATTGATGGTAAAGAAAATACGTCTGTTCTTCTTTACCAATTCACCGGCTTTTGGAGTCTGGTCGATTACGACACCTCTTGGTTGATCATCAATGTATACACTGTCTATTACTGTGTAACGCAGTTCGTTTTCCTTGATGAGGTGTTGAAGCTGAGATTCTGTTAAGCCCCTGAAATCAGGTATGGCCTTGGCTTCACCATGTCGTGTATAGATCCTGATAAAGAAAAATACTATTATTATAAGCACCAGGGCTGCTGCTATTAAGATGCCTATGTTTTTTACCAGGTAATTTTTATAAATCTTTTTCCAGTCCAGCATTTGGATTGATATTACTGATATGATTCAAAAGTAGTATAAAAACTTCAAATGCGCTTTACATGAAGCTACAAAAAAGGGAGCTGACCCGCACAGGCGGGTCAACTCCCTTTAATATCCTATATAAGAGCTTAATTATTAAGCCTTACCCTTCTTTTCGCAGGAAACAGTTAGCCTTTTCCTTCCTTTAGCGCGCCTGGATGACAATACCCTACGTCCGTTAGCTGTTGCCATGCGACTACGGAAGCCATGCTTGTTAATTCTTTTCCGGTTTGATGGTTGGAATGTACGTTTCATCTCTATTGGTTTTTATTTTAGGCTATTGAGGCAACCCTTATTTTTTAAGGAAGGCTTCAATGATGCTTATTTTGTTAACAACTATCTTTCGAATTTGGACTGCAAAAATAGCTGTTTTTTATTTCAATCCAAATGAATCTTACATCTTTTATTCTTTTATTTAATATACTGCGCTAAAGCATCTAAGGATGTATTTTGGTCAGGTAATGCTCTGTCTGAAACCTAATGGCCTTAAAGGGTTAAGGCTGTTTCGTACACTATCAGAGGGGGATATGTATCAGACATTTGGTGTGGAAGAAATCTTCACTATAGTACTCTGACAGTTTAACCTCTGTTGCAATATTTCTGAAACTTTTCATTTCTTCCTCCAGATTTCCACCTTTTAGGCAAATTGCTCCGTTACTGATTGAGTTTCGTTGTTGCCTGGTAACCAGATGGCGGGTCTGGTTTATGAAGACAGGCATGGCTGCTACTGCTCGACTTACTATAAAGTCGTACTGTTCCTTGTGTTGCTCCGACCTCATATTGATGGTCTTTACATTTTTCAGTTCAAGAGCTTCAGCTACGGCTTCAACAACCTTTATCTTTTTGGCAATACTATCGAGTAGGGAAAACTCAACCTCAGGTAACATAATAGCCAATGGTATTCCGGGGAAGCCACCTCCTGTTCCTACATCAATGATTCTGGATCCTGGAGCAAATGTAATAAAGTGGTTGATGGCCATTGAATGGAGGACATGCCTTTCGTAAAAGTTGTCCATGTCTTTACGGGAAATAACATTGATTTTGCTATTCCATTCCAGATAAAGATCCTTAAGACGTTCAATCCTTTCCTTCTGCTTAGGCTCCAGCCCTCTGAAATATTTGAGTATTATATCCATGCTCTGTGATAGCGGCGTTACAGGGTCAAAGATACAAATACGGTGCGGATTATTTCACAGGAAGGGGGATCTGTTATTCAGCGTAGGTGGAATATCCACTGTATTTAACTGATGTAAGCAATATCAGCCACATTTGAGAAGATACCTTTATGAATAAATCAGAGCACAAACAACTTCTGGCTATCTGTTGAAAATGTCTTAATGCAAAATGTCCACTTGGAGGCAGCGTTTTAGTGCTTGACTTCAGAGTTTTTAAGTGTGTTGTACAGGAGTTCCCTTGCCCTAAACAGTTGCGCCTTGACGGTACCAAGAGGTAAGCCCAGTTCTTCAGAAATCTCCTCATACGAATACTCTTTGAAGTATCGAAGTTCGATTAGAGTTCTGTATCGCGGCTTTAGCTTTTGAACGATGGTGCGCATCAGAACTGCTTTTTGCGATCTGATCAGGTTTTCTTCAGGATCCGGAGTTTCGTCCCTAAGCTGAACTTGTGGTTCAGTATCCTTCTCATCAACGAAGTTACGGTCTATTGAGATAACATTCGAGCGCTTCTTCCTAAGGTAGTCGATACAGTTGTTGGAAGCTATCTTAAAAAGCCAGGTGCTGAAAGCATAGTGGGGAGAATACTGGGAAAGATTCTTGAATGCTTTACCAAAGGCCTCGATAGTCAGATCTTCAGCATCAGTTTTGTTGTTTATCATCTTGAGGAGCATAAAGTAAATGGCATCCTTATATCGGGTCATCAGTTCGGCATACGCCTTCTGATCACCGTTATTGGCTCTGGCCACAAGCTCCAGATCATATTTTGCTTTCTCCGATAGATTTGGATTCACTTCCATTGTGTACTCTTTCTTCTGTTAAATGTACCGATCTTAGCCCACAGTAGCAACCAGGGGTGTATGATATCAAAAAACAAAACTGACCAGAAAAGTTTTCCCTGATTTAGCACTTTAGCTGTCCTGGCCCACAATACCAACTGTAGAACCAACCTTAAAAACCACAGACCGGCGGCTGCTATGGCAAATGTATTAAAAAATACTAAAATAATCGAAGATAATAAAAAAAGTTGTCTGCTTATTGGTTCGATTGCCAGTTCGGTCTTCACTCCGGCCCTGTAATAGCCTGAGGTGCTCAGGTGTCGTCCCTTCTGATTTCTCCAGTCCCTCAGTGTTTTAGGGGGAATCGATATGGTATGTGCTTCCTGATCCAGAGACAGTGCGAAATTGTCTTTTCTAATCACCTGTTGAACGAAAAGATCGTCATCACCCGATAGTATATGGGAATGACTTTTCACCCCATTGTTACCAACAAACAACTGCTTTGTATAGGCCAGGTTGCGACCAACACCCATATATGGTTTCGAACTTAGCGCAAATCCCAGATATTGAATAGCTGTAAAAAAAGTGTCATAGCGTACGAGTAAGTTGCAGAAACCCTTCTCCTTGTTGTATCCTCCGAATCCGAGAACTATTTCCGTTTTCTGTCCTGCAAAGGGGGCTACCATCCTGCGAAGCCAGTTTTTTCCGGCAGGCATACAATCTGCATCTGTAAGAAGCAGGTAATCGTATTTGGCGGCCTTAACTCCAATTGTAAGAGCGAGTTTTTTCCCGTGTCTGAATATCCTGTCCTTTGGAATAGTTGTGTAATACAGGTGAGGATATTTAGCCTTAAGTCTGGCAAGAACCATGTCAGAATCGTCTTCTGAAGTGTCGTTGACAACTACCACTTCATACTCAGGATAGTTTTGTTCCAACAGTTCCGGCAGAAACCTTTCTAGGTTTTCTGCCTCATTTTTAGCGCAGATAATTATAGAAACAGGCTTATTAAATTCCGCATTACTGTATTTGTTCTTGTAAAATGCCAGAGGTCTTACTCTTCTCAAGAGAAACCACAACTGAAGGAGGAAACTTACGGCTACAAGTACGAGCAAGATAGCTTCTGTCAGCGTAGGAAGCGGGAAATGCATATGGTAATGTTTTGGCCAAAAATGCAACTTTTTTCATTTGCCTGCAAGTATTATAAGACCCTCAAATTAGCAGTTAACTTATTATTCAGTTTCAAGTACTATCTTTGCCACTCTGTTTTTTAACTATACATCCTGATGGATTTCGTACTTCAGAAGACTGATGCTTCATCCAGTGCCCGTGTTGGCCTAATTACGACCGATCATGGGCAGATTGAGACACCCATTTTTATGCCGGTGGGAACAGTCGGTTCGGTAAAGGGCATACATGTCAGGGATCTTAAAGACGAGGTAAAAGCTCAGATAATTCTTGGCAATACTTATCACCTATATTTAAGGCCTGGTCTTGATGTGCTCAAGGCAGCCGGCGGTCTTCACCGTTTCAATGCATGGGACAGACCTATACTGACAGATAGTGGTGGCTTTCAGGTTTTTTCCCTGAGTCACAGGCGCAAGCTAAGAGAAGAGGGCGCTGAGTTTCAGTCTCACATTGATGGCTCAAGGCATTTTTTTTCACCAGAAGGAGTAATGGATATTGAACGTGTAATCGGTGCTGATATCATGATGGCCTTTGATGAATGTCCTCCGGGTGATTCTGACAATAAGTATGCTAAGACTTCCATGGAGCTTACTCACAGATGGCTCAAGAGGTGTGTAGATCGCTTTGACTCTACCGAACCGCTTTACGGATATAGCCAGACACTCTTCCCAATTGTGCAGGGCAGTGGTTACAGAGATCTGCGTACCCAGTCAGCCGAGTATATTGCATCCTTTGAACGTGAGGGAAATGCCATTGGTGGACTGGCGGTTGGGGAACCAGAGGATGTAATGTATGAGATGATTGAGCTTGTCAATAACATTCTTCCAAAGGATAAACCAAGGTACCTGATGGGAGTGGGAACTCCCATCAATATACTGGAAGCGATTGCACTAGGAGTAGATATGTTTGATTGTGTGATGCCGACCCGCAATGGTCGCAATGGCATGCTTTTCACTTCTCAGGGTATTATAAATATTAAGAATGAAAAGTGGAAGAAGGATTTTAGTCCGATAGATGCTGAAGGACATAGTGCTTACGACCTTATGTACAGTAAGGCATACCTGAGGCATTTATTCGTAGCCGGAGAGATGTTGGGTCCGCAGATTGCATCTCAGCATAATTTGGCATTCTACTTGTGGTTGGTCGGAGAAGCAAGACAGCAGATATTGGCAGGTACTTTTGTTGAGTGGAAGGATAAAATAATCAAACAACTGGGCCAGCGCTTATAGTTATCGCGGATATATCTATTTTTGTAAAGGTTATAACCTGTAAAACTTAAATTGATTGAAGAAACTTGACATATACATATTAAAGAAGTTTCTTGGAACCTTCTTCTTTGCCATACTGCTGATAATAAGCATATCGGTGGTCTTTGACCTGGCCGAGAAGATAGATGACTTTCTTGAGAGTGATGCTCCCCTTCAGGCAATCGTCCTTGATTACTATGCCAATTTCATCCCGTATTTCGCCAATCTCTTTACTCCGCTGTTCGTTTTTATAGCTGTAATATTCTTTACCTCCAAGATGGCGTATCAGACTGAGATAATAGCCATTTTGTCAAGCGGCGTCAGCTTCAGACGTCTGGTAGTACCTTATATCATAGGAGCTGCAATAATCAGTACCTTTTCCTTCGTGCTTGGTGCTTATATTATTCCCCCTGCCAACAAGACCAGGCTGGAGTTTGAGGCAACATATATAAAGAAGCGCAAGGAGACCGGAAGAACCAATATTCATATGCAGATTGAACCGGGTGTCTTTGTATATGTACGCCGCTATTCCTCACTGAGGGAAGTTGGTGATGATTTCACCCTTGAGGTTTTTGACGGTAAAGAACTCAAGACAAAACTGACGGCACTGTCAGCTGTATATGACACCCTGAGCTCAGGATGGATTCTGCAGAGATATGTTAAGCGTGAGTTTCTGGATGGAGGTAAACAAATTATCACCGAAGGCGATCGTCTGGATACTGTGCTCAACATGAGGCCCATCGACCTGAAGGAAGAAAGGAAGTTTTATGAAACAATGAATAACAGGGAACTTTCTGTGTACATCGATGAGCAACTTGCCAGAGGGGTTGGTAATGTTGAGGAGTTTGTGATTGAGAAATACCGGAGAACGGCATCTGCCTTTTCGGCCTTTATCCTGTCAATTATGGGTCTCTCTCTTGCATCACGTAAGGTGAGGGGAGGAATGGGCTTGCATATCGGTGTCGGGATAGCTCTTAGCTTTGCATATATATTGTTTCTTACTATATCCACGACCTTTGCAATTAATGGCAATATGAGTCCTTTGCTTGCAGTGTGGCTGCCCAATATCGTATTTGCCGGCATTACAGCCTTCCTTTATTATAAGGCTCCCAAATAGTCTTCCTACTTGCTTGTTTTATAAAAATGCCGGAACCTGCCAGTTCGCGGTTATCTATCTATTTGATATGGTTGAAATTAGCCGCAGAGGGAGAAAATTAAAAGTTAAAAATGCGGGTGATTGAATCTAAAATTTGTAATTATGTAACGCATTTGCTTTGGGAAAAGCTGATGTAACTTTCTGACAAACAATTAATTAACCAAAACTAATTAAGTATGTCATTAAAAAAACACATCCTTGAACTCCGTAAAAGGAGAGAAAAGGTTCAGTCGGGAGGCGGTGAAAAAGCCATTGAAAAGCAACAGGCTATGGGTAAAATGACTGCCCGTGAACGCATCCAAACCATTCTCGACGCAGACTCATTTACTGAATATGATCTTTTTGTTGAGCATGAAGGTCGTGACTTCGGTATGGATAAGAAGGAGTTGCACGGTGACGGTGTAATAATTGGTACCGGTACTATTTATGGTGCTCCGGTATGTATTTATGCACAGGATTTTACCGTAGCCGGTGGTTCTCTGGGATTGATGCACGCACGCAAGATCACCAAGATTATGGACCATGCCCTTAAGATGAGGGTTCCTCTGATTGGTATCAACGATTCAGGAGGTGCTCGTATTCAGGAGGGGGTTAACTCTCTGGCAGGATATGGAGAAATATTCTATCGAAATACATTGGCATCAGGTGTAATACCCCAGATTTCGGTAATTCTCGGTCCTTGTGCCGGTGGAGCTGTTTATTCTCCTGCTTTGACAGACTTCGTATTTGTGGTTGACAACATTTCCAAGATGTTTATCACAGGTCCGAATGTTATCAAGACCGTACTCGGTGAAGAGATCTCTATGGAAGAGCTTGGTGGTGCAAGGGTGCATGCTGAAATTACCGGAAATGCACATTTCTTTGCCAAGAGTGAGCTTGAATGCTTTGATCAGCTTAAAAAGCTTATCTCATTTATTCCATGGAACAACAGCACCAAGGCTAAGGTATTTCCTCCTAAAGAGCCTAAGTTCAAAGGTAAAATAGAGGATATTATTCCTTCTGATCCTAAGCAACCCTACGATGTCAGGGATATTGTCAGAGCTATTGTCGATGACTCTGATTTCTTTGAAATCCAGGAACTGTTTGCTCCCAACATCGTTATCGGCTTTGGCCGCATGAACGGTCAGACAGTTGGTTTTGTAGCCAACCAACCTCTTGTTCTTGCAGGGGTGCTTGATTGCGACAGCTCAGATAAGGCAGCCCGTTTCATTCGTTTCTGTGACGCCTTCAACATTCCTATTATTACTCTTGAGGACATGCCTGGTTATCTGCCTGGTGTGGATCAGGAACACGCAGGTGTAATCCGTCACGGTGCCAAGGTATTATACGCCTATTCAGAAGCTTCAGTGCCCAAGGTTACAGTTATCCTGCGTAAGGCATATGGAGGTGGCTACATAGCAATGAACAGCCGTCACCTGGGTGCCGACTTTATGTTTGCATGGCCAACTGCAGAAATTGCAGTTATGGGTCCGGAAGGTGCTGCTAACATAATCTTCAAGAAGGAAATTGAAGAGGCCGAAGATCCTGATAAGATGCGTCAGCTCAAGGTTCAGGAGTATATCGAGCGCTTCGCTAATCCTTATGTGGCTGCAGCCAAGGGCTATATCGACTCAGTGATAGAACCTTCGGAAACTCGTGCATTGCTGCTGCATGCAATTGAAGTTTCTACAAACAAGGTTGATCCTCGTCCGACTAAGAAACATGGTATACCACCATTTTAAACCATCGCAACATGGAAGAGAAAAAGGAACTCGTAGAGTTTGCGGTCACTGCGCGTAAGTATAAGACGACTCTGACCAAGAAGTACCTTAACAGAAAGGTCTATATTCAACCCAATCCATTTGAGGTTGAATCACATATCCCGGGAACCATAATATCCATCAGCGTCAAGGAGGGTGATACTGTAAAAGAAGGGCAGGAACTGCTCACTCTTGAGGCAATGAAGATGCTTAACAAAGTAACGATGCCCTTTGACGGTAAGATTAAGAAGATTAGCGTCACTGAAGGAGAGCGGATTCCCAAGGGTCATATAATGATAGAACTGGAAGACTGATAAGACGCCCCGCAAGGGGCGTCTTTTTTATCTGCCTATGAAAGTCCTAAAGCTATGCATAAGTCCCATTTCAACACAAACAGGCTAATAGTGTAGCAACAGAGTTTGGCTCTGTGACGGTATGTTTCCATTTTTTCCAGTCTGCTGGTCTTCAAATTATAAACAATTCCTTATTTTTATCCTCCGTTTTCGGAGCTATTTGTTGGCTCCATAGGTTTCATATTTATAAATTATCAGTATGCGACGCACTAAGATTAGTATTATTCTGAAGGATGGTAAGGTAGGAGAGGAGTACCTCGTAAAAGGCTGGGTAAGAACCCGCAGAGGCTCAAAGAATGTAAACTTTATAGCTCTCAATGATGGATCAACTATCCATAATCTTCAAATAGTTGCTGATGTTGAGATGTTTGGTGACTCTTTGTTGCGTCGTGTAACAACCGGAGCTGCACTTGCAATAAGCGGTAAACTTATTGCATCTCAGGGAAGTGGACAGGCTGTTGAACTGGTAGCTGATCAGATAGAGGTATTGGGAGACTGCGATGCAGATACTTTTCCGCTTCAACCCAAGAAGCACTCACTTGAGTTTTTGAGGGAGAACGCCCACCTTAGATTTCGTACCAACACTTTTGGAGCTATCACGAGAGTGCGTCATGCAATGATATTTGCCGTACATCAGTTTTTTACCTCCAAGGGTTTTGTAAATATCCACACCCCAATTATTACAGCATCAGATGCTGAAGGAGCTGGTGAGATGTTTCAGGTTACAACACTTGACCTTGATAACATTCCAAGAACCGAGGAAGGCAAGATAGATTTCGATCAGGACTTTTTCGGAAAAGCAACCAACCTGACCGTGTCCGGTCAGCTTGAAGGTGAGCTTGCCGCGATGGGTATGGGAGAGATTTATACTTTTGGTCCTACTTTCAGGGCTGAAAACTCAAATACCACACGTCACCTTGCAGAATTCTGGATGATAGAGCCTGAAATGGCATTCTATGACCTTAATGATAATATGGATCTGGCTGAAGAGTTTCTCAAATACCTCATCAATTATGCATTGGAAAACTGCATGGATGACCTGCAATTCCTTAGCAAACGACTGCAGGATGAAGAAAAGGACAAGAAGGCCGATGACCGTAGTATGGAATTGATAGAAAAGCTACGCTTCGTACTTGCAAATGATTTTGTAAGGATCACATACAGCGAGGCTATAGATATTCTAAAAGAAAGCAAGCCAAACAAAAAGGGCCAGTTTAAATATCCTGTCGAAGGTTTCGGATCAGACCTTCAAAGCGAACATGAGCGCTACCTTGTTGAAAAGCATTTCAAGCGTCCTGTAATACTTACTGACTACCCCAAGGAAATCAAGGCCTTTTACATGAAGCTCAATGCTGACGGAAGGACAGTAAGGGCAATGGACGTACTATTCCCTCAAATTGGTGAGATTATCGGTGGGTCACAGCGTGAGGAAGATTACGACAAACTTGTTGGTCGTATGAATGAGATGCATATCCCGGTTGAGGAGATGTGGTGGTATCTTGACACAAGAAGATTCGGTTCGGTACCTCACAGCGGTTTTGGACTCGGATTTGAACGTCTCATACTATTTGTTACAGGTATGACAAATATACGTGACGTAATTCCGTTCCCGCGAACACCAAGGAATGCAGAATTCTAAGACGACTTTGGTGCGGAATTTCAGGCCGAAAGGGTGTTGCCTTTCGGCTTTTTCATTGTTGAATCTTTCGTTTGAAAGTTATAGTTTAGCAGCTGTATCCCACTTTGGTTTACTTTAATTACTGTTTGGCCGGAAAGAGAGGAACCTTTTTCCTTACAGTTATGTATAAATGTTAGGTTGCTTAATATTCAATAAAGAAGTGCACGTGTGAGACGGGTAAGATTCGGCCTTGTGCTGGTTGCGTTGTGTTTTTGGATCAATACAGTTGCACAGGTTCCAGAGTTAAGTTTCAATAGACTGCCTGGCGGAAGAGATCTGACTAGCCAGTATGTTACGTCTGTAACTCAGGACCATTATGGCTATATGTGGATAGGTACGCGTGACGGGGTTAATCGTTATGATGGGTATGAAGTAAGAACCTATCGTTCCCTTAGTCAAAACAACCCTGCAGGGGGTGTTATAGGGAATATTGTGGAACATATGGTCGTTGATGGCAATAACAGGGTTTGGGCATCTACGACTCATGGTCTTGCCAGATTTAACTGGTTGTCAGATCGTTTTGAAGTTGTAGTCAGCGATAAGAATCTTCGTGGCTTACCTGGTCCCTTTCTTGAATATCTTTATACTACTCCTGACGGAAGTCTCGTGGCCGTATGTGACAATTCTATTTATCGGTATGACGACGATACTGAGTCCTTTAGGTTATTGTACAGTTCCCCTCTCGGCTTGATATCCGTTATACTTGTTGACAGTAACGGACAGTGGTGGATTGGCCACCAATATGGAAAGGGCATTATTCATTTGCCTGATATTAATTTCCCTCTGGATTATAAGTGGTTTCAGAGCGAATTATTTGGAAGCAAAACTGAGTACTCAGTACTGTCAATTGCGGAGTCGGATGGAAGCGTTTGGGTTGCTCTGGAAAGTTCAGGTCTTGCCCGGATTCAGTTGAATAGCAAGTTGGTCAGGAGGTATTTTGAGACAGGCGACGAGCGCTTTTTCTTTTATTTGTTTACTGACAAGGCAGGACGTTTGTGGGCATGCGAAAATAATGGAATTAAGGTGCGCCTGCCAGGAATGGAAAGCTTCTTATCATACTCCAATAAGCTAAGCGAGCCGGGTAGTCTTTCCGGAGGTTTGTTGGGTGTTTATGTCGATAATTTGAAGAATGTCTTTACTTACCATAATGGAGGTGGTGTAAATGTGTCATACTGGAACAGAGGGTTTTATACTATACGAGCCTCCGGAGATTATTTATGGCATACTACACGACCCAATATAACTGCACTAAGCTATGACAGAAACGGAAACCTCTGGCTTGGAAATAATGATGGAGGAATTGATATTTTTTCGATTAGTGAAGCCAAGAAACTGAGAATTGATTTTAGGGATGGAGACCGAAGAGCACTTGGCAGAGGCAGTGTACAAGCATTGTTCAGGGACAGCAAGGGTCAGATGTGGGTTGGAACTGATGCGGGAGGATTACATAGGTATAATGAGAAGACAAGGGATTTTGATGTTTGGCGCCAGGGACTTACACCTACAGCTCCGACTGTAAATGATGTAAGGAGTATAGTCGAGGACAGAAAGGGTAACCTGTGGATAGGTCTGTATGGTGGGGGTATTGATATGTTTAATCCCCAGACCGGTACCTTTATAAACTATAATATAGTCAACACCGGACTTAGTTCCATGTGGGTATATAAGCTCCTGTTTGACAGAGAAGGCAACCTGTGGGCAGGTACTGCCAATGGTCTTAGTCTGCTCCGACAGGGGGCTGATGCTTTTGAGGCATTCTACTCCGATGAAGAAGCCGAGAAGGGCTTGAGGGCAAATCAGTTTCTTTCTTTACTGCAGGACAGAAGAGGTCGATTGTGGCTTGGAACGAATAATGGTCTGTACGTGATGGACAGTGATGATAATATGAGGCTGTATCCTAATGAAATGGCCGGCCAGAGTATAATGTCAATAGAGGAAGATGGTGAAGGAAATCTATGGATATCAACTCTTAATGGAATATACTCCCTTGACCCTGAAACTGGGGTTTTTCATGCCTTTGATGAGACTGACGGTCTTGATGGACTTGGTTTCAATAACAACGCCTCCTTGTATGATGATGCCGGAATAATGTATTTTGCCGGGCCTCATGGAGTAACAAACTTCAATCCGCTAAATATAGAGTATAATCTGAGACCTCCAACGCTGCGCTTTACCCGTTTGAGATTATTCAACGAACCTGTGACAGAGTATGGGAATGGTAAACTTCTGCCATGTGAGCTCAATTATCTGGATAAGTTGGTACTAACCTATGATCATAAGTTTTTTTCAATTGAGTTTGCCGCCCTTAGTTTGTCTAATCCCGACAATAACAAGTACATGTGTAAGTTAGAGGGTTTTGATGAAGAATGGATCCAGCTGGGCAACACGCACTCAGTATCCTATACTAATCTTTATCCAGGGGAGTATGTGCTTAAGATACAGGCAGCCAATAATGACGGGGTCTGGAATGAAGAGGGGCTTTCGTTACCAATAATTATTCTGGCCCCATGGTGGATGACCTGGTGGGCTGTTATACTATATGTCCTTTCAGTAATATTCCTTGTATATCTGATACTGAAGAGGAGGACCTTAGAACTTGAAAGGCAGAAGCTTGAACTGGAGTCAATGGTTAGTGAGCAAACCATACGACTCAGGATGCAGAATGAGTCTTTAAAACGACGTTCAGATGCCTTGGAGGAGGCCAACAAACTGCTTGTTGATCGACGTATGCTTATTGCTGAACAGGCCAAAAAACTTGAAGAGCAGGCTGAGGCTTTGAGGCTGACAAATGAACAGCTGATGAAGCATATTCAGACAAAGGACCGTCTATACTCTCTTGTTGCACATGACCTCAGAGGACCTTTCAACACAATAATGGGCTTTGCGTCACTGTTAAGTGACGCAGGTGAAGATGAGGACAAGGAGAAGGTACGTACCTTTGCCCGCTTTATCAATGATGCTTCGGTACAGGTTTTCAACCTTCTGGAAAACTTGCTTTTCTGGGCTCACTCTCAAAATGATGAGATTAAATGCTTGCCATCAAAGATTAAGCTTGAAGGAGTAGTGAGGGAGACAATTGATTTGCTTTCGGATAGTGCACTTAAGAAAAGGATTGCGATATATGAACAGGTAGATCCGGAGGTGTTAGTCTATGCCGATAGTAATATGTTGCGAACTATCCTGCGTAATCTTTTGATGAATGCCATCAAGTTTACTGAGCCGGGCGGAGAGGTCTTTGTTGAAGCAAAGATTAATGGCAAGATGGTCAGCGTCTGCGTAGTTGATACCGGCGTTGGGATGGATGGGGATACTCTCCAGAGGGTACAGAATGAAAGTGACATAAGTCGTGTTGGCACAGGAGGTGAGAAGGGGTCTGGATTAGGTCTGTTGCTGTGCCGTGACTTTGTACATCGAAATGGTGGAACCCTTGAAATATCAAGTACCCTGGGTAAAGGCAGTCGCTTCTGCTTTACATTGCCAATCCCAGACTAGATTTCTTCGGTATGGACAAAATAAGTGCTGGTCCAGGGCTTATCAGGTTTACTTTTAAATAGGCCAAAAACTGCAGATCCACTTCCTGACATTGAGGCATAGACCGCTCCGTTATCATACATTGTTTCTTTTATCTTCTTTATCTCAGGATGGCCTCCAAATACAGGTATCTCAAAGTCATTTGCTATAAGATGCCACCATTCCTGAACCGGGTGTTTAACCAATGTGCCTAGGTTCTCTGATGGTAGGGCAGGCTTGATCTGCGAGTAAGCTTTTGCTGTAGATACATGTATTGGTGGAACGACTATCTGCAGAGTATAACCGCTTAGATTAATATCTGCAGGTTGAAACTCATTACCTATTCCACCGGCAAGCACTGGTTTGTTTTCAATAAACACAGGGCAATCGGCTCCAAGTTTTGCTGCCATAGCCTCAAGTTTTTCCTTGCTTAGGCCAAGGCTGAACTTGTCGTTCAACAGCTTTAGCATAAAGGCTGCATCAGCAGAGCCTCCACCGAGGCCGGCTCCGGAAGGAATTAGCTTGTGCAGATGTATTTTTAGAGGTGGCACTGCTACGTATTCACGCATCAGCCTCAGGGCTTTAATTATCAGATTGTCAGTGGGTATGCCTTCAATAATAAGACCTGAAGTAGAAAATTCATCCTCCTTACTATCATTTTCAACTATCTCCAGACTATCGAAGAGACCTTTGACAGGGAAGAAAAGCGTCTGTATATTATGGTAGCCGTCAGGTCTGCGGGAGCAGACAAAGAGACCTATATTTATCTTTGCGTTTGGGAACGAAATCATGCTTCTCCTTTTTTGCAAAGTAAACGATTTTGTTCGGATTTGGGAATCCGAACAGTTATCAACAATGGTTGAATTTGGTGCTGTTGATAAATAGCTGAATTTTCTTGTTTGTATATTTGATATTCAGGTATTACTGGAAAATATTAATGTTGATATGTCTGTTGAAAAGTTGTTAATGACATTTTGTGCTATGGGATAGATTATTTTGCTGGTTTTTCGCGATTCGGAATTAGTATATTTACGAGGTATAACAAAATCGAAACGGGCGGCATAATTTGGTATCTTTGCCGCACTTCATTATAAAACAGGGAGATTAGAAATGGCGGAGAATCGATACGGTAAGGGTGTTGATAAAGGGGTTGCTTTGGATGTAGCAGCTGGTAAGGTTCCACCTCAGGCTTTGGAGCTTGAAGAGGCCGTATTGGGTGCAATGCTGCTTGAAAAAGATGCTTTTGTTACCGTATCTGAGATTCTGAATTCCGATTGCTTCTACAAGGAAGCTCATCAGGTTATTTTCGAAGCGATAACCAATCTTTTCACTCGCGAACAGCCTATTGATATACTGACGGTAACTGAAGAGCTGCGCCGTATGGGCAAGCTTGATGCTGTGGGTGGGGCTTTTTACATAACACAGCTAACCGGCAGGGTAGCCTCTGCCGCACACATTGAGTATCACTCCCGTATCATATACCAGAAGTATCTGCAACGTGAGATGATACGTATCTCTGGTGTTATACAGACCAAGGCTTTTGATGAGTCTGAGGATGTTAATGATTTGCTTGAAGAGGCAGAGAACTCCCTGTTCATGCTTTCTCAGGGCAGCATGAAGAGAGATGCCATACAGATTAAGGGTGTTATCTCGGAAGCTATTGAGCATATCAAAATTGCCAGTAAGCGTGAAGATGGACTTAGTGGGATTCCTAGTGGTTTTACTGAGTTGGATAAGATTACTTCCGGTTGGCAGAATTCTGACCTGGTTATTATTGCAGCCCGTCCTGCGATGGGTAAGACCGCCTTCGTTCTTTCGATGGCCCGCAATATGGTTGTAAAGTACAAACATCCGGTCGCGATTTTCTCACTTGAAATGTCCAATCTGCAGCTTGTCAACCGTCTTATTGTATCTGAAACTGAGTTGGATGCCAACAAGATCAAGAATGGTAAGCTTACAGACCAGGAGTGGTTGCAGCTTGACAACAAAGTAACCGACCTGATTGAAGCCCCCTTGTTTATAGACGATACTGCGGGCCTTTCAGTATTTGAGCTAAGAGCAAAGGCCCGTCGTCTGAAAAAGCAGTATGATATTAAGGCTATAATCATCGACTATCTTCAGCTTATGAATGCCAGTGGTATGCGTCCAGGCAACAGGCAAGAAGAGGTTAGTATGATATCCAGGTCGCTCAAGGGTTTGGCCAAGGAGTTAAATATCCCAATTATTGCCTTGTCACAGTTGAGCCGTGCCGTTGAAATACGTACTGGTGAGGGTAAGCGTCCTCAATTGTCAGACCTTCGTGAGTCAGGAGCTATTGAACAGGATGCCGACATGGTACTGTTTATTCACCGTCCTGAATATTATAAGATTACTGAGGATGAACAAGGCAACAGCCTGATAGGTGTTGCCGAGATTATTGTAGCCAAGCACCGTAACGGAGCAACAGGCGATGTAAGACTGAGGTTCCGTCCTGAAGTAATCCGCTTTGAAGATTATAGCGATTCAGGTTACGGCGGTTTTGGCATGGATGATTTTGCAGAGCCGGTGACTCTTGGTTCAAGGATGAATGAAGGACCTGCCGAGCAGCCGGGTTCCCGTGGCGTGGATCTCAAAAGTGATTTCGGACTTGGACGAGGATTTGAAAGGGACGCTGATTTTTAGAGCCAGCCTATCAACTCGTGAAGAGAGGCAATTTCCTTAAATACTGGCACTTCATGGGGAATTGAATACGGGTTGTAATAGACATGGTCCAGCCCGAAATTTTTCGCTCCCAGGATATCTATTTCAAGACTGTCGCCAATGACAAGACTCTCAGTCTTTTTGGCATTACAACTTTTAAGTGCGTATTCGAAGAAACCTTCCTTAGGCTTTTGTACTCCTAATTCTTCAGAAATAAAGACTTTCTTAAAATAAGGTTTAAGTCCACTACGTTCCAGTTTTACCTTCTGGCTTTCTGTAAAGCCATTTGTAATTATGTGCATTGTATAGTGGGGCTTCAGGTATTCCAAAAGATCGAAGGTAAAGGGAACAACGTTTGTCTTTTGGGAATTGGTTGCGACAAACTCATTTGAGAAGAGTTCGGCCATTTCGATATTATCGAGACCTGCAGTCTGGAAAGTCTGGTGAAAGCGCCCAATACTAAGGTCAATCTTTCTGATCTCCCAATTCCTGTATTTCTCCCATAATGAGGCATTTATTGGAACGTACCTCTCATAAAACTCATTAAAGCTTTTGAAATAATGTCGGAGGTCGTATTTGTCAAATAGTTCGTTGAGGGTTAGTCTTTCGTTTGTTGCAAAATCCCACAGCGTATGATCAAGGTCGAAAAACAGGTGTCTGTACTTTTTCATGCTGCAAGATAATAAAAAAAAGCTGTCTCAAAACTCCGGTTTTGAGACAGCTTCCTTGACTATCAGTTGCTCTTAGTTAGTCTGAACAACCAGATATTTTGAAATGCTCCAGAATGCATCAGCGTCTTTTACATAAAGTACAAGGGTGCCTTCTTGTCCGTTAGCCAGTTCAAATGAACCTTCAGGGTGAGAAGTCAGAACCTTGGCCTTGCTTGCATACAGCGGGAATTCAGTAGCTGTACGAGTATCAACCTGGTTGAAGTACTGCTTGTCGAAGTCTTCCTTCAAAACCTTTGTGTCACCGAAGAAAAGGAAGCCTTCACGAGTGATAATGCTTCTGCTCTTCAGTTCTGAACGTGTTCCAACAGCATACCATGCTGTGTTCTTTTCGTCAGTAGTTTGGTTCAGTTGTGCACGTGTAGCTTCAGTTACCTGATGCAGTGAATCCATTGAGTAGCTTAGACCAATAAGTTCCTGAGACAGGTTGCCGATGATTACATCACGTTCAGCAAGTTGTTCCTGCAGTACAAGGATTTGCTCTGCTTGTTCCTTGAGTTGAAGTTCCATACTTGCTATCAGCTTATTCAGTTTGGCGCTGTTTGCACCTGCTGATTTAGCTTGTTTTTCAAGTTCCTGGATACGTTCCTTGTTTTTGAGCATCAACTCATAGATAAGTTGGATATCCTGATTGATTTGTTCACCTGCATGACCTTTAACATCACCTTGTTCAGCCTGAATAGAGATAATATTTTCTTTTTCCTTGATAATCCTTAGGTTTTCTTCGATCTCACCAAGGTTTTCAATAAAGCGGTTGATCATGATTTCCTTTTCGGCTGTAGCCAGCAAAAGAGAATCTTTTTCGCGAAGCAGCTCAGTCTTTGAGGGGCCCGGAGTACATTGCCACATAAACATTGGCAACAGTAAGAGTAATAATGCTGATTTTTTCATTGTTGTAAAATTTAAGTCAGACTTGCACCAATTAATTTTTGAAACTAAAATGATTTATGAGGATGGGAATCAATTCTACGATTCCTTTTTGCCTTCAACTACGAGAACAATTTCTCCTCTGGGGTCATTTTCCAAGTACCATGCCAGAAGTTCGGCTACCGTTCCTCGTCTGATTTCTTCATGTACCTTTGAAAGTTCACGACAGACCGCAGCCCTGCGGTCTTCTCCGAAGTATTCGGCGCACTGCTGAAGGGTTTTGACAAGACGGTGAGGAGATTCGTAGAAAACCATGGTACGGCTTTCCTCTGCAAGTGACATAAATTTCTTCTGACGGCCTTTTTTCTGGGGTATAAAGCCCTCGAAGCAAAAGCGGTCATTGGGTAATCCTGCCGCTACCACGGCAGGAATAAGGGCTGAAGCGCCCGGCAGGCATTCCACGTCTATATCTGCATCAATGCAGTATTTTACAAGCAGGTAGCCTGGATCTGAGATGCCCGGTGTTCCTGCATCTGATACGAGTGCAGCATTTTCACCTGCCTCTATGCGACGGGTTACATTGCTGACTGTGAAATGCTCGTTAAACTTGTGGTGGGATATGAGCTTGGTGCTTATTTCGTAATGTTTGAGCAGGATTCCTGTGGTACGTGTATCCTCAGCAAGGATGAAGTCAACCTCGCGAAGTATCCTTAAAGCTCTTAGGGTAATATCTTCCAGATTGCCTATGGGAGTAGGCACTACGTATAGTTTTCCGGCTGCTGTTGACTGTCTGCTCATCTGGTGAATCTGCGTTTCAACAGGTGCATAAAATGACTCTCGGCCTCACTTCCTTCTTTCCAGTTAAAGTTGGTTGAAATATAGGTCTTTGCTTCTTCAAAGCTTGTAAAAGTGTTGATCTTCTCGATGCTGTCGTTGAAAAATTGGGCGTTACCACCAAAAAGTTCACGAATAAAGAGGAACCTGTCATTGATACCTATTGCTTTCTTAAGATCGCTTACCGGTGCCTGTACCTTGGAATCCTGGATTTCTGGTTTGCTAAGCAGGTCATTAATAGCTTTCTTGTCTTTAACAAGCGTCTCTCCAAGTACGGTCTTTCCTTTGGAATCACTCTCTGGCTTTGCTTTTGGTGCAGTAGAAGCAGATGTGGTCGGATATTCAGTCAGAGGAGCCGCTTTCGGAATATCTGCCTTTTCTTGTTGAGATTCAGAGGTATCCTCGATGATTTCAAGGGGGGTATCAACTTTTTCGATGATTTTTTCCTGAGGTGGGGCAACAGGGGGTATCTCTGGAGTCGGAATTTTGTCCGTAACATCCTCAGTTTTGGGGATTTTCTCCTCATTTCTGGGAGTGATAGTAACAGTTTCCTTAAACCCGACAAGCAGGTCAATCTCCTTAATTATTCCCTCAGCCTTGCTGCGGGCAAGGTTGATATAAACTTGCTGGATATCGTTTTTTCCCCTGAATGTTTCTACAAGGGTCTCCAGTTCTTTAATGTCCTGAAGAATAATGCTGAGTAATGCTTCCCTTTCCATGGTAACCGTTTACAATCTTTTTTCTTTACATTTGCAAATGTAGTGATAGAAACCCAAGAATCAATTTACTCGGCTCTTTTTTGAGCCACTACTATCTGGTATACAATGTTTCTTGAACAAAGATCGGACAGGAGTCGCAGTCGCGGCTGGATTGAGGTAATTGCAGGATCAATGTTTTCGGGTAAAACCGAGGAGTTGATGAGGCGGCTCAGGAGGGCACGTATAGCCCAACAGAAAGTAGAGATTTTCAAACCTATTATTGACAGACGGTATAGCGATACAGAGGTGGTCTCTCATGATTCAAATGCCATTCGTTGCACCCCTGTCGAGAGTTCGGGAAACATACTTCTGCTTAGCTCAGATACTGATGTGGTAGGTATTGACGAAGCTCAATTTTTCGATAATGGACTTGTGGATGTGTGCACAACTCTTGCCAGCTATGGGGTAAGAGTAATAGTGGCTGGACTGGATATGGACTATACTGGAAAACCCTTTGGTCCCGTCCCTTACCTGATGGCATGTGCTGAGTATGTATCCAAGGTCCATGCAATATGTGTTAATTGCGGTGACCTGGCCAATTTCTCGTACCGTCGTAGCGGGGGTACCAGACTTGTGGAACTTGGTGCAAGTGATACCTACCAGGCAGTATGCAGGTCTTGTTATGATCAGCTGCGAGCTAACGAATCCAAATAAAAATGTCAGTCAAATGTATTTATTCAGCGATATAGCGTCCATGCTAAATGCACGGGCTGAGATAAGCACTGATGGCCAGGTACGTAGACCTGTATTTGATACCCGTCTTATTGTAGATCCTGAGGGTGCCGTTTTTTTTGCAATAAAAACTGAGACACGGGATGGACACAGGTTTATTCCAGCCGCCTATGAAAAAGGTGTGCGGTATTTTGTGGTATCTGAAAGATGGCAGGTGCCTGACAATTTCAGGGATGCTTCGTTTATTTTTGCTGAAGATACATTAAAGGCTCTTCAGGCCATTGCTGGCTTGCACAGACAGAGATTCTCAATTCCGGTAATTGCAATTACCGGAAGCAATGGCAAGACCATCGTAAAGGATTGGCTTGGACAGGCTTTGTCTTTCAGGGAGATTATTTGCCGGTCACCAAGAAGCTATAATAGTCAGATTGGAGTTCCGGTTAGCGTGCTGCAATTAAAGGAAAACACAAGTCTGGCCGTTTTTGAGGCCGGAATTAGCTATGTAGGCGAGATGGGTAGGCTGGAAAGGATTATTCGTCCTACATTGGGAATATTGACGAATATCGGGGCTGCACATCAGGAGCATTTTGAATCGCGAATTCAGAAGCTGGATGAGAAGCTTAAGTTGTTTACCGGATGCAAGACCGTATTCATGGGTAGTGATGACAGGGAGGTGTTAGACAGGAGCAGGGATAGGCTTAAAGGGGTGGAGTTGCTTACCTGGGGAAGGGGAGAAGACGCTGAACTAAGACTTTTAGAAGACAGGGCTGAGCGTGAAAAGCTTATTGTGCTCGGCTGGAAGGGACGCAAAATTAGTCTTGAGATACCATTCAGGGACAGGATATCGGTCGAGAACCTACTGCCTGTTGTACTTGTGATGCTTTACCTAGGATGCAATGATGAGGAGATTAAGCGCCAGGTTAGGTCTCTTCAACCTGTTGCCATGCGCATGGAGTTGAAGGATGGAATCAACGGCTCCCTGATTATTAATGACTCATATAATTCTGATATCAATACTCTGGAACTGGCACTTAGTGTGCTTGAGCAAAATCAAAACGGAAGGCATAAGGGCAGGACTCTGATACTATCAGATATGTTTCAGACCGGAATAGAGGACAGACTACTTTATCCCCGTGTGGCTGAGATTATAAGCAAGAAAAATATAGACCTGTTTATTGGTGTGGGAAGCAAGCTTTCGCGATATGCCGCTTCATTTCCAGATAATTCTCTGTTTTTTACAGATACTGACGATCTGCTGGACTCTCTTGGAAGTATCAGTTTTAAGGATAGTGTTGTGCTTATAAAGGGTGCACGTCAGTTCCGCTTTGAAAGGCTTGTAGAACGGCTTGAGCTAAAACTGCACAGTACTGTATTGGAGGTCAATATTGATGCACTACTGAATAATTTCAGGGTATTTAAGAAGAAACTTAAGCCAGGGGTGAAAACCCTTGCCATGGTAAAGGCCTTTGGTTATGGCAGCGGACTTATAGAGATATCATCTGCCCTGCAACTTGGCAGGGTTGATTATCTTGGAGTCGCATTTGCTGATGAGGGGGTGGAACTGCGGCAGGCAGGCATCAATACACCGATAATCGTTATGAACCCGGAGCCTAGGAGCTTTGCACTTATGCTTGAATATGGTCTTGAACCGGAAGTGTATAGCTACAGAATTCTTGAAGCTTTTAATGACGCTGTTAATACCTTTGGCAATGAGCCATACCCAATACATATAAAGCTGGATTCAGGTATGCACCGGCTTGGGTTTTATGCAAGTGATGGCAAAGAGCTAATAAGCAGGTTGAAGAAGATGCCTATGCTTAAGGTTAAGTCTGTGTTCTCCCACCTGGCAGGTAGTGACGAGGAGAAGCATGATGAATTTACTCTGGACCAGCTCAGGCTCTTTGATTCGTTCTGCAAGGTTATTGAAATGGGATTGGGATACAGTTTTATAAGACATATACTAAACTCAGCCGGGGTAGAACGCTTTTCTGATTATCAGTTTGAAATGGTCAGGCTTGGTATTGGATTGTATGGCATCAGTTCGGTAGGTGAGACCGAACTGCAAAATGTTCTGACGCTTAAAACCTATGTTTCCCAGATTAAAGAAGTTGAAGACGGTGGTACAATCGGTTATGGACGAAAGGGGCATGTAAAGCAAGGGGGGCGGATAGCAGTGTTGCCCATAGGTTATGCAGACGGGCTTAACAGAGGTCTAAGCAATGGAAAGGGGATGGTTAGAATTGGTAGCACTCTTGTCCCTATAGTTGGAAATATCTGCATGGACAGTTGCATGATTGACGTGTCAGATATTAATGTTAAGGAAGGTGATGAGGTAGTGGTTTTTGGAGATTCCCCAAGTGTAATGGATATTGCAAATGCCCTTAATACCATTCCCTATGAGGTGTTGACTGGTATCAACCGTCGTGTGAAACGGGTTTACTACAGGGAATAGGGCTCCTGCTCTGCATTCTGAGACGCATTTGTTTCCAGTCTTCTTGAGGATATAACCCCTGTGAGTAATAGTTATTGCCGTATGTATTGCCGATTGACCAATGCAAATGGTTGAAGAATGTTTGCTGGACAGCTACAGATCCTATTGAGTATTAACCCAGACGTGAAATACGTTCAAGGCTTTCTTCATCGAGGAGTCTGATTTTACGGCCTTCTACTTCAATAAGTTTTTCCTTTGTAAAGGTGGTCAGTGTACGAATAGCGTTGGATGTGGTCATGTTGGAGAAACTTGCCAAATCCTCACGTGAGAGGTGAATATTCAGAGTATTCTTTTCATCTTCAAAGCCGTAGATATCCCTAAGCAGGATAAGACTCTCGGCAAGACGTCCGCGGATATGCTTTTGAGTAAGTGTAACGGTACGGAAACGTGTAAAGCCAAGTTCGGAAGCAAAGGATTTAATGATATTCATACAGAGTCGGTTGTTATTGAGTAGTAAGTGCTCAATAACCTTCTTCTCGATATGGAAGACTACGCAGGGTTCAATTACCACTGCTGAAGCAATGTGTGCGCCTTCGGCAAATAGGGCACGGTAACCGATAAAGTCAGGTGCTTTGGCAAGCCTCACAATCTGATCCCGTCCACCGACACCTTCAGTAAAGACCTTTACTTTACCTGAGCCCAGGCAAAGCAGACCTGTTGGGTATTCCCCTTCCTGATAGATAATCTGGTTTTTACGGAACTTCAGTACCGTATGATTCTTCTCCAAATACTCCTTCTCCTCAGCGGTCAATACGCTATAGACTAGTGAAATGTCCTTTATTGAAGGTTCTGTGCCTGTTGTCTTCTTGTATCCAGCCATTTTTGATACCGTGCTCTAAAACACTGTTCTAAAGCATGCGAAGTTATAAAATTTTCTTATTTAATCGTAATAAATCCGTTAATATAATCGGTATTCAGCAACAAGGGGCATTCGTCTTCCGGGACCGAATGCTTTGGTACTTACCCTAAGTACCGGTGGAGTTTGAAATCTCTTATGTTCATTGCGGTTTACCATAGTCAGGACCCTTGCAACAAGGTCTTTGTCAAAGCCCTGTTCTACGATTTCACTAAAAGAAAGGTTTTGATCTATGTACCTGAAAAGAATTGGGTCAAGTATGTGATACTCAGGTAGAGAATCCGAGTCCTTCTGATCGGGTCTTAGTTCGGCCGATGGGGCTTTGGTAATAGTGTTTTGCGGAATCACCTCTCTGTCTCTGTTGAGATATGCAGCAAGTCTGTATAGATCGCTCTTATATACATCTCCCACAACGCTGAGACCTCCTGCCATATCTCCATAAAGAGTTCCGTAACCCACAGCAGCTTCGCTTTTGTTGGATGTGTTGAGGAGTATATGGCCAAACTTGTTTGAATAGGCCATAAGAAGAGTCCCCCTGATACGGGCCTGGATATTTTCTTCTGTAAGGTCGGCCTTGCGTCCTTTAAAGCAGCCCTCCAGGGCTGCTTCGAAGCTCTTGAATATATCCTTTATCGGAACGATATCTGAAGAGATGCCGGTGTTGGCAACAAGAGCTTCAGCATCACTTATACTATGATCAGAGGAATACTGAGAAGGCATCAGCAGTCCATGGACATTATCCGATCCAAGTGCTTCTGCCGCCAGGGCTGCAACAATAGCAGAATCGAGACCTCCCGATAGTCCTACCACAGCTTTTTTAAGCCTTGACTTTTGAAAGTAGTCACGTAGTCCGCAGATTAGTGCCTTGTGAATCAGGACAATATCCTTAGGCCATGGACCCTCAGGCAGATCTGCATCAGCCTCTTCTGGTGCTTTCTCGAAGATGCTGCCATCAGTTATGAAAAGTTGTTCCTTAAAAAACTCAAGTCTGCGAGCGACTCTGCCCTTGTTGTCAATAACCATTGAACCTCCGTCGAAGATTAGTTCGCAGTTGGCTCCGGTCTGGTTGACATAGTATAATGGCATATTGTAAGCAGCCGCTTTCTTGCAGAGCACCTGTCTGCGGGTTTCGTGCTGGGTATAGGAAAAGGGTGATGCAGCGATATTGACTGCCATATCGGGTTTTAGGGCAGCCAGCTTCTGCATGGGTGACAGGGTGTAGAGATGATTACGGTCGAAGCTTTTGTCAACAGGACGGTCATCCCAGATATCTTCACAGATAGTAACTGCTATTCTGTGGCCTTTGAAACTGAGTATGTTGAAATCTTTGTTTGGTTGGAAATAACGATACTCATCAAAGACGTCATATGTAGGCAACAGGGTCTTGTGTACAACCGGAGTTGCCTGACCATCATTGAGAAACCATGCCGAGTTGAACAGGGGTTTACCCTTGGTGTTGTAGTTGATTGAAGGGGCACCCACTATTGCAGCAATACCATTACAATGTTTAGCTATTCCACTTATAGCATCGACAGCCGCTTTTACAAAGTTCTCCTGTGTCAGCAGGTCCAGAGGCGGATAACCTGTAATTGCCAGTTCGGAAAAGATTATTAGGTCGACATTCTGAGCCTTCGCATCCTCAATGGCTCCAACTATTTTACTGCTGTTTCCTTCCAGGTCACCAATCTTATAATTTTGTTGGGCCAACGCCACTATTAATTCACCAGGCATAGTCGTTCAGATTCAAAATCAGTAGTAGGAAAGATTAGAATATAAAACCAAATTCAAATACAAGTCGGTTGAGTATTGCCTTGTCATTATAACCGTTTCTTTTGGTTGTGTCCATAAAGCCGTTATTGAACAAGAGTCCAAATACCAAGGCGTTTTTACCTCCTACAGAATATTCGATTCCACCTCCGATATGGTATCCGAGGTCCAATAATTTTACTTCATCTGAGATTCCATTATCGTCATTGTCTTTGGCCATGATATTCAACTGAGGCGAAAGGCCGAAGCGGCCATAGATATTCATGCGCTTTATATCTTCAGACCTTAGTTTCAGACCTACCGGAATTTCAATGTACCTTAGATTGTATCTTTGTCTTGACTCTAAAGTATTGTCATTTTCCGTGATGATGTAGTTAATCTTACCACCTGTTGTATTAATAGTAAGTCCCGATGAAACAGCATAGTTGTCACCGAAGAAATAATCGACTAATAGTCCGAAGTTGTAGCCCATTTTTGAACCGCCGTTATCAACTTTGTCCATGTCGGATTTCATCCATGAGATTTGGGGTGACAATACAAAGGTGAAGCGAGTGTCACCGGTCGACTGAGCGGCTGCATAGCCGGTCAGGAGAAGGAATACCAGTATAATGGTTGACTTTTGCATAATTTTCGTGTCAATTAGGATTCGAGTTGTTAGATTTGTTTCTTAATCCGTTTAGTTGCAAACTTAGTGAAAAGCACAATAATTGCACCAAAGAGAAAATATTAAAACGAAATAAGCCATGAAGAGAAGTTTTTATTTAGCGTTAGTACTGATAACAACCCTTGTTTCGTGCAATAGAACCAAATCTCCCGATGTGAAGGGTATTGAAGTTGACTTTGAGCTAATCCCTTTTTATGAGGAGTTGTTTGCAATTGCTCCCGATAATTTTCAATACGAAGCAGAACGTATGAAGGAGAAATATGGTTCATACCTTGAGGCTTACAGCATGGGGATTATCAGGATTGGTTCGACGGAAGATGAGGATTTTGTGGGTAACATGAGCTTCTTTCTTGCATATGAGCCAAATAAGGAGGTGCTGGATACAGTAAATATAGTATTCAAGGACAGGGACGCTTTACGGAGTAAGCTTGAGAAGGCCTTCAAGCACTATCGGTACTACTTTCCAGAAGCATTAATCCCGGATGTATATCTGCATATATCAGGATTTAATCAGTCAATCGTGATTGATTCTTCATGGGTATCAATCAGCCTTGAGAAATATCTTGGACGGAACTGTGACTTTTATGAGAGACTAGCTATTCCTGTTTATCTGAGGAGATTTATGTCGCCCGAGAAGGTCGTTCCCGATGTGATGTTATCTATTGGTATGACTGAGTATCCATACAACAGCAAGACTGATGATCTTATCAATCAGATGATTTATGAGGGTAAGATGAGGTACTTTGTCAGGAAGATGATTCCTGATATTCCTGATACTACATTGTTTGATTTCAATACCACCCAGATGGAATGGGTGCGAAATTACGAGAAGGATATGTGGCAAATGATTGTAGAGCAGAAACATCTGTTTGATAACGACAGAATGGTATTACAGAGATATATTGGCAAAAGTCCCTTTACCTATTATCTGGGTCAGGAATCACCTGGTGGTGCTGCGATTTATCTGGGATACCGGATTGTTGAGTCGTATATGAAGCGTTATCCTGAAACCACGCTTGCAGATCTTATGAAAATCAACGATGGCAGTCAGGTGCTTATGGAGGCCCGTTACAATCCCTGATTATGGATATAAAAGCTCAAAAAAAGGAGCTCAGGAAGCTTGTCAGAGAACTTAAGAAGTCTGCATCGCATGAGCAGGTGCAGAAAGAGAGTGCCTGTATTGTTAAGCAGATTAGCGAACTTGAACTGTTTAGGTCAGCCGGAACGGTATTAGCTTTTTGGCCCATGCCTGATGAGGTTGATATTCGTCTGTTAATTAGAAAGTGGGATGGGCAGAAACGCTTTTTATTGCCTAAGATAGTAGGAGATCAGCTAGAGCTGAGGTGTTTTGAAGGAGAAGACAAGCTGGTGATAGGTCCTTCTTTTGGGATACTTGAGCCTGCAGGAGAAGCCTTTACAGACTTTGAATCAGTTGACCTAGTTATTGTGCCAGGAGCAGCTTTCGATAAAGAAGGTCATCGTATGGGCTATGGTAAAGGCTACTATGACAAGCTGCTTCCCAGGTTAAAAAATGCAAGGACCATTGGAGTGGGGTTTTCATTTCAATTGTTCCCGTCTGTTCCTTGTGAAGCCCATGACGTAAGGTTGGACAGAGTGCTAACACCAGAATAATAGAAAAAAAAAGGCCCGTCTGCTGACAGGCCTTTTTTCACAGCATGTTATGCAGGGTGAATGCTTTCTGTAGGACAAACATCTGCGCATGAACCGCAGTCTGTGCAAGCTTCAGGATCTATTTTATAGATATCGCCTTCGCTTATTGCTTCAACAGGACACTCATCTATGCAGGTTCCACATGCAATGCAGCTATCATCAATTACGTATGCCATGACGGTTAAATTTAAATGATTGATAGTACAAATTTATAGTCTTTTTCTGGTAAACAAAAAAACCTGTGCATGGAATTACAGGGATGGAGTAATTTGTACCAAGTATAAATTGCCGGAGATAGCTGTGCTGGGCTCAGGCTTTTGATGTTTAGTGTTTTACGGTGTTAACTGCAATCCATGTCATCAGTCCTGCCGATGTTTCAAGAGCCTGTTCGTTAAGGTTGAATATGGGAGTGTGAAGCGCACCAGTTTCGCCCTTATCCTGCTTAACTCCAAAGCGATAGAATGTAGATGGGAAGCGGTGAGTATAGTAACCGAAGTCCTCTGCCGTCATCCTTATATCCATATATTCAACATTTTCATTACCAAGATATTCGCTTGCGAGGTTGGCTGCGCTTTGAGTCAATTGCTCGTTGTTAAACACCATTGGATATCCGTCCTTGATATCCACCTCTGCCCTGCATGAGAATGTTTCAGCAGTTGAGGAGGTTATTCTTTCAATATGCTTTTTGATTTGGGCGCGCCACTCTTCGTCCATGGTACGGAGTGTGCCGGCTATGCTGACAGTGTCAGGGATGATATTTGTAGCACCTTTGGCCTCGATACTTCCAAACGACAGAACTGTAGGAATGGTAGCAGGCACAAGGCGGCTTACTATCTGTTGCAGGTTGACGATAATATGAGATGCTGCCAGCACAGTGTCGTTGAGACGGTGGGGCATTGCTGCATGCCCCCCTTTGCCATGTACCTTTATGTAGACTTCATCTCCAGAAGCCATATAGATACCCTTGCGGAAACCTACCTTTCCACTTTCCATCTCGGGTAGTACATGCTGGCCGATAACAAATTCTGGCTTGGGATTATCCAGTGCACCCTCCTTGAGGATCATGGATGCACCACCGGGAAATACCTCTTCTCCGGGTTGGAAAATGAGGAGAATGGTTCCACCCCATCTGTCTTTAAGTCTGTTGAGTAGTATTGCGGATCCCAGGAGCGAAGCGCTGTGAGCATCGTGACCACAGGCATGCATTACACCATTGTTGGCTGAAGCAAAGGGGAGACCAGTAGCTTCTTCTATCGGCAAAGCATCCATATCTGCCCTGAGGGCAATAGTCCTTCCGCTGCCTGATTGCCCGTCGATACGGGCAATAATACCAGTACCGGCTATCCCCTTTTTATAGGGGATATTATGCCGGTCTAGTATTGATGCTATATAGTCTGAGGTCTTATGCTCATTAAAAGACAACTCGGGATTTTGGTGCAGCCATCTTCTGAATGATACTATTTCACCAAAGAGCTCTGCAGCCATCTGCCGTACTTCACCGGGAGTGATTATTGACATAGGCATAAACCTCTGAGTGTTGTTATTGTAACAATGCTCCAATAGTTGATGCAATTTCTGCACCTCTTAGATTCTTGTAAATAATCTTTCCTTCGCGGTCGAGTACCCAGGTAGATGGAATACTTTGAACAGCATACAGCTGCTGAGCTACACTGCCATCAGCATCGTGGAGCAGTGTCCATGAAAGGCCGTCTTCTTTAACAGCTTCCATCCATTCCTCTGCTGTCTCATCAAGTGAAACACTGATGATTTCAAAGTCTTCGCCACCAAACTCCTTGTACAGTGCGACCAGGTTAGGATTTTCCTCACGGCATGGACGGCACCAAGATGCCCAGAAATCGATAAAAACATATTTTCCACGAAAAGACTCAAGGCTTACGTCGTTGCCGTTGATGTCTTTAAGTGTAAACAGAGGAGCTTCGTTGCCTACTGTCAGCAGTTGTTGTTGACGAAGAGGAGCAAGCATTTCATTCAACATCACAACGTAGGGGTGATCTCCAAGGTTGGTTGTCATAGTGTCAACAAGTGCAAGAATCTCATCTTGTTCGAATATTTGAGCGATATTGATTACAAGCAGAGCACCTACAGCATTGTTGTTGTTAGCGTTAATAAAGTCACGGATATAGCTCTTCCTCTCTTCAGCTGCAACCTGAAGATCTGCAATAATGCTTTCTGCAAGGGCGTTATCTCCCATTGCCTGTGCACGCATATACTCATCTCTGAGTTGTTCATATACTTCAATGCTTGGCATTTCGTCTTCAAACTTTACCAATAGGTCGTTATGTTTTGACCCTTTGATAACAGCCTTTTGCGGATCCTTAGTACTCCCGGTGATAGATATAGAGCTGTTCTCGTTGAAGAACGCAATGGGAGTCTCAATCTCGTTAACAAAGATGTAGTATAGCTCAGGATATACAACGCTTCCAGTGAAAGTGAATTTACCGTTTTTCAAGGTAGTGGAATCAATGTCTTCTATGCTGTCTACACCGATTTTCTTCAGATAAACAGTACCTTCGCTTACATCCTCAATCTTACCGGAAATCTTATAACTGTCGCTTGAGCAGGAGGCCATTGCAAATACCAGTGCCAGGCCAAAAAACAATTTTTTCATTAGTAGTTGTATTAGTTGTTCAATAGGTTGTAAATGTATGATTAATTTTTTGATAATTACTTAATAAAGCACTGGTTACCTGTCTTTAAATTTTTCTTTTAAATAGAGTTCCGACAGTTCTCTTGCTGCTTCAAACGAGCTAATTCTGGCATTCTTGACTTTTTCCTCATATTCTGGCATCATCTTCTTGATAATGTCGCTTTGGTAGAAGTCGTTTCTTAGTCTTTCCTGAATGGTTTCAAACATCCAGTAGGTCGCCTGTTCCCTTCGGTTTTCCTCGAAAAAGCCGTTGCTTCTGGTAGTATCAAGATACTCTCCTATCATATTCCAGACACTTGTAATTCCGTCTGAAGTAACAGAAGAGCATGTTTCCACTCTCGGTATCCAGCCCGACTTAGTTGCGGGTAGGAGGTGTAGTGCGTTGCTATATTGACGCTTAGCAAGTTGGGCTCTTTGAATATTGTCGCCGTCAGCCTTGTTTATCACAATCCCGTCAGCCATTTCAACTATGCCTCGCTTGATACCCTGGAGTTCGTCCCCAGCCCCTGCAATTAGTACCAGTAGGAAGAAGTCGACCATTGAGTGAACCATAATCTCATTCTGACCTACACCTACAGTTTCGATAAAGATCGTGTCAAAGCCTGCTGCCTCACATAGTATGATAGTCTCTCTGGTTTTGCGGGCTACTCCACCCAGCGAACCTGCCGAGGGGGAGGGGCGGATATAGGCATTGTCCATCGATGACAGTTTCTCCATTCTTGTCTTATCTCCCAGGATACTCCCCTTGGTTCTTTCGCTTGAAGGGTCTATAGCAAGAACTGCAAGTTTGTGTCCATGCTCAATCAAGAAGGTCCCCATAGCTTCAATAAAAGTACTCTTGCCGGCTCCGGGCACTCCTGTGATACCTACACGCACTGAGTTGCCTGAATAGGGTAGGCACTTGAGTATGATTTGTTGTGCAATATCCTGGTGTTTGGGGAGCGAACTTTCAATAAGTGTTACAGCACGGCTGAGTATTGAGATATCACCCTTTCTGATGCCATCAAAGTACTCATCTGCAGTCAGCTCACGACGTTTGATTTTCAGAAAACGGTTTGCCGCATCCGGATTGACGGATGGAGGCTGTTCGGTCCCTTTATTGATTTTCAGACCTTTGAATTCCGAATTGTCTTCAATATGCTCAAGGTCCTTGTTGAAATGCATGATAATTAATTTGTTATATTGAAAATAATACTAATCGGTAATACTTTGGCGAAACACAAAGTTAAGGTATAAATTCAACCGGGCACAACATCGCTTAAGGATTAGCAAAAAATAAGCCCCAGCGCTACTGCGTCGGGGCTTAACGGTTTCAATAGCACTATGTTTATTGTTCTACAGTTGCAGAAATCCTTAATAATGAAGTACTTTTCTTCGGGTCGTTTGAATAGATCGTTACAGATTGGTTCTGACGTCCATTGCGACCGTGTGTGTTGAATGATACTGGCAGGTCGATTGTTTCGCCTGGTTTTACAATCTTCTTTGCAGGTTGTGAGACTGTACATCCACAAGATGAACGCACCTTGTGTAATATCAGGTCACTTTTGCCCTTATTTGTAATCTTGAAGACATGCTCTACAGTAGTACCTTGTTTGACAGTGCCAAAGTCATAGTTGGGCTCGCTAAACTGGATGTCAGGAGCCTTGGCTAGTTCATCTGAGCTAAGATTTGAATAGTCTTCCTCGATTGTTGCGCTGACGCTAATCCTGTTGTTCTGAGGTTTCTGGCCGTTGATAGTCACATTAACCTGATAACTAACAAAGCCCCAATCATCAATTTTTGAAGCATCAAATACTGCAACGATTTCACCTTCTTTGCCTGGAGCAACAGTTGCAGGATCTGTCTTAATTGTGATATGGGAAGGAACCTTCTCAAATGCAAGGGTTACAGGTTTGTCGCTTGTATTGATAAACTCAAGTCGGGTTTCCTTCCTGGTACCGGGTTCTATCCTTGTAAATGACAGGTGGGATGATTTTGCACGAATCAGTCCCATATCTCTAGGGTAAATATCCTCGATTCCTTTGGGACGGGGAACTACATTACCCACTATCCTAAGTATCTCAGTAGGGGTAGATGCATTAGAAGTAATTGTAATACTCTTATTGAAATTACCCGGACGGTTGCGTGGATCGAAAGTGGCCTTGATGCTTCCTTTGCCACCGGGTTGTATCGGTGTGCGAGTCCATTCGGGTGTAGTACAGCCGCATGATGCAACTACGTTGTGAATTACAAGCGGTTGTTTTCCTTTGTTTACAAATTCGAAGACATAGCTTACTGGACCATCTGCCTCATTAACGTTGCCAAAATCATGGAGTTTCTTTTCAAAACTCATTTCAGGTTTTTGTGCAGCCAATGTAAATGCCAGGCTTAAGAAGCTAAGTAGAACACCAATCTTTTTCATCGGTAGTTTATTAGATTAAACGAATCATATTTTTTTGGATAACTTTTTATCTCAATGGTTTAATGCAAACTTAAACGCAAAAAAAGTACCACATGTTTAGTTTCGTAGTACTCTTAACTTTTTGTTTAGAACTACCAAAGTTATAAAAAAATGATTTATGAGGTCTCATGACTGGCAATTATTGAATGTCCGATCCGGCAGTGGAGACATCTTTTGGGGGTGCAGTAGTTTTGATACAGGTATAATAGCGCCTGACTTTGCAGGGCACTGATTGGTTCTATTTTTAAAGCTTTCCACCTGTCGATAATTGAATTTCGTTCTGGTTTGAAACTATCAAGCCAGCAAAGGGCCTTGGCTTTTAGTTTCTCATCATCCCTAAGGCTGCCATAGGCAAAGGTTAAAGGGATAATGGTATTGATACAGATTAATTCTGCTGACTGTTTGCCAAGTTGTTTTTGCCTGGGACGCGATGAAAGTCCGGGACGGTGGTGGTTGGTCCAGTAATCGGAAGCGCATATATCCAGCAGGTCGAGAGCCTCTGTAATTGATATTGCACTCAGTAATCTGCCGAGAGAGATTTGTTTGCCATTAAAGAGCGTCGCCAGTTGAGCCAATCTGACACTTGGAAAATTGGAAGGTCTAAGTCTAAGGAATTTCCATTGATGCGCGGGGACCGAACTAAGGCCATACTTAGCCCTGAGTATTTTGTATTCGTACTTCAGATGGCGTACATAGTCGTCCTGGTCAGGGGCTTCGTCCAGCATCCCAGCCTGACCAAGGAACAATGCCTCCAGGCATCTGATATCATCGCGATTCTTGAGCACTATCCTCCAGGGTGTGTTTCTTGCCAAACGCTCAAATGGTTGGGCGTTAATCCCAAAGCCAAAGTTTCTTGTCAGCAGAATGTAAAAGACCTCGTCCCAGTCACCATCGTATGATTCGTAAAGTAGTCTGATCTGCTCTACTTTTTTCTCGAGCTTCTCGATTGCCATGCGTTCTATCCAGGAGTTGAGCGTGAGGAGGTCAAGGCCCTGCAGCTTATCTCCGCATGCTATGGGTTTACTGCTTTTGCTGAGATCCATGTATTTGCGATAAAGATGGTCAGGTATGGGCATAACCCAGGCAGGAATCTCACTGCCGTTGCTGGTGTTAACCGCAGAGTCGTATTGTCCTACAACGTGGAGTATCACATTGTCGTAGGCCTTATCCCTGTGATGCTTGTGACGTATCCAATCGGATGCCCTAAGGTGCATCTCGACGTTTCCAGCCCAAAGAGTGTCACCAATTCTAACCTTGGCATTGAAAAAGTCAGGGCCGGCATCCGTATTGGGAAAGCCCGGATGGATAATTTCTAGCCGTTCGCCATTCTCCGTGAAGTAATTACCGGCATTGTAAAGCCGGTGTTTCCATAGATAATGCAATAGTTCCTCATGCATATTGGCCGGGGTTTGGGTTTTGATGGCTTAAGCCCCTGAGGGCTTAAGCTGCAAGTTATGAAATAGATGCATTGTTTGCAATGAATTTCATAATTGTGAAAATTGACTTCTGGTATTAAATAGTACAAAAATTATAAGAAGCTGTTAGATATGTTTGTTGCAGTGATTAGCAATTGTTACTTTTGGAGGTAATTAAGCATTGAAATGTTTGTTTAGAAATAATTCAAATATTAACCGGTTAACATAATGAAAAAGAGCGTATTATTTATTCTAACTATTTGTATCATGGCGTTTTACGCATGTACTGGAAAGGAGGAAACTAATCCCTTCCTGACAACCTGGGAGACTCCTCAGGGTGTACCTCCGTTTAATCTGATTAAGAATGAGCACTACATGCCTGCTTTCGAAGAAGGTATGAAGCAGCAAAATGAGAAGATTGAAGCTATCATCAACAATACTGAGGCTCCATCTTTTGAAAATACTATTGTTGCAATGGATTTCAGCGGCGAATTGCTGAAGAAGGTTGCTTCTGTGTTCTTCAATCTTAATGAGTGTAATACTTCCGATGAGCTTCAGGCAATAGCTATGGAAGTAGCTCCAAAGCTTTCTGCTCACTCTGATAATATCGTACTGAATGCTCAGTTGTTCGAGCGTGTTAAGGCTGTTTACGAACAAAAAGATTCTTTGGATCTGACTGAGGCAGAAGCTAAACTGCTTGAAGACACTTACAAGAGCTTTGTTCGTAATGGTGCTGCCCTTCCTGCCGACAAACAAGAGCGTTTCCGAGAGATCAACTCAGAGCTGTCTGTATTGACTCTGCAGTTTGGTCAGAATGTATTGGCTGATGTTAATCAGTTCAAGCTCGTTATTGAAAACGAAGCTGACCTGGCTGGTCTGCCACAGGCAGTAATTGATGAAGCTGCAGCATTGGCAAATAAGGAAGGACAAGAAGGCAAGTGGATTTTCACACTGCAAAACTACAGCGTGATGCCATTCCTGACATATGCAGAAAATCGTGACCTGCGTGAACTTATGGGGCGTGCCTATATTAACAGGGGCAATAACGACAATGAGTATAACAACGGCAAGATAATCAACCGTATTATCGAATTGCGAATTGAAAGAACCAAACTTCTTGGTTATTCAAGTTATGCTGAGTATGCAATTGAAGACCGCATGGCAGGTTCTGTTGAGAGGGTTGAAAGCTTTACAAAGCAGCTTTGGGATGCAGCTCTTCCTGTTGCAAAGAATGAAGCTGCACAGCTTCAGGCGATGATCAATGCTGAAGGTAAGGATTTCAAACTTGCATTCTGGGACTGGAGATATTATGCTGAGAAAGTTCGCAAAGAAAAGTTTGCCCTTGACGAGAACGAACTGCGTCAGTATTTCGAAATCAACCATGTTCGTGATGGAATCTTCATGGTGGCCAACAAACTCTATGGCCTGAAGTTCGAACAACGCTTTGACGTTCCTGTATATCATCAGGATGCTACTGTATGGGAAGTTCAGGAAGCTGACGGCACCTTTATCGGTCTGCTTTATATGGATATGTATCCAAGGGAAAGCAAGAGAAGTGGTGCATGGATGACCAGCTTCAGGGATCAGCATGTTGATCTTGAAGGCAATTTTGTAACTCCGGTTATCTCGCTTGTATGCAACTTCACAAAGCCTGTTGGGGACACTCCATCACTACTGACTTTCGATGAAGTAACTACTTTCTTCCACGAATTTGGTCACTCTCTTCACGGTCTGCTATCAAAGGTTAAGTTACCAAGTCAATCAGGAACTTCAGTTGACCACGACTTCGTAGAACTGCCTTCACAGGTGATGGAAAACTGGGCAAGACATCCTGAAGTACTTAAGATGTATGCTAAGCATTATCAGACAGGTGAAGTAATACCTGACGAACTGATTGAAAAGCTTAAGGCTGCAGGTTCATTCAACCAGGGCTTTGAGACTGTTGAGTTTATGGCTTCAGCCCTGCTCGATATGGAGTATCATATTCTAACTGAATACACTCCTTTTGAAGTTAAGGACTTTGAGCAAAAGGTTAAGGATAAGTTCAATATGATGGATGAAATCTATTTCCGTCATGGCAGTACTCATTTCCAACACATATTCTCAGGCGGCTACTCAGCTGGTTATTACAGCTATATCTGGGCCGGAGTACTTGATGCAGACGCATTTGAAGCCTTCGTTGAAACAGGTGACCTCTTTGATCAGGAAACTGCAAGGAAGTTCCGTACCGAAGTTCTTGAAAGAGGAGGAACACGTGATGCTATGGAAATGTATAAGGCATTTCGTGGCAAGGAGCCGGGTATTGAGCCCCTGCTGAGACAACGTGGTCTTATAAAGTAATATGAGCTAAGGCTTAATAAGAACCAGTAATGGTTTGACGGAGCTGACTGGCTTAGACAAATTGGGAATAGGGGCTGTCTGATAAAACGGGCAGCCCCTATTACATATAGCAGTCCGGTGGGCTGCTATATGTAGTGTTTTTTCCTTTAGTGTTGTTAGTTCTTGAATGATGTCGTAATGAGTGGTAACTTTCATTATTGAATATTCACCTGAGACTCTTTCTAAAAAACATAAATGATGGATATAGCAACGCGTTTTGACACAAATCCCCTGTTGAGACCTTCTGATCTGAGGCCATGGTATGAGGGGATGGAGATAGCATGCCTGTTAAATCCGGGAGTATTCAGGATGAATGGTAGGATTTGGCTTTTGCTTAGGGTTGCAGAGCGTCCACTCCTACATCCTGATAAGGTGAGGATACCTGTTTATGATCCGGATGGTCAGGTAAAGGTACTTGAGTTTGACAGTAGCGACCCTGATCTTGATACTTCGGACCCTCGGGTTATTAAGTACCGAGGCAGGCAGTACCTGACTACTCTGTCATATCTTCGCCTTGTTAGCAGCGAAGATGGAATGCACTTTAATGAGGATCCGCTTTATCCTCCAGTAGTCGGTCAGGGAGAGCTTGAGGCATTTGGAATTGAGGATTGCAGGGTGGCCTGTTTTGATGACGGGTATTATCTTACCTATACCATGGTTTCGCCGTTTGCGGTAGGAGTAGGACTTAGAGTCACCTGTGACTTTAGGAGATTTGAAACCAAGGGAATGATCTTTCCACCCCACAATAAGGACTGCGCCTTGTTTGAAGAGAGGATAGGTGGGAGGTATTATGCCTTGCATCGGCCTAGCAGTCCAGAACTTGGAGGTAATTATATTTGGTTGGCCGAGTCGCCTGACAGACTTCACTGGGGCAATCACAAATGTATAGCTGTTAACCGTCCAGGAAACTGGGACTCTGTGCGTATCGGGGCGGGTGCATCACCAATAAAGACCCCTGAGGGCTGGCTGGTAATTTACCATGGGGCGGATGAGAGCAATCGTTACTGCCTGGGGGCAATGTTACTGGATCTTGAGGATCCCTCTTTAGTACTTGCCAGAGTTGTTGAGCCTATTATGGAACCAATAGCCTGTTACGAGAAACAGGGCTTCTTCGGAAATGTGGTCTTCACCAATGGACATATTGTGGATGGGGACAGACTTATAATGTATTACGGAGCAAGTGATGAGGTTATCTGCGGTGCCAGCTTCTCAATCAGTGAGATTATGGCGATATTGAACAGGCAATGATAATATCTTGAACTTAGCTGATGTGTTACCTATAGCACACAGGGACTCTGGTATAGCAGAAACAAATGTATTAATGAAGCTATTAGTAAAGAAATGATTAATTTTGCGGCTTGTTGATGCTGTAATCAACTGTAACAGACTTTGCTTTGGGAAGAATAATGGCCTTTGATGTTGGAAGAAAGAGGGTAGGTATAGCAGTTACCGATCCCAATCGTATTATTGCCAACGGACTTGATACCCTTCTGATTCATGAGGTGCTCCCTTACGTCAGGACCTATATTGAGAAAGAGAATGTTGACCTGTTTGTGATAGGATACGCCCGACAAGCCAGTGGCGAGGATTCGGAATCCATGGCATATATCAGACCTTTCTATAACAGTTTGAGAAACAAATTCCCGCAAATACCTGTTGAATGGGTTGATGAACGCTTCACCAGCCAGCTTGCATTCAGAGCCATGATAGACGGTGGTCTCAAGAAGCAGGCCAGGAGAGATAAGGCACTAATTGACAAGGTTAGTGCAGTGATTATACTTCAGTCTTACCTTGAGGCAGGGCGAAGTAGTTTTTAATTTGTTTTAGCTATAAACCAGAGTATAAAAATGATTTTACCAATTTACCTTTACGGTCACCCTGTGCTGAGGAAAGTTACTGAGGAGATAGGACCTGACTATGAGAATTTCAAGCAGTTAATAGAAGATATGTGGGAGACCATGTATCATTCAGAAGGTGTGGGTTTGGCGGCTCCTCAGGTAGGACTTGCAATCAGACTCTTTGTTGTTGATGGAACCCCAATGGTTGAGGATTATCCCGAACTGGAAGGATTCAAGAGGGTGTTTGTTAACCCTACAATTATTGAGAAGAGTGAAACCAAGTGTACTGATGGGGAGGGATGCCTTAGCATACCTGGTATCAGGGAAGATGTAAGTCGTCCTGACAGGATTCTTGTCAGATATCAGGATGAGAACTTCGAGTGGAAGGAAGAAGAACTCTATAACTATGCAGCAAGGATAGTTCAGCACGAATACGATCACATCGAGGGCAAGCTGTTTATCGATTACCTGAGTCCCCTTCGCAAGAGATTACTTAAGAGTAAACTCAATGCAATCTCAGTGGGTAAGGTTAATGTTGATTACAGAATAAAGATTGCTAAGTAAATAAATTTCTGATATACAATAACTTTTTGTGGCATTCGTTCGTATATAAATAAGCTTTTATGTATAACTTAATCCAAAGACATATGAAGATTAGAGCTTTTTTATTACTTGGTGCTTTTGCTTTATTTGTAGGTGCTTGTAAAGACGATGATAAAGAAAAGTTTAGCTCCTCTAGTCCTGAGGAGCATAGGGAGTCTATGGAAGACAATGCCCTTGATGTTTTTGGCAAGTTAAAACGAGCAGCTGACCTTGAGTCAATTGATTTGCTGATCGAGTTGGCTCAATTACTTGATAACGCTGATCTTGAACCTGGTATATATGCAGCTGATTTCAACAGATCAATTATTGATAAACTGGAGATTGCCCGGGTTTTGCCAGGTCTGAAATCAACCTCTGATGAGAAATTCTCATTTAAGGAAGGATTTGAAGCATATGTCGGAATCTATACTTATAATTCTGAAACTGAATCCTGGGATAAGGAGGAAGCAAGTAATGAGCTTACCTTTAAATTTACTTCAAAGGAAGGCAAGGCTGTAGTAACTACATTGGATAATGTTAGTACTTTCAGTGGAGTACATCCTGGGCTGGAATACGAATTGGCTGATTTCCCTACTTCTGCAAGGTACAGTCTAAAAGCTGACAATAAAGAGTTGATTAGCATGAACTTCGTGTCAGTATTCGATTCCAAGGGTATTCCTTCAAAGATAGAAGAAGTATTAAAGGTCGAAGATTTCGAGTATGTATATAAATTTGCGCTTACAAGTTCTGTCTATAGTATAGAACAGATGTACAAGTATCAGGATGAGACTCTGCTGAGTTACCAATTTGAAAACAAGGGGTCTTTTGATACAGAAGAGTTGCTCACAGGTGAAGTTGATGATGTAATCTACGATGGAATGTTGAGTAACAGTAACCTGAGAGTTACTGTTGGTAAATACAGGGCTGAAGGTAAGGCAGATTGGAATGGCCTCAATAAGAGACTTGCAAGTGTTTCAGAGGATGATATAACATCTGAAGAAGAAATGGCTCAGTTAATCGCAGACACTTACAATAAATATATAGATATCAAGATCCGCGATACTAAGGCCAAAACTATTATTGCTACCGGTGAGTTCTATGCATATGAAGATGATTATTATGACGGCTCCTGGGATATTAATATGCGAATGGTCTTCCCAGATGGAAGCTACATGGATGAATCCTTCTTTCAAGATGGCTTTACCGATCTGGTTACAGAGGTAAATGAGTTCTTTGCAGAGCTAGAGAACAAGTTTAGAGGTATAAGATGAGAATAAAATAGTGAAAGTTTGTAGATTGGGCTTGTGAAAACAAACCCAATCTTTTTTATGTCTCCAGTGTCAGCTATTTTTTCGGTTAAAGTAGTGTTTCTGCTGACTGCCTTTTTATTTACTACATCTATGCAGTCTTTCGGACAGGGCCATTGCCTAAGGGGCATGGTGTGTGATGGGCAGACGGGTGTTGGGCTGGATAATGTGTATGTATTGATAACAGGATGGGAGACAGGGGTCCTCACTGACAGTGCAGGGTATTTCGAGCTTTGCGGTCTTCAATATGGAGATATTATTGAGTTCAGCCATTTGGCCTATTATAACAGATCTCTGATATTTAGCATAGAACTTCCGGATGATTTAGTTGTAAGACTATTGCCTTCGTCGATGACTGTTGAGGAGGTGGTAATCACGGGTAATGCCGGTCAATCTAAGTCTGTAATGCCCGGGAAAATTACTATAGACGCAGAGGATGTTGTAAGGCTTCCTTCGTTTATGGGTGAAAGTGATGTTGTCAGGAGTCTTCAAGTGCAGGCAGGTGTACAAAGTACTGGAGAAGGCATTAGTGATGTCTTTGTTCGAGGAGGTGCCCCGGGACAGAATATGATAGTGCTTGATGGAATGGAATTGATGAATCCCTTGCATATGATGGGGCTTTATTCTGTCTTTAATCCTAATACCCTTGCCGGTGTGGATCTATACAAAGGTCATACTCCAATCACCTACAGCGAAAGGCTGTCATCTCTCATACTGGTCAGCTCAGCTGATCCTTTGAGAAGTCATGCCGGAACCAATCTGTCTCTTGGAACATTTTCCTCCGGCTTGGGCCATATTAGCAGGACAGAGGATAGAAAACTGGGAATCACCCTTGGGGTAAGGCGTAGTTTTGTGGAATTATACCGGGGACTGTCCAAACTGATCATTCCAGATGAAGACAATTATTTTGGGTCAACTTTCAGTACCTTCTATGATTTGAATGGACTCCTTGTCTACAGCCCTATTGAGAATGCACGCTTGTCTGCAGGCTGGTTTCTATCGGGCGATCACTTTGCCATTGATGAGGATAATAAAGATACTGATATGGGATCCGACTTTGGAAATAGGGCAGCACTATTGGCCTGGGAACACAAACCGATGCTATGGCTTGATTACAAGCTGGGATTATCATATACAGGATCTTATTCTGAGTTTGACGGGTACTTTGGAGAAGGATATATTAATCTCAGAAATCATTTTGACAGGTATAGTGCCTTTGCTGAGATGGAGATCAAGGGACAGATATCATCACTTATGTTAGGTATGAGGCATAGTGAATACCAAACACTTCCTCAGGATATGGATCTGCTAGTATCTGGCGAGCGTGCTTCTTTTTATCATACTTATAATAGTCGTCAGACTGACTACTATCTTGAAGGGGGAATTTCAATAAGGCCCAGACTGGATTTGTCTGGCGGAGTGAGGCTTCACAATTATAATACCCTTGGATGGTCAGACAGTTTTAACGATGAAGGCCCTTTTGATATAAACACCTGGAAAAAAAACAGACGCAGATTATTACTATCAGTTTCGGCAGCTCTTAGATGGAAGACTGGTATAAACAGTCACTTTAAAGCTGCATTTTCCCGTCAGGCACAAACAATACATCTGGCAAGTATAGCGTCGCTTCCATTGCCAAATGATATCTGGCTTATGTCAAGCCCCTTTCTAAAACCACAGATTGGGCATCAGGTATCGGGGGCTTACTTTGCAAAACGAGGGGCATATGAGTTGTCAATAGAGGTTTTTGCAAGAGACATGGAAAACCAGGTGCTTTATACAATGGGGGATATAGAAGATGATAGAGAGATTTTCGAGGAACGGTTTATTGTAGGTAGAGGTAGAGTGGCAGGAGCCGAGTTTATGGCCCGTAAGACAATTGGGAGGTTTACCTGGGATCTGGCATATACCTTGCTTCGTTCCGAAAGGCAATATGATGAGATAAACAATGGTCACTGGTTCTCTGACAAGTTTGACCGCAGACATAATCTGGCTTTGGTGGGTGAGTACAAAATCAATGACAGATGGAGTACCTCGGCATCCTTTATTTATGCTACCGGTAATTGCTTGAATCTGCCTGCAGGAAGAATGTGGGTGATGGGAACTATTATGAATGATTATGATGGATATAACAGTTTCAGAATGCCTCCCTACCACAGACTGGATATATCTGCAACCTACCGGTTGCAGACAAAGGTTTTTAAGGCATCAGAACTTGATTTCTCGGTAATAAACGTATACGACAGGGCTAATCCCTACTTTTTGTTTTATAAGGTAACACAGGGCAGGGATGCATACGATGTGAAGATTTCGGCTCAGCAGGTATCACTTTTCCCTTTACTACCATCAATCGGATGGAGAGTCAAATTTTAATAATAGGATTATGTCGTGTATATCATACACTGGTTGGAGTGCAGGAAACAAGAAGATGCTATACCTCGTGGGTATATTTCTAGCAGCGTGTCTTTTGTCATCCTGTGTCAAGGAGGTGGAGATAGAACCGCAACCTTATAATAGGAAGGTAGTAGTGGATGGATTTATAGAAAATGGACGATATGCTCAGGTTTTTTTGACGATGAGCACTCCGTTTTTGGATGAATATGATTCGGTTTCCATCAGGAAGAGTTTTCTGAATCAGGCTAAGGTAATATTGAGGAGTTCACTGGGAGAAGAAGAGGTGCTTACATTGTTTATGCGGGACAGCTTTTTTCCACCATTTGTATATCGATCTGTGAATATCAGGGGGATGGTGGGGGTTGAGTACTCTCTGGAAATTGAGGTGGCAGGTAGAAAGGTTTATGCTAGTACTACAATTCCTCAGCCGCCCATTATATGGAATACACGATTTACTTATGTAACTGACAGCACCGGATATCCGGAATATATGATATCCTTGAGACCTGATGCAGTCCAGTATGTTTACACACGAGTCCAGAGCGTCTTTGCTGATGAGAACCTGCATCCTGTAAGGGAGGGAAGTATAAGGCTGGATGCTGGTAATGAGTTTGGATGGATTAGTGTATATAGAGTAAAGGAGAGGAGGATTAGTGCCGGTTCAAACTATGATAATTTCTATAAAGAGTATCCGCCATTGCATTATGATCACAGGGATCGGGTGTTGATAGTACCTGGTACTGTTGATTCTATATCACATGAGATTATTAATTCCCTCTTTGATGACTGGGGCTCTAATGATAATCCTTTCCGCTTTAATGATTCCGGTATCAAAAGCAATATTGAGGGTGGAATCGGTTTATGGATTGGGATTGGTGTGAATAATGCCTTTGTTGTAAGTGGAGAGGTACCCCAAGAGTGATAGTTGGTAGAAATGTGTGTTTACTTGTTCCAGTCCTTTAGAGGATCATCCTCAAATGGGCTGGATTTAAATGGGTATGATGATTGTTGTTGCGGAGCAGATTGAGAAAATTGTGGTGGATTTGGTGGGCTTTCTTCTCCAGGGGAACCACCGTTTAGCGAAATATTCCAATCGAATTTAATCTCACTAATAAGAGGAGGGAAGTATTGCAGTTTCATCGTTGTCAGCTCTATAATACAACTTTAAAGGAAAAGCTGCCTTCAGCTCCCGAAATGTGAAGGATATATACTCCTTTTTGGTTTAGATTTAGGGTGTTAAGGCTATTGTTGTTGAGCTTGCCTTCCCTGATAAGTCTTCCTGAGATATCAAAGAGTTCGTAGTGAGGATTGTTCAGGTCCTTAACAAGTATGCTTATCTTATTATCTATAGTGTGAACTGATACTCTGTCTGAACCTTGGTCAATGATTGGAAGTTCCCCAACTGACGTAGATTCGCTTTTTGTAATAATCAATTCAAAGCGATGCTCATGCTTTCCGGCATTTTCAAATGTAGCCATATAGTGTTCACCTGAAGAAAGGTTTGCATATTCAAATAGCTCTTTGTCAATCAGGACTACCGTTGTGTTTTCTGGAAGTTCAGCTTCATGCATGCTGATTTCTACTGTTCCAGGAGCAGCAAGTGACAAACCTATAGGCAACTCTATAGTCTGAGTCTGAGGCAAGCTTTTAATTGCCCAACTAATATTATCCCTTATAGAATAAATCTCACTGTACGCCGCATTATTGCTAAAGAACTTTTCGCTGCTTGTATGGATATTGCTATCGTAAATATCTTCAGGTACCAATGCAACAGCCATTTCATCCCTGTTACCGTTATAGTCGGCAGCCAGTTTGAGATATGGGAAGAGAGGACCTGCCTCAGATTTAAGATAGCTGTTGTTGCTAATTTCTCTGTTATCAGGTTTAAATGTGATTGTTCCTCCAGTTTGTCCTTGTGTTACCCTAACCCAGAAGGCATGATGTGCAGGAATTATATGTGCATTTGATCCTGTAAGCGTAACGGCTAGTCCGTTGGAACCATTGTAAACACCATATTTCGACTGGTCGTTAAGGTAAACCCAGAAACTATTGTCGATATTATGCTTATCAATAACATTCCAGTTTATAGCATGGGTATAGGGATTACCAACAAGATTCCAACCTTTACCTTTGCTACTTCGTACAAGTTCAATAGTATAGGTATCCAGGTTGAGGTTTCCACTGAAGACTACATTGTTATCAGATCTAAGGAAGTATCCGATTCCCGGGATAAATTCGTCTGTATTTTGTAGAGCCACATACAAGTTTGTCGGATTACTATAGCGGAATACATTATTTGTAATTCCGCTACTACCACGAGTGGCACCTGAAACGGGGACACTAACCATATAACTTTTGTCAGGAGAGGAAATATGTTGTGTTACCTTAACCTGATTTATAGGAATATTAAGTGCACCTGCGGTTTTAAGGAAGGTGGAATTTAAGCTGGGTCCTGATTTTATCACCAGACTATCACTAATTGTAAGAGATCCACCTGTTTGCTCTATAATGGCACCTGGTTCAAGTATTAGTTTCCTGACAGAAACTACGTCTCCCTCCTTAATAACAGGGTGATGAGTTGCCTGATTGACAACTGCATCCATTACAGGAACACCATTGTCCCAGTTGTTAGATTCGTTCCAGTCACTTGAGGCGTTACCTATCCAGCTACTTACAGAAGGGTTAGGAACTGTCAATCCGTCTTTCCTACTGTAATTATCTCTTAAAATCCAAATGTTTGGATCCAATAATATGCCTGAAACCTCCTTATTTATAGCGAAATAAAAGGTCTGGGACCTCTTGTTATTGAAAACCCTTTTTATTTCACTGGTGTTATCCTCGTATTGAAGCATGATTTCCAGGTACATCTCGAACACTTGAGGCATTCCGCCTCCCTGAACTTGATCAACTCGTATCCCAATAAGGTTGTCTTGTGTGAAAACCTCATAGTTGTATTCATATTTTATATAACCAGGCTCATATATCCATTGTTGGAAGAATTTGTCCAGTTCAAGACCTGTATAAATCTCTACAAAATCCCGGAAATCTTCTGTTGTTGCGTATCCATATTTAAACTGGGGTGCCTGTGCATAGGCTTTTAGCATTGGAAAGAAAACATTGTCATTGTTTATATAGCCCCGTAACATATGAAGTACTGCAGCTCCTTTGGCATAGTAAAAACTAACAAAAAGGTTTCCATAATCCTCGTCATTTGATTTGAATAAGGTTTGGGTATCATTAAACATAGAGTTTATATACATATTCAAAGCATTAGCATATGCAACCTCGTCATCGTGGGTTTCATTACCCAAATAACGGGCGCAAAGAGCCTCAGCATAAGTTACAAAGCCCTCATTTAGCCAAATATGTTGCCAGCTTTTGTTGGTAATTGAGTTGCCAAACCACATATGGGCAAGCTCATGAACCATTGTTGGTTGTGCAGTAGACGCCAGACTACGCATTATTGCATTTGTCTGCTTCTCTATTGCTACATTAGGGACTCTTGTCATTCCATATTTTTCGCACTTGAATGGATAGTCTCCAAAATAATGGATAAATGCATCCATTGCCTTAGGCATTATTGATACACCATCTTTTGAGGTATCACTTTCCTCCGGGTACATGTAATAGATTAGAGGGAAATCGTGCCCGTTATTTGCATAGTTTACTATATATTCTTCATAGTTAGATATCGCAATCAAAACATAGTATGGAACAATTGGATACCTGTGCAACCAGATATATTTTTTCTTATCTACGCCTAAATCTTCCTCTCCTATTTTTAGACCATTAGATACACCTATAAGAGGATAATTGTCATACTGATTTTTAGGTACTATAATATCCACCCTGACACTGTCAGCCTTATCGCTTGGCCCGTCTTTGCAAGGATACCAGTAATGAGCAAGGTAGGGTGTATTTGCTGTATAAATTACAGGAATATCAGATCCATGGGTTTCAAAGCGAAATCCTTTATTAGGGGCATTTGATGGAGTCTCGGGAGTGCCTGAATAATTTATGACAATTTCAGTGGTGTCTCCCAGATTAAGTGAATTCTGAAAGTATAGAGTGATTATGTGATTACTATGGCTATATGCTATATTAATTTCTGATTCGAAATGCTTTAATGAACTAATCGTAAAATTATCCCTGAGGTTAAACCTGACTGTGTCTACGTTATTCTGCACTGGTCTAAAACGGATGCGGACGCTGCCTATAATGCTATTCGCATTCTCACCAGCAATGATTGGTTCAATGCTAATATGATAGAACAATATATCTATCCTGTCGTCGGGTTGCAGGTAGTCGGTGGCCGCTTTTAGGGTGGCAAAGGGCAGAGTCTCGTGTTCGTCATGGCTGTGCCTGATTACTTCCTGAGCCCTGGCAAATCCTGCTGAGAACAAGAATAGGCCAACAATCAGTAATCTCAGTATATTACTCCCTGCAATATATCTTGCTCCTGAATACATTGATACTATAGCTGTTTTAATCTGTAACAACAACCTTATGAGTTGCATTGTTTCCTGCTGCTGTATATACTTTTACAAAATATACCCCCTTGCCACCTGAGCTAAGGTCTATTGATACTTCATTATTGCCGTTATATAGTAATGTTTTAACCAAACTTCCGTTAATAGTGAAGACTTCCACCTTGTCAATAGGGGCCTCTGAAACAAGCCTAAACTGACCTTTATTTGGGTTGGGATATACTATGCTATTGTCGGTTCCAACCTGAGGTATCCCGGTAGATGTGTCAAGAATAACTGTTACCATCCAGGTCTCTGTAAGTCCACTTTCCGAGCTTAACACGTATTCCACTGCTCCGCCGGAAAAGTCTGTTTCCACACCTGATGCCGGACTAATAGACGCATTGTCGTCAATTATGCTTATTTCCGGAACTAATGCACTTAGATCAGTACCATTGGGCATAGTCACTGTGATTGTTTTAGCATCACGATCTATAACACTGTTAACCTGTTCCGGAATTTCAAAGCTGATAAGCTCCTTTTTGTGGCTGATTGCATCTCCCCTCAGTATCCACATATTCGGGTCAACTTCCACCTTTACAATCTTCTTGTCAAAATCAAACTCAAAGGTTTGATTTTTAAGATTGTTGCGAACTTTTTGGATTGTAGAAGTCCCATCCTCAAAGTATATCTTTAGTTCAATGTCCATTTCAAATACTTCTCTCCAACCAGGGTTTGTATCTGACTGAACTTGTGAGAGAATAATTCCGCCCTTCGAGTTGGTGAGATCTGAATAAAAGTCATACTGGTACTCCGGATACCCGATGTCATATACCCACTGATCAAAGAACCACCCTAACTCCATTCCACTCACTGTCTCACAATGCTGAATAAAATCATCAGTCGTTACATGGCCATACTGAAAATTCATTGCATAGCTTTTTAGTAGATCCCGCATAACTGCATCTCCTAGTTGTCCTCTGAGCATATGTAGAACCCATGCGCCTTTGTGAAAATAAATGCTGTGGAAAATGTTGCCGTAGTCTGTGTCATCTTCAAGAATTAAGTTTCTTGTGGCATTGAATCTTGCATCGAGAGCTTGTAATTCTTGCAGATAGCGGCTTCTGTTCACTGCATATTCATAATATAGTGCGGTTGCATACGTTGCAAAACCCTCATTAAGCCACACATCGTTCCATGACTGATTTGTTACAGAATTGCCAAACCAGCTGTGGGATAATTCGTGAAACAAAGTTTTTTGCCAGCCTAAAGACATTCCTCCGACAATGGGATTGCTTTGGGTCTCGATTGACCAGTTTTGTGCTACCTGGGTAAATCCGAATCCCTCGTCTTTGAATGGATAGGAACCAAAGAAATTCTTATATGCCTTGATTACATTTGGTAAATAAGCTACATCTGTTGCTTCTGCATTATTGGGAAATACATAGTATGTAAGTTCAAATGACTCATCTGGATCTGTATAAATGTCTTCAATAATAGTGTAATTTGATACTGCTACCAGTATATAATAGGGTGTTATTGGATAATTGTGCTTCCAATAAAATGTTTCCATACCATCTGCAACGACATGGTTGACCAGCACTCCATTTGATACTCCCTTAAGTGTTTCACCGTTGTATGTCTCCTGGGGAATTGTAATATCAACTTTGATACTGTCAGCTTTATCTGTCGGACCATCCTTACAGGGAAACCAATAGTGAGCTAAATAAGGAGTGCAGTACGTTGCAATTGCAGGAGCTCCATCCAGATTTGTATCAAACCTAAATCCTTTGGCAATCGCACTCCCTGTTGCAAGAGGGGGTTGACCTTCATAGCTAATGCTTACACTGACAATATCATCGTCGGGAACTGATTCATCTATCGTTAGTATCACAAAATCCTGGTCGCGAATGAAGTCCGTAGCGTGTAACCCAACAGCAGTTATATTAAATTCCCTTCGGAGGTTGAAGCGAACCTCATTAATACCAACCTCTGTTCTTTTGAAATCTATTCTTACTGTCGAGCTGATACTTTCGTCTTCTATGTCAATATCTATATCAATATGGTAGTAAGTCACATCAATTATAGTATCAGGCTGGATAATATCGTCTGACGAAGCTGCTGTAGAGAATTCGGATTCCATTAACGACTCAGAATATACATCAGCTCCTTTAAACAGGAAGAGCGTAAAGCAAATTACTGTTACTAATGCTAACCTATGGTAAATAACTGATAGTGTCATGGTTATGGTTTAGATAATTTACATAAATGCAATATAGTATATAATAATTAGGAGTACGCTGTCTTTTTTATGTAATGGCGGCAATACTCCATACATACTAAGAATAAATTGACGAATGGAAGTTTAACATAATATGATGTTTGGGGTGTTTTGATATTTGTTTGAAAGGTGTGTTAGGCATAGATGTATTCAGAATCCTTCAATTGCTTTTTGCTCATGGTTTTGTCAATTTTTTAGAGCACTTTGTGTAAAGATTCGTGTGCTTGATGGAGTTTTGCATAAATTGTCAAATACTTCTTGCTCCTATTTATGTTAACTGAGGTAAATAAGTCCTGTTTATAGTTCTTTCCTATGAAAATAATTACAATTGTAAAGAAGCTTGTTCGTTTGTGCAGGCGAGTATGGAGGCAAATTGAGTTGGGAGCTGCCAGACGTGGTATACGGATTCCCTTATTTAAAGTCCTGACAATTGGTAGGAAGAAGTATCGCATGGATTTTAAGTCTGTTCAACCTGATCAAGAGAACTTCAATTCGTTGTGCAAGCGTTATAAGATCAGCCAGGATAAAGCATCCGGGATATATGATATAGTTATTGTTACCTCTGAGAATGTAGATAGGTATATTAAAGATTTGATGGAAGTGGAAGTCAAATCATTTCCTGAGGATTTTAGAGGAAGTGAGGGACGCTTGCTGTATAGGTTTAGGGTAAAGGGCTTTAGAGAACCAGTGTGCTATTTGTACTTTCGGGATGGAAAGCCGATTGCCTATTCGTTAGGGATGGATCTGGAGTTCTTTGACCCATTTGACTATGGACTTGAAATTGGTTTACACCCTGAGTATTTGCGTTTTACTACATTCTATATTGAGAACATTTCGGTTGTCCCTGAAGAGAGACAAGGCTGGCTTACTTTAAGGCTATTGCTTGATATCATATTTGGCCCTAAGCGCAAAGGTTATACATCCATTGTTTCCCATTCACGTATTGATAATGGTACAATGGATATTGCTATTAAGTTAGGATTCAAACACCTGATGGTTCACAAGCAATTTCTGGGAGCAAATATTGATGCGTCCTTCAACTGGCTGAATTTACAAGGTCTTGTCGAAACAGGTGCTCTAGCCAGTTCCGAAGGTGCATAAATTCTTCGGTAAGGGAGACAACAGTTTTCAGAATACTCTTTTCAGATATTATACCCGGTAATTAGGGCTGCTTGTAAAGAAAAAAGTGCCGATAGTGTAAAAAAATGGAATTGCATGGCACATCCTTTTAACTTGCATCGAGTTTAAACACAATTCAAAACTAAACAATGGAAGCTCTTGGCATAAAGATTCAGGAGGTCACAATTGAGGCCTACAAAGAAAATATGGATGATTTTAATGTCGGGTTGTTTAATACCTGGCAGTGGATTAGCTCACTTACAAACGAGTATACTAAAGATATCTATTTCCACATACTTAGAAATGAGGAGGTGGTAGGTAAGCTTTGTGGTTTAGCTATTAACCAGGGCAAGCGAACAGGAACACATCTATATTTTAATGGTGGTCCTGACTATAAAGAATGGTCTCCTGAAGTATTTAAAAGTACCTTGCTGCAGGTGCGGGATTATGCAAAAAGCAAGGGTTATGCCCGTTTGCATTTTCGTCCTTATGAACGTAAAGTGCATGATCTTGTAGAGGTTAAGGGCTTCTTTCATACTCGTGTTCCTGAATATGTGGTTTATTATGATGAGCATCAGGACAGGGTGAAGTTTTCTTATGGTTTCAAGCAAAATGCCAAGAAGGCCAGGAAGGCAGGTGCTGTGTATCATACGTCAAAATCACCAGAAATACTTGACAAGCTATTTGCATTGCTTGACAATACACGGCTTACACGTAAGGATAAATACGGTAAGGACTATGATCCGATGTACCTCCTTAACCTTGACAAGGATGCACTGACTAAATTGCTTGATGCCGGTATCGGGGTTATGCATTATGCTGAGATTGATGGTGTGATTCATAGTGTACAATTTAACCTTGAGTATGATGGTAAGATATTTGGTTTGTTGATGGGCTCGGACAATGAAGCCTATAGCAAAGGGATTCCATCCTTTATTGATATGAATATCTCAGATAAGGCGATGGAGGAGAAAGCCAAGTACTATAATATCGGATCAGTACCCCTTGACGAGGAGGGGGGTAAGGGACTGAAGAAGTACAAGGAATCTCAAAGCGGCAGGGAAACAGTCAGGTATGGCTATTATTCATATTTCCTTTCATATCCGCATAATCTGCTAAATCCATTTATAAAACTCAGCAAGAAACTTCCTAATAATAAGTTTCTGAAAAGGATTAGAAGTTTTATAAAATTCTTTTCATTTACAAAATAGCTTATAAGTTGAGTTCCAAAAGTATTACAGTCTTTGAGGTTGAGTCTGCTGAGTGGAAGACTGGGCTTGACCGCTTCCACTATAGTCTTTTTATTTCACCTGAATGGGTGCAGGCAGTCGCCGAAGAAGGTGATAGGCCCATTTTCATAGATTTGAAAGAGGGGGACGAGATCATTGCTAAAATTTCAGGGCTGATTACAAAACCAAAGCCTCTTTTGGGTAGAGACATGTTATTTTATGCATATCCTGCTCTACAAAATGAAGATGGGGAGCTGCTCAATAAAAGCCTCTGGGCTTTGTTGGACTTTGTCCGAAGTAAGGGCTGTATGAGGCTTATTGTAGCATCGTACGATCAGCAATTTAGCCTTGAGGCTAATGTAAAAGGATTGTATTCAAATAGTCGCTGCGAGTATGTGGTAAACCTGCGTCCTGAACATGGTGATATAAAATTCAGCCAGAATCTGAAACGTAACGTAAAGAAAGCTGAGAAGAACGGAGCCATATTAGAGGAGAGTGCGGACCGCCTGCTGGCGGACCGCCTTCATGAACTGCTTAACAGCACTCTTGAGAAACGCAAATCCAAATATGGAACAGAATACAACCCTTATTATTTACCCAGGCTTGGGAAGCAGACCGTCCTGAACTTGTTGGAAAACAAGTTGGGACGTCTTTATTTCTGCACAACAACAGGTGACGATAGTATGCATTGTGTGCTGTTCAATATTGAACGGGATGGCAAGGTGTTCAACCTGTTAGTTGGTTCGGATGAGGTGGCATACGAACTAGGAATGCCGGCTTTTGCGGACTGTAAACTGATTGAGAAGTACCGTAATTCTGGGTTTAAGTATTACAACCTTGGAGGTGCTACCTGGGATGCCGGTTCTGGAGGACTTGAGAGAAGTAAGCTGTCAAAGGGTGCTGACAGGATTGATGTCTATGGGGTAACCAGTAACTTTCTGCAATACCCGTTTAGACTGTTGAATCCGCTACTGAATATGGTAAGGGTTCTAAGAAAAAAAAAGTAATATGAATGTTGACTTTTCTGTAGTTGCTGTCGATAAAGAGGTATGGACCAAAGATATGGATTCCTTTGGATATGGGCTGTTTCATAATCCATTTTGGGTCGAGGCAATGAGTACAGAAGCCAGTCCTGCTATATATCTCAATATAATAAGTGATGGGGGCAGGGTCGAGGCCAAATTTTCAGGTCTGATTATTAATGAAGGTATTGTTAAGGGAAAGACACTTTATGGATTTTCAGGTCTACTGTTCAGAAGTAGTGATAAGGCAGAGATGAGTGGATGTATGGAAGCATTGCGTAGGTATGCGATACATATTGGTCTCTCCAGAATAATGCTGTATTGCTACGATCATATTATCTCTGAACCTTTTATGTTTAAGGGTTTTTATGCAGAAAGTAAGGATGAATATTATATCGACTTCAAGTCAGGTGAGCCGGTTAAAATTAGTTCCAACCTCAAGAGAAATGCGAAGAAAGCTCAGAAGGCTGGTGTTGTTGTCAAAGAATCAAGTTCGCCTGAAATACTGAGACGTCTCTTTGTCCTGCTTGAGGAAACGCGTAAGGAGAGATTTGGAAAATATGGAAAAGATTATGATCCCATGTACATCTACAATATGAATGAGACCTCTCTTAGGACACTTCTGGATAAAGGCTACGCTAAGATGTTTTATTCCGAACTTGATGGTGAAATCAATACCGTACTATATGCTCTGGAGGACAGTCGTCGTATTTATTTTCTGTTGATGGGGTCGGATGATAGAGCATACAATACAGGAATCCCAGCAATGATAGCATTGCATATCTCAGAATATGCCGTCAGTAAAGGATTGGATTATTACAATCTGGGAATAGTCCCTAAAGCAGAACTTGGTGGTGCTGGTGTTAGCCTGTTTAAAGAACAGCAAGGTGCCGTAAGGCAACCTGGTTACTGTTATTATTCCTGGTTCCTGAGATTCCCATATTCGCTATTAAATCCAATGCTTAGCAGGAAGCTGAGGAGAAATCCTGCATTTGTAACTGATTCTTGTTGATAAATTACTACTTATTTCTTTATCATTCGGAAGTTGGCAGTAAACAACTATTATGGTCTGTTTATCACAATTTTATGAATGCAAGTTTACAGTATGCTAAATTTCGACACAAAAATTCAATTCTGAGAAAAATAAACAGTTATGCAAGGCAATGGAAAAGTTTCAATCAAAAGAGTAAGCAGAGAAGAGTATGACAGAGATTTTGAAAAGTATCACTATAGTTTGTTTTTAGTTTCCGATTATGCAGAGTCCTTTCGTGATGATAGGGAGCTTTATTATCTGCATTTTGAAATGGATGGGAAGGTAGTAGCCAAACTGGCCGCCTTTAGAATGAATGGCACTAAGATGCTTGGCAAGTGGCTTTACTGTGATGCGGCACCGGCAATGCTAGACGAGGATGAGTATGTCTATAACGAATGCCTTTCGGTTCTTCTCTCCTGGGCAAAAAAGAACAGGCTATCAAAGATTGTAGTAGGATATCTTGATCAGCAACATCAGTTGTATTGTAAGGCAAAGGGTTATATAAGCCGTACTAACAGAGAGTTTATTAGGTTTTTCGATCCGGCCGAGGAGGTTATAACCTTCAGTAAGTCACTGAGGTACAATGTGCGTAAAGCATTGCGGGTTAATCCTGTATTCGTTGAAGAAACATCAGAACGTATTCTGCAAAAGCTCCATGAATTGTTGCAGGCAACCCATGCCTGCCGAAATGATAAGCATAAAGGGCATTACAGAATGTACCCATATATTGGAATGACTAAGGAAGGCGTAGATAAGCTTTTTTATAGTGGATATATTAAATTATTCCATGTTGAAGTTGATGGGGAGATTCACTGCGTGCGTCTTGCAATTGAGAAGGATAAGAGAATGTTCGGACTGATGATAGCTGGTGATGAATTTTCTTACAAACACAGCCTTGCACATTTCCTTCAACATGAATTAATCACCAAACTACATAATGAAGGTTATAAATATTACAATATTGCAGGTAGCAAGTTCAGAGAGGATGGTCTTGTTGCATATAAGGAGTCTTTAGGCTGTATGCGATATACGGTTCACGGTGGTTATACCCGCTTCCTTACCTTTCCTAGAGTTATGCTCAACCCTCTTATGGATGCAGGAAAAGTCGTGGCAAGGAATAAAAAACTTAAAAAGGTAATTGCTGTTGTCTATAAGACCCTAACTGGTTTTGAGGCTGATCTTTGATGATGCCTCCAACTTTTGAAGACCGCTATTTTGCGCAGATTCGCACTGTCAGACTACCATTCGTCGAGCAATTTGAAATCTTTGACATATAATTGTCGTGGTTTATCATAAAAACATCAAAGGTAGCCTGATGAATGCTAACTTTATAAAGTCTAAATAATAAGTGGGTGCTCAGCTATATGGGACTGAGGGTGGCGAAGCCGTACCGGAACCTACAATCTTATTAAGTTTAATACGCTAATGTTCAATATATTAAATAATTCAAGTCCGGTAAAGTATTTTCAATTTTATTACCAAAGATTGGCTTGGCGGATGCCCTTGCTGCTTTTTCTAAGTGCAAGTGTCGCCCTGATTGATGGTTTAGGGCTTTCTCTCTTTATCCCACTTTTCCAGGTTGCAGAGGCAGGTGCCCCATCTAATGTGGATCTTGGTAATCTGCATTTCGTTGTTGATGCGTTTAATTTTCTTGGTCTAAATATTACTGTAGGCAGTATCCTGATTTTCATGATACTGCTTTTCTCTTTCAAAGGTTGTGTGTTTTTTATCAACTCCTTTGTATCTGTAAGAACGAGAGTGCGCTTTATGAAGCAGATACGAATGCAGTTGGTAAATGGTCTGTGCAATCTGTCCTATCCTGCATTTGTAGGTATGGATCTTGGAAGGGTACAGAATGTTATTACCGGAGAAATTGGAAAGGCAGGTAGTGCCCTGCTTTCATACCTCAGTACTTTGCAAGCTGCTATTACACTAGTAGGCTATCTATTCTTAGCCTTCCTGGCAGATTTCAGATTTGCGTTGCTTATTACCATTGCAGGTGGACTGAGTGGATTTGTCTATAAGTACATCAACAAGAAGGTAGAAACTTCTTCATTGATGCAGTCATATATTGGAAACGGCTTACAAGGGAAGGTTCTGGAATCTGTTTGGAATTTCAAATACCTTAAGGCTACCGATCTTATATCTCGATATAGAGTTAGACTCGTAGGACTCGTTCACGATGTTGAAAACCTTACAATGAAGATGGGTAAACTGAATGCTATCTCAGGTGCATTACGTGAACCAGTCACTATCGCTATGTTGTCAATCGTAATATTTGTACAGGTGGTGGTATTCGATGTGTCCATGTTCAGTATTGCCCTTATTCTGGTCTTCTTTTACAGGTCACTTACAAGTTTGCTGTCCCTGCAAAATTCCTGGCAAAGCTTCCTGACTAACTCAGGTGGTATCAAAACGGTCAACGAGCTATATGAAGAATTTGAACTGAAGTCAGAAAGCAGGGTTCGTGACCCCCTGCCACCTTTTGGCAAGAGTATTGAACTTAAGAATGTAGTCTTCTCCTACGAAAGTGATCCTTCAAGAAAAGTGCTAAATGATATTTCTTTAGAGATAGAGAAGAATAAGACAGTCGCCTTTGTTGGTGAAAGTGGTTCTGGAAAAACAACACTTGTCAATATGTTATCCGGTTTGCTTATGCCTGTTAGCGGAAAGATACTGGTTGACGGAGTGGAGCTTACTGAGCAAAGAGTACATGCTTTCAGACAAATGATTGGTTACATAACCCAGGAAGCTGTGGTATTCAACGATACAGTTTTCAATAACGTCACTTTCGGTGCTGTGAAAACGCCCGAATCACTTGAGCGTTTTTGGGATGTTATTGAAAAAACCGCTCTTACAAGTACTATTCAGCAGATGCCTGCCAAAGAGGACTCCATGTTGGGAGATAATGGTGTGTTAATCTCAGGAGGACAAAAACAGCGGATTTCAATTGCAAGGGAGCTATATCGTGACTGTTCTCTACTCCTTATGGATGAGGCTACTTCTGCACTTGACTCAGAAAATGAACGGATAATTCAGTCCAATATAAATGCCCTCAAGGGAAAGTATACGATAGTGATTATTGCCCACCGTCTATCGACGGTGCGCAACGCTGACGTGATTTATCTGCTGGAGAACGGCGTTATTGGGGCTTCAGGAACCTTTGAGGAGCTTGTAGCAAAATCCCCACGTTTCCGTAAGATGGTCGAACTGCAAGAGTTTTAGTAATGGAAAAGCTGATTGAACTACCCAAGATTCTCGATGCCAGAGGCAACCTGACCTTTCTGGAAAATAAGAGACATTTCCCTTTTGATATAAAAAGGGTATTCTGGACTTATGACGTGCCTGGTGGAGAAACTCGTGGCGGACACGCCTTCCGCACTCAGGAGGAAGTGGTAATAGCATTATCTGGCAGCTTTGACGTTATCATCAAAGATAAGGATGGAGCCGAGAGGCGTTATCACCTCAACCGTTCCTATAAGGGGCTCTATTTGCCACCACTTACCTGGAGGCATATGGAAAATTTCAGTACCAATGCTCTTTCATTACATGTTAGTTCTTCAGATTTTTCCGAATCAGATTATATAAGGGATTATGAGCAATTCTGTAAAATGGGATAAAGATCCAAGGCAGGTGACAGTTTTCGACTGTCATATATACCAGTTGCCTCGCATTGGAGCAGTGTCGGGACACATAACTGCCGTACAAAACTCTGTTGAACTTCCCTTTGACATCAAGAGAGTGTTTTACCTCTATGATATTCCTGCCGGAGAAAACCGTGGTGCCCATTCCCACAAGGAGTGTCACCAGTTTCTGATTGCTGCTGGTGGCAGTTTTGAGGTCATGGTTGAGGATGGCAGAAATTGCAAGACTCTGTTTTTGAACCAGCCCTTTATGGGTCTTCATATCCCGCCAGGGATATGGGCTAGGGAGCAGAATTTCTCATCAGGTTCTATATGTCTGGTGCTTACTTCACATAGCTATAACGAGTCTGATTATATACGCAAATACGAAGATTATTTAGAATTCCGTGGAATTTCTGGAAGGTTACATTAAGAACCCTGACAGGTTCAGAACCGGGTCGGTCAATATATCGCCGTTTACAACCGACGATATTTTCCGCAATAATTATATCTGGCATAATTATAAGGAAGATTCTGACCCTGTAACTTCATTTGAAGGTATGGAGCTAACGATCACTGCAAGCGCTACCGCAGCGCTTGACCTTGCGCTAAGGGATCTGGGCCTTACTCCCGATGATGAAGTCTGGATAGTAACTACCAGCGGAAATAAGTACATAAGTGGCTGCGTTACACGCACCATTGAGAAGTACTGCCGTTGGAGCCGAGAGCATAGCGCCAGAACTGCGGCGATTTTGGTAAACCATGAATTTGGTTTTATAGCTACTCAGGTTAAAGAACTAACTTCATACAACTTGCCTATTATCGAGGATGCAGCCTATTCAATGTACTCAGAAAATAACGGGGTGCTTCCCGGACTTACCGGAGACTATGCAATCTTCAGTATGGCAAAGATGTTTCCTATGCAGGCTGGAGGTTTGTTATTCGCAAAGGACAAAACTTTAGTACAACAAGATCTGTCGCCGGACGCTGTAAGCTATTTTAAGTCATGCTATAAGTTCTACAATAAATATCGCAGACACATTAGTGCAGCCCGAATTGACGCATTTGCAAAGTATGTTGATGCTTTTGGTGATGCCGACTTTGAGCCACGTTTTATCCCTTTTGGTGGTGAGGTCCCGGGTGCCTTTATGTTTTCCGCACCGGGAGCAGATCTCGGTGGCCTTAAAGTCTTTATGCAGGGACATGGTATTGAGTGTAGTGTTTTTTATGGTGAGGATGCGTTTTACCTTCCTTGTCACCAAAATATATCTACCCAGCATATTGATTATTTTCTGACGCTTATCAAAGATTTTCTTAAATGATACTCTCCAATATCAAGCTCGGTAGCAACGTTTCTATACACCCGTCCTCGAAATTCAACAATGTTGAATTTGGTGACAACATCAAGATTGCCAAGGAATGTCACTTAATGGGAGGTCCCGATCATATACTAAAGATAGGTGCCGGTACTATTTGTGGAATGTATGTTACAATAGACGGCCCCCATGCAGATATTGAGATTGGAGAATGTGTAAGCATTGCCCAGCAGGTTGTAATAAGGTCTGACTGGGGCTTGGTTCCGGGATCGAGGATTAATATACTGTTTGACAAGCCTGCAGTACCCATTAAGATCGGTTCACATACCTGGATTGGTTCGGGTTGTGTTATTGCACCCGGAGTGACTATCGGTGAATATTCGATTGTTGCATCCAATAGCTATGTGGATGAGGATGTACCTCCCTTTACAATAGTGGGCGGAAATCCTGCAAAGGTGTTAAGGACAGTGGATCCTAAGGAACTTGGACTATAGATTGCAATGATCCATTCGAATATTATTACAGGAAAAGATGTTGAGGTGAGTGAAGGATGCTCACTCAACAATGTTCAGTTGGGTGATGGAGTCAGCATAGGAGACCACTGTACCATATTCGGTAGTGCGAAAAATGTGCTGAAAATCGGTTGGGGGTCTGTTATTGGCAGGCGTACAATTCTTAATGGGTTTGCAGCTCAGCTGAAAATAGGAAGAAGGTGCAGCATTGGTGCAATGTGTCATTTTATAGTTGATACAGGACCTACAGCCAGCGAGACTATGCAAAAAAGGTACAGTATTCGTGAGGAGCCAATTACTATAGGAGATGACTGCGTGATCGGTAGCGGTACCATGGTAATTGCCGGATCAGTTATTGGCGAGGGCTCTTTTATTCACCCCAAAAGCTTTGTTAATTCAGAAATACCTCCATATTCTATTGCTGCAGGATGTCCGGCAAAGGTAATTGGTAAGGTACCACATTAAAATGGGCAGCGAAGCCAGCATTAGTAAACTTTAGACTTAGTAATGGAATTTGAGATAATCAGATATAGCCCTGAAAAAGCTACGGAGTGGGATGATTTTGTTAGGGACTCCTGGAACGGAGTGTTCTTGTTTTACCGCAATTTTATGGACTACCACTCAGACCGTTTTAATGATTACAGTCTGATGGTTTATCAGGATGGAAAACTTAAAGCTGTCTTACCTGCAAATGAGAAAGAAGGAGTACTATACTCCCATCAGGGACTTACCTATGGTGGATGGGTATTGGCCAAACGTTTGCCTGTAGTAGACCTTGGTCAGATGTTCGACATCCTGGAAGAATACCTTAGGAGTAATGGCTTTAGTTCAATAGACTACAGGCAAAAGCCCTGGGTTTTTGCCCGACATGCCTGCGAATATGATGGCTGGCTGATGTGGAACAAAGGATATGAGATTTGGAGACGTGACCTGTCTTTTTTCTTTGATATGAAGAATCATGCAGGTTATGCCCGTGACAAGAGATACAGGTTTAATAAATCTCAGCGCAACAATTTGAGAGTAGAGGAGAAGGGTGATGTTAGCACTTTTATGGCACTTGTGGACAATAACCTAATGGAGAAGTATAATACTCTCGCTGTGCACAGGGATCATGAGGTGAAGTTGCTTCAGGACAGGTTCCCACAAAACCTGATGACCCTTACAGTTCATCAGGGAGATGTTTTCCTGGGAGGTACATGGCTCTTTGTTGACAATGATTTTGTCCATACCCAGTACTTCCACTTCAATGATGAGGGCCGCAGACTTTGTGCCCCTGAGTTTCTAGCCTCATACATTATCGACAGATTTTCTGGCGAGAGGCGTTACTTCAGCTTTGGAGCTTCTACAGAGGAAAATGGCAAGGTGCTCAATGAGGGCCTTGCTTCCTTTAAGGAAGGATTCGGAGCTGGAGGCTTTTGCAATGATTTTTATAGAAAACAAATATGCAGGTAAAGTTTTTGGATCTAAAGGCTGTTAATGAGCCTTATTTCCCCGAGATGCTCGAAGCAACCCGTAGGTTCCTTGAAAGCGGTTGGTATGTGCTCGGCAAAGAGGTTGAGTCCTTTGAAGAGGAATATGCTGCTTACTGCGGAGCCAACTATTGTGTGGGTGTGAGCAATGGCCTGGATGCACTTAGGCTTATCCTTGAAGCATACAAGGCTCTAGGGATGGTCAGGGAAGGTGATGAGGTCATAGTACCTGCAAATACCTATATTGCTTCAATATTGGCAATTACCCAGAGCGGACTTAAGCCTGTACTTGTCGAACCGCATCCAGAGAGTTATAATATCAACCCAGATGAGGTAGAAAAACAAGTTACATCCCGCACAAGGGCAATAATGGCTGTTCACCTCTATGGTCAGCTTGCAGACATGGATCGACTATCTGCAATTGCTGAACGTCATGGGCTCTTACTTATTGAGGATGCAGCTCAGGCTCACGGTGCTAAACTGCACAACGGAGGAAGGGCAGGAAGTCTTGGCCATGCTGCCGGCCACAGTTTTTATCCGGGCAAGAACTTAGGTGCACTTGGCGAAGGCGGTGCAGTTACATGTATGGATAAAGAGCTGGCTGAAGCTGTTAAAGCTTTGAGAAACTACGGTTCTCACAAGAAGTATTACAACCTGTATAAAGGTTTTAATATGAGAATTGACGAAAACCAGGCTGCATGGTTGAGGATAAGGCTTAGGGGATTGGATCGTGAGAATGAACATAGAAGGATGCTGGCTGGTATTTATGACAGTATGCTGGACCCTGCTTTAGTTAAAAGACCAAAAGTAATGGAGTATGGTGAGCACGTTTATCATATTTATGCCATAATGCATCCGGATCGAGATGGCCTGCAGAAGTATCTTGCAGACAAAGGGGTGTCTACTCTTATCCACTATCCACTGCCACCCCACAAACAAGAAGCGTACAAGGAGTGGAATTATATGTCCTTCCCGATTACAGAGGAGATTCATAACAGAGAATTAAGTCTTCCGATAAGTCCGGTACACACCAAGGAGGAAATTAAGTATGTAGCCTCAATGATCAATAGTTATAAATAAAGATCATGGCCGAGAAGATAAACCCTAACAGATGTGACGAGTTGGTTACAATAGTGGCACTATGTTATAACCAAAGCTACTATCTTAAGGAAACCCTCGACAGTATTATGGCACAGACCTGGCGTCCGGGGCATTTCTACATTATTGACGACTGTAGCACTGATAATTCAGTCGAACTGTTAAACGAGTGGAACGAGGCCAACAATAATATTGCAACAATCATTGTACATGAGGAAAATCAGGGTATTACCCGCACGATGAATCATGCCCTGTCGCTCAGTACTACAAAGTATTTTCAGCCCTGGCCTTGTGATGATCTTATGCTTCCCTATAAAATAGAAAAGCAGGTTACCTTCCTGGAAGATCTGGACTGGAAGCCGGGTTTCCTATATGGTGATATTGAGTGGATAGATAATGAGGGAAATCTCTTGAGGAAATCTGTTATTGAAGACCGTAAGAAGCAGTTTCCCAACAATACAATGCCTTCAGGTTTTATATTCCCAGAGCTTGTAAGATTGGGTTGCTTTATCCCAACGGCTTCTGGAATGTATGTTACCCAGGCCCTCCGCGACCTGGGTGGATTTGATGAGGGTCTTTTTGCAGAGGATTGGGATATGTTTATGCGTATTGCACTAAAGCATGGAATAGCTTTTCAAGACCTGAAAGTTAGTCGCTACCGCCGTCATATGGGCAGCGTGGAAATGAAGAAAGGTAAGGCTTATTGGGATGGTCACTTCAAGATCCTCCCCAAATTCCTGGGTATCAACGATGAGTATGACGGGATTATCTATGACAAGATGGGAAGGGATGCACTTGATGCCTATATGGATGGCTATAGTGGATACGAGAATATAATCTTAAACAGTGCATTGAGGAATAGAGATTTCAATCAGTTTTGGCGTTACGTAAAGATAAAACTCGGAAGGTTATTATATGGAAGAAAGAAGTCCTAAAGTCACGGTTGTAATTCCTACTTACAGGCGTCCTGCATACCTGCAGGAGGCTCTTGATAGTTTGTCCAGACAGACTTTCAAGGATTTTGAGGCGATAGTAGTGGATGATGGAACACCTGGTGAAGAGAACAGACAGATATGCAGCAAGTATTCTTTCGTTAGGTATATTCTTACAAGCAATAGCGGTAGTCCAATCAGGCCCCGCAATATTGGCATAAAAGAGGCCAGAGGCGAGTATATTGCCTTTCTTGACGATGATGATCAATGGGTGGAAGAAAAGCTTCAAAAACAGGTTGACATTCTTGACAGGCAGAGGGACTATGGATTGGTCCACTCATATTGTCAGATAATTGATGAAAATGGCAGGGTAACCGGAGAGGTTACTGGTCAGGCTTTTGCGGATAAAAAGCATGGTTATGTCTTTGATGATATGGTGGGCAACTTCACCGTAATGCTTTCATCACCATTGATCAGAAAAGAGCTTATTGAGAAGTCGGGACTTTTTAACGAAAAGATGACTGCTGCTGGTGAGGATGTCGAATTCTTTATACGTCTGGCCTATTATACCAGGTTTTGGTTTATTGATGAACCATTGGTTAGATACCGGGTTCATAGTAATGGAATCTCTAAGGGCAACTTTAATTATGTATATCTTCCATGGCATCTATTCAGGGCTGTTAGGAAGCTAAGCAAGAAGGAGTCACTTGAAAGACCCAGGTTTGTTGCTTTGCGTAATAGGCTTATAATTAAGCAGATAGACGCTGCTGGAAATTTGAAGGGATACCTGGTTTCAATAGGGCTGTGTTTCAGAATATATCCGGGCTTTTTTACTTTGCCCGGAGCAATGAGGACCATGGCTGGGAAATTTCGACACCTCTGGAGATATACTTTTAAGGTGAAAAAGAAGATAAAAAAGATTGCAGCCTGAATAGGTCGCTGGGAGGTTGTAAATGAGAGTCGGAGAGAATCCTTTAAAGTCAGATCGTCAGGAACTTGAACATAAGCAACACAGGGTTATAATTCCATTTTGGATACCCAATGTTGAGAATCCTTATTTCCGTAATCAACCGGAAGTATTGAGGATTTGCATTCAGTCTCTGCTTGATTCTATCAATACTGAGACCACCAACATTACCCTTATCAATAATAATTCCTGCAAGGAAGCTTCTGATGTTGTTGAGTATTTTGTTGAGCAAGGTGTTATTGATAAATATGTTGTGCTATGTGATAATCGTGGCAAACTGGAGGCTGTGCTTTCGGAAGCCAGGGCATGTTATGAGGAATATATCACTATAAGTGACTGCGACTTTCTGTTTTTCAAAGGGTGGGAGAGCAGTGTTGCAGGTATTATGAGGGCTTTCCCAGAAGCTGGAATGGTGAGCTGCTTCCCGGCATCCCACCTTGCATATTTCTACAATAGTAATTTGATTTGGTTCCGCCCAAAGGCAGGTAAAATCCTTGATGACAACGATATCGATCTGTTCGAGAAAGGGCTTGGTCACCCTGCTACAAGTGGTCTGTACAGTCGGCCGGGTATCAGGAAAAGAGAAATCTGGCGATACAATCATTATTATCTGAAGAGAAAGAACTGTATCGCTATGGTCGGAGCAGTTCATGCACTGGCAACCTACCGCAGGGAAGTGGTCGATAGATTTAACAAGGATAGGGTTCTACTTCGCTTTGGAAATGGATATGAACACGAGTATATTGACTTTGCTGCAGAAAAGTCCGGGTACCTGAGACTGTCAACACCCAGTTTGTTGGCTTACCATATGGGAAATACACTTCCTCAGGAAGTGTTGGGAAAATATAACGAAGTAAACAACATGGAATATAAGCCGGCTATATGGCCTGACAGACAAAACTCATTGCCTGTAAAGGCAATGAGGCTTATCTTTCCTCTTACTAATTACGCTTTCCGCTTTTGCAGAAAGTACAAGTTAATTTAATCAGTAAATACAAACCCAAAAAATAAACGTGATGCAAGCACCAAAAATCATAGCTGAAATCGGATGCAACCATAAGGGAGATATGGAGATTGCTCATGAATTGATTGTTACCGCTTCAATCTTCTGTAAGGTTGACGTGGTAAAGTTTCAGAAGCGCAACAACAAGGAGTTGCTCAGCGAAGAGGAGTATAACTCTCCTCACCCCAATCCAATCCACTCTTACGGTAGGACCTATGGAGAGCACCGTGAATTTCTGGAGTTTGACCTGGATCAGCACAGACAATTGAAGAAGTGGTGCGAAGAAAACAATCTGATCTACTCCACCTCTGTATGGGATCTTACCTCTGCTAAGGAAATAGCCAGTCTGGATCCGGTCCTGATCAAAATCCCCTCAGCATGTAACCGCAACAAAGCGCTGCTGACCTATCTCTGTGAACATTATGGCGGAGAAATACATATCTCCTTTGGTATGACTACTCATGAAGAGGAGGAAGAGATTGTAAAACTGTTTGAACAATACAAGAGGGCAAAAGATCTTGTAATTTATAGCTGCACATCAGGTTATCCCGTGCCATTTGAAGATATTTGCCTTTATGAGATAACTCGTCTCAAGAAGGCCTACGATGGTAGGGTTAAAGCTATTGGCTTCTCGGGTCACCACCTTGGTATTGCCGTGGATATAGCAGCAATGACACTTGGTGCAGAATGGATTGAGCGTCACTATACCCTCGACCGTACATGGAAGGGTACTGACCATGCTGCATCTCTTGAGCCTGACGGTATGCGTAGGCTTGCCCGTGACTGCAGAGCCGTATCAAGGGCTTTGACTTACAAGAGCAAGGATATTCTTGAGATAGAGTCAGTGCAGAGAGAGAAACTTAAAAAGAATCAGTTGAGATGGCAGTAATTGCTTTTATTCCTGTACGTGGAGGAAGTAAGTCAATACCACTAAAGAACATCAAGAGTTTTTGCGGAAAACCGCTTATTTACTGGAATCTGAAGGCGCTTGAAGAGGCGCCTTCTGTTGACCGGGTTGTTGTATCTACAGACAGTCAGGCTATCAGGGACGTAGTTGAGTCCTTTGGTTTTAGTAAAACCGAATTATTTGACCGCTCACCTGAGACAGCAACCGACACGGCTTCTACCGAGTCGGCCATGCTTGACTTTATCTCCCGGACTAAGGGGGACCTTAAGGATGATGACCTGTTTATGCTGGTTCAGGCTACATCGCCCATGACAAGTACTCAGGACTTTGTCAATGCCCTGAAAATGTACAATGAAGGGGGCTATGATTCCCTGTTGAGTTGTGTCAGGCACAAAAGATTCTTCTGGAACAGCGACGGAACATCCAAAAATTATGATTATCGCCAAAGGCCCAGAAGGCAGGATTTTGCTGGTGAGTTGATGGAAAACGGGGCCTTTTATATTAACCGTGTACGTAATGTTGTCGAGTCGGGAAACAGGCTTTCGGGCAGGATTGCCCTTTATGAGATGCCTGAATATACTGCCGTTGAGATTGACGAGGAAGATGACTGGCTGTTGGCTGAGACGCTGATGCGCAGGCATCAGCTTACTGGGGACAGAGACTATACCCGTATCAAGGTCTTTCTTACTGATGTCGATGGTGTCCTTACCGATGCAGGGATGTATTATTCCGAAGAAGGGGACGAACTTAAGAAGTTTAATACCCGAGACGGAATGGGTCTTCAATTGATTAAAACCAAAGGTATCAAGACAGGTATTATTACATCTGAAGATACTCTGATAGTAGAGCGCCGTTTCAAAAAGCTAAAGCTCGACTATCTGTATCAGGGTAAGAGAGATGGCGGAAAACTTGCTGCGGCAATGGATGTTTGTATTCAGGAGGGAATTGATCTGAGCGAGGTGGCCTATATTGGTGATGATGTCAACTGCCTTGATCTGCTTTCACGTGTTGGATTTCCTGCATGTCCTGCAGATGCTGTTGCAAGAGTTAAGGCAGTTCCCGGTATACGTGTTATGACTAAGAAAGGTGGTGAAGGTGCGGTTAGGGAATATATTGATGAAATTTTAACTCAACTTGAGAAGCACTAAAATTTAAGGTTAATGAAGATTTGCTTTCTTGTTCCCGACGGGGTTGGACTGCGCAATTATCTGTACAGCAGTCTTATTGATAAGTTTCCTGAAGACGCGGAAATATTGCTGCTTACCGTACTACCCCGTGAAGTTCTTGATGAGGTGGAGAAAATCCACAACCGTAAGTTCTCATATGTTGCGATGACTGCATATAATGAGGCTTTCAAGGGTAAACTGTTGAAAGAAGCTATCACCTATGCGCGTCTAAGGTATAACACCCGTAAGATGCGCAATGATACAATAATGATCAACTGGACCCGTAAGCACTATTCTTTTGCCAGAGGTCTCTTTTATAAAGCTGCAGCATGTATTGGTTGGTTATTCTCCTTCAGTTACAAGGGTATTCTAAGTCTTGAAAGGGCTTATGAAAAACATGTACATTCGACGGCTTATTTCAGGGAACAACAGGAGATGCTTCGTAATAACAAACCTGATATAATATTCAGCACTCACCAGCGCTCACTGGATGGTTCGGTGATTATCGAAGCAGCCAAGTCTCTGGGGATTAAAACTGTTGGTGCAGTGTATTCATGGGACAACCTGCCTAAGGCCAGGTTGCTGGTTCGCACAGAAAACTATGTGGTGTGGTCGGAGTATATGAAGCAGGAAATGGCCGACTATTATCCAGAGGTTGATCCTGCAAAGGTACTTATAACAGGTACTCCTCAGTTTGAATTCTATTTCAACAAGGAGCTCTATATGAGCAGGGAGGAATTCTTTTCCAATGTTGGTCTGGATCCAGACCGCAAGGTCCTGTGTTTCTCAGGTAATGACCTGACTTTCCCCTGCGATCATTTGTACCTTGATGACCTTTGTGATGCATTGATGAAGATGCCCGAGAAAGACAGACCCCAGGTCTTGCTTCGTCGCAGTCCGGTAGACCTTACAGGTCGCTACGAACCGGTTGTAAGGAAGTATCCTGAACTTATCAAAGTGTCAGATCCACTGTGGAAGTCCTATTCAAGGGAATGGAGCTTTACTGTTCCAACCATGGATGATGTAAAGCTGCTTGTAAATGTGGTTCTGCATTCAGATGCCGTTATCAATGTAGGCTCTACAATGGCTCATGACTTTGCTGTTTATGGCAAACCAGCAATTTATATCAACTACGATCAACCCTCAGTTACGCATTGGTCGGCAATCACCAATAATCGATTCCAACACTTTAGAAGCATGCCTTCTGATGACTGCGTAATATGGCTAAATAGCAGGGCTGGGATAGAAGAATGCGTTAGGGAAGCCTTGTATGGTCAGAGCAATCCAAAAGGAGATGCCTGGTTCAGGGTTGTTGCTCTGCATCCGGTGCAAGAGGCTTCTCAAAGGATCGCCTCTACTATAATGGCATTAGTCTCTTAGTTATGCATATTTGTTTCCTGACATATGAATATCCACTATGGGGTACAGGTGGAATAGGTAGTTTCGTGCAAACCTTCGGTCGGGCCCTTGTCCGTAGTGGACATAAGGTTACTGTCCTGGGTATTGGTAAAGGACATGAGACTGAGGAGATGGACGATATGGGTGTAGAGATTATTCGTTTGTCAGCACCGCGTTACTTGAAAAGTAAGGCTTCCTTTGCCGAAAACGCATATAATATCAGGATCAAGCTAAAGGAACTGCATGCTAAACATCCCATAGATATCCTTGAGAGCCAGGAATCATTGATGTTTATGCTGCCGTGTAGAACACCTTATGTGAAGGTTGTCAGGATGCATGGTGGCCACCACTTCTTTGCTGAGAGCGAACACAGAAAGATAGACCCATGGAAGGGGTTTTTGGAGAAAAGATCCTTCAGCCGTGCTGATGCGTTTGTGGCAGTATCTAATTTTGTAAAGGAGCATACAGGTAAATACCTCTCAACAGGCAAAAAACCTGTTGAAATCATAAGAATTCCTGTTGATGGTAAGTTGTTTGCCGCATCCGATCCTGACAAGGCGATTTCCTACCGCCTCGTTTTTGCAGGTACAGTTTGTGAAAAGAAGGGTATACGTCAGCTTATAGAAGCACTTAAGTATGTGATTCCTTCATTTCCCCTGGTTCACCTTGATATATATGGTCGTGATTGGTTTTTTTCTGACGGTCGATCCTACACTGAATACCTAAAAAATTCATTCTCCTCAGATATTCTGAGTCATGTAGTATTTCACGGACCTGTGAAATTGCAGGAAATACCCTCAAAGTACGAGGTGGCCGAACTCTGTGTCTTCCCATCGCATATGGAAACTCAGGGGCTGGTAGCCCCTGAGGCTATGTTTATGGGAAAACCTGTTCTGTTTTCAAAGCTTGGTCCCGGACCCGAGACTATAGAGGATGGGGTGGATGGTTTGCTTTGTGATCCTTATTCACCTGAAGATATTGCCGAGAAAATAATTTTTGCATTTGAGAACAGGGAAAAGATGAAGGAGATGGCTCTTGTAGGACAGCAAAAAGCACGTGCGATGTTTGATACAGATCGTATTCTTGAGCATAATATTAATTTTTATCGTAGCTTGCTGGATATGAAGTTTAAAGGAACCAGGCGGTAATGATAGATTTTATTGATACAAGGAAAGGGTATGTAATTTTGATAATGTTGCACCTGGTTTTGGGTGCAGCTCTGAAGTTTGCTCCTGTCATTACGGCAATTGCATATCCTGGTATGATGGCTATCTTCCTGCTGGATATTCTGTATAATTACGACAAGGGTTCACGTGCAGGGTATTATGCGCTCTACATGGTCGGCTATGAGATGGTCTATCGTATGGCCGGTGCGCCATTCTCCTGGGAGCTGGGTAAGTATTCAGCTATTATTATTCTGACTTTTGGATTGTTTATAGGTCCTCGAAGGAACTTAAACTGGATCTTTCTGTTTCTGCTAGGCTTGCTGATTCCAGCAATTTTCCTGAGTCACCATTCAAATCCTGACAGACTCTACAGTATGATCATGTTTAATATCTCAGGACCACTGAGTCTGGTTGCCGCAGGACTTTATTATTACAAACGCATTGTCTTAAAGGAGGATTATTTCGCTCACCTTAGATGGGCATTTCTTCCTGCCTTTACTATAATTGCAGGATTGAGCCTTGTTGCTAATATAGCCGACCTTGAGTTTACCAGTGTTCAATCAAGTTCACAAGCCGCTGGTGGTTTTGGTCCCAACCAGGTTTCCACGATTTTGGGATGGTTTATACTTCTCGCTTTATTATATAAAGTCAATGGGGAGAGGATTACTCCTTTTAAATGGCTAGACTGGTTGATGCTGTTTTATCTGGTTCTGCGTGCACTCCTTACCTTCTCTCGTGGAGGTGTGATGGGAAGCCTACTGGCCTTCCTTGGAGCAGTTACAGTTCTCTTCTTTTCATATTATGGGTTTAGAAAGCAGCTTCGCAGGTCGCTGCCATTCATTGTAATAGGAGTGGGTTTTTTTGTTGGAGTATTCTTTATAGCCAACAAGATTACTAACAACTTCCTGCTGTATCGTTATCAGGGTCTCAACACCACAGAAGTTATGACGGGACAACGAACTCCTGGAAAGAGTATGTTGACCGGACGAGATGAGATAATGAAGGCCGATTTCATTGTGTTTAAGCAGCACCCACTGTTTGGTGTGGGGTATGGAATGGGTGAACTATACCGGGCTCGGTATTATGGGCAATATGCCGCAGCTCATACTGAGTTTGCTCGTCTTATGTCGGAAAACGGTCTTTTTGGGATGATTTTTATGTTGGTGGGACTCATCTGCCTTCCCACATATTTCTTTTTTAGATCCAAAGGTTACCTGACCCGATGTTTTATGCTTGCATTTTACCTGCTAAGTATGTTTACAATGTTTCATGCGGCAATGCGATTGGCATTGCCGGGAGTTGTCTTTGGAGCTGCCTTTATGAGAATTGTAACTCTCGATAAACTATTAAAGGGTGAGCATAAATGATCAGATTTTTGATTATTTCTCCGGTAATTCACAAAAAGGACAATAAAGGTATTGCTGCTTATACTCCCTATGTAAGGGAGATGAATATCTGGCTTAAGTATGTTGATCATGTTAGGGTTATAGCCCCTCTGTCAGAAAAAGCTCCCGATCCGCTTGAAACGTACTACCAGCATGACTCGCTGAGTTTCTGTTCAGTCCCTGCAATCAACTTTACACGAGTTGGGTACCTACTATACTCCCTATTTGTTTTGCCGCTGGTAATGTTGCGTATCATCCGGGGGATGATATGGGCCAATCATATTCACCTGCGTTGTCCTTCCAATATGGGATTGTTGGGAGTTATTGCCCAGATATTCTTCCCACATAAGATCAAGACAGTGAAGTATGCAAACAATTGGGATCCTGATAGCAGTCAGGCTGCAACGTACAGATTTCAGCAACATCTTCTTCGTAATAGTTTATTGACACGCAAGGCTTCTGTGCTTGTTTACGGTGATTGGAAGGAAAAAAGTCCCAACATAGTTCCATTTTTTACGGCGTCTTATCCTCGTTCGAAGGCCTTACCTGTTGATATAAGGAGGATAGGACCGGGAAAAAAAGAGCCTTTGAATCTGATTTTTGTCGGTACATTAACGGGAAATAAAAGACCGCTGGAGTGTATTAAGGTCTTACAGATTTTAAAAGACAGGGGCTATTTGGTAAAGCTGGATATGTTTGGTGATGGCGCTCAAAGACCTATGCTCGAAGCGTATATAGCTGAATATGGACTTGGCAATGAGGTGAAATTATGGGGCAGACAAAGCCCTGATACTGTAGAGTCCTTCTTTATGAAGGCTCATTTCCTTGTCTTCCTTTCATATAGTGAAGGATGGCCTAAGGTAGTTGCTGAGTCAATGTGGTGGGGTTGCATGCCTCTTACTACTGACGTTTCTTGTGTATCGCAGATGCTTGGAGGGGGTGCGAGAGGTGTAATTGTAGAACCTGATGCCTCAAAAGTGGCTGATGTTATAGAGCAATTTGTTTCCGCTCCAGATACCTATACTAAGGCTTGTCAGGCTGCGATGGACTGGTCACGACAATATAATCTTGAGCACTTTGAAGAAGAAATTGTCAAACTAATAGAGGTGTGACCATGAGAGTGATGGCAATGATAGACTCGCTGATTGCTGCCGGTGCTGAACGTATGGCAGTTAACATAGCCAACGCCTTGGCTGAGGCAGGTATTGAGAGTCATCTGTGTGCCACACGAATCGGGGGACCACTCGAGGAGTTTGTTTCTCCTGACGTGAAACTGTTTGTTCCAGGTAAACGATGCTCAAGAGATATGAGGGCTTTTCTTAGGCTCAGACGTTACATCCGTCAGAACGGTATTGAAATAATTCATGCCCACTCTTCATCATTATTCTGGGCGGTAATGCTAAAGTTTACCCTTCCTTCTCTGAAGATTGTCTGGCACGATCATTTCGGGTTCAGCGATTGGCTTCATGTACGCGAGACTTTTTATCTACGTATGGCAATGCCATTTACAGGTCATTCATTTGTGGTAAATGAGAAGCTGATGAATTTTGCCCGGGAGCGATTAAAGGTTAGTGAATCAAAACTTTCATTCCTGCCTAATTTTGGTGATCTTACAGGAGATAGGAGTAAGGTTGAACCATTGCCTGACAGTGATATGAAGCCTAAGCTTGTATGCCTGGCAAACCTGCGTATGCAGAAGGATCATGACAACCTGCTTGATGCTTTCAGATTGGTATCGGGCAGGTTTGATACTGCACGTCTTTATCTGGTAGGCGGGCACTTTAATGACGACTACTACAGGCATATAAGTGGCAGAATAGTTAGTGAACCTGAGTTAAAAGGGAGGGTGCACATCCTTGGCTCACGCAATGATGTAGCTGCAATACTCGATGCCTGTGATGTGGGAATTCTGTCCTCATTATCGGAAGGTCTGCCTGTTTCTCTCCTTGAATATGGAATGACCAGATTGCCTGTAGTCTGTACTGAAGTCGGAGAATGTAGTTTTGTACTGGATGGAGGCAGTTGCGGTGAACTGGTTCCTCCGCAGAATTCAGCTGCCCTCGCCAATGCAATAATCAAGGTTCTGGAAAATCCTGAAGAGGCGCAGGCCAAGGCAGAAAAGCTGTACAACAGGGTAGTCGAGTATTTCTCAAAAGACGAGGCAGTCAAAAAGATTATTGGAGTATACAAGAGCCTGGTCGGAGATAGGTAGCTATCAAGTCAGACTGGCAGGCAGCTGGGATATGTCACGAAGAGCCTCAGAGATGTTTCTATTTAAATAAGTTCCTTGTATTGCTGGCTATCACAGTTTGTCACGAAGAAGCATATTACGATGTATCCCACTGAGGAGTTGAAAGGCAAATAAAACCAGAAGTCGTACGAGATAATGAAACCTAAAAGAACCTTGTTTGTCGGCCCCTTTGCCCCGCCCTATAATGGCGACGGAGTAAAGAATATCTATCTGCGTGACGGATTCACCCGTGCAGGCTTTAAGGACATTGTTTGGTTTGATACAATTACACGCAGGGGCCTGACTCTGGTCAACTATCTAAAGCTGATATGGCAGATGATAGGGGCTCATCAGATAATCTTTTCTCTCAATCGCAATGGGCGCCTGTATCTGATTCCTATCTTCTGGTTATTAAGTTATTTCTGTCGAAAGAGAGCTGTGCTATATGTAATTGGCGGATCCTTTGACATACAGCTGACCGACTATATGAGCTCTTTCAAAAGAAAGCTCTTTGTCGCTATACTCAACAAACTTGATGGCATCTTTGCTGAGTCAATAGCTTTAAAGAAGGGGCTTGAGGGAGTGGGGCTCAGGAATGTGGAACTGGTGTATAATCCCAGGCATGATGATGGAAGCCGCTGGGCCCTCAATAAAAGCTCACGAAACAGATGTGTTTTTGTCTCCCGCGTGACCGACACCAAGGGTATCTTGATTCTGATAGAGGCTATTAAGGCAATTAATAGCGAGGGGAAGGACTTGTCGCTCGATATATACGGTCCGATGGATAAGGATTGTGAAGAGGAAATCAAAGATGCCGAGAAGGCTTCTGGAGGAAAAATCATATATAAGGGTGTGATTGAACCGATGGCGGTTCAATCAGTACTGGCAGCTTATCATTTTCTTGCATTGCCAACTTACCATCCGGGGGAGGGACTTCCCGGAATACTTGTGGAATCTGGCCTTGCAGGAATTCCAATTATTATTACTCGTTTCAATGCACTTCCTGAATATTTCAAGCATGAGAAGAGTGCTTTGTTTGTTAGCCCACATAGTGTTGAAGAACTTAAATATGCAATTCTTAGACTTATTGAAGACGACAGCCTGGCTCAGACTCTGAGTGAAGGAATTATGAAGGTCACCATTCCTTTCAAGGTAGAGGAGGTAATTAATAGGTCACTTGAGCTGCTTAAAAAATATAACTGGGAATTATAATGGACTTTTTTACAGTACTGCAACTTAGTGGATTTCAGGTTAAAGAGGCTGGCAGAGTCTTTGCCCGCCTTAAGGATGAGGCAAAGAATCCAGACTTGCGGGAAAAGAGGCGCTGGGATGCTTTTGATTTTCACTACTGCAATAATACCAACTATGCTAAGTTTGTCGGTCCCCGCCCGGAACGATGGGAGGATATTCCGGTAATCAACAAGAGTAAGATACGTGAGTATAATATCCCACGAATACCAGATTCCAACCGGGCAAAGCGTTACTACTTTCGGAATACTTCAGGATCAACTGGCAAGCCTTTTGACTATGCGGTTGATACATTGAGCCATGCCCTTACCTGGAGAATTCTTGAAGATAGATATAAGTCAGCTGGTGTAAGTCTGAATGACCTGCAGGCACGTTATTATGGATTCCCTTATTCCTTTGTGTCCCGAACCGCAGAAAAGCTCAAGGACTATGTGTCAAACCGTGTTCGCTTTGATACGGTTGATCTGTCCGACCGCAATATGGAAAACTGGTTGGATATGTTCAGCCGGAAGAACTTTGCATATATGTACGGCTATGCCTATCCGATAGTCACCTTTGCCAAGTTTCTTGCACGCAAGGGAAAGATATTGAAGGCATATTGCCCCACCCTTAGGGTGGTAATTGTGACTTCTGAGATGTGCACACTTGAGGAGCAAAAGCTCTGTGAGGAGGTCTTCGGAGTGCCAATCTATAATGAATATGGTGCTTCGGAGGCGGGACATATTGGTTTCGGTTGCGACGGTAAATGGAAACTGGCACACGAGCTGATGTATGTTGAGATACTTGATGAAAATGACAGACCCTGTCCACATGGAACTGTAGGTCGTGTAGTACTTACCCCTCTATTTAATAAGGGCACGCCATTGATTCGTTACGATATCGGTGATATGGCTGCAATTGAGATTGACAACGGAGAGGAAGTGCTTAGCAAATTGATGGGTAGGATAGAGGAGATGGCAATACTGCCATCGGGCAAGAAAGTGGCAGGAGATACCCTCTTTGTGTATGTATTTAAGGAATTTGCTAAGGTCTGCCCCGATATAACCGAGTACAAAGTGATACAGAGTTCGGCAAAGCTGTTTGAAGTAAATATTTCAACTTCAAGGGAAGTGACTGTCGAGGAACTTGGAAAGCTTAAAAAGTTGTGTCTCAATGCCCTTGGGGATGAGGCAGAGGTGGTGGTAAACTGCAAAGAGGTACTCGACCGCACCCTGATGGGTAAGTTCAAACGTTTTGAAAGACGCTATAATCCGAATGCTTAAAGATTGGAAAATTAAGGGGGCCGATCCATCATCGGTTAGCGTAAAGGTAATCAGTATGCCCAACCGCATCGACTTTGAAGTCGATGCAGCTGAGGGAGATGAAGTTCAAAGGCTCAGTCTTATTGTTGAGTTTACCGAAACCCTTATAAGCTGGAGAAATCATGACTATACCTGGGTTGATACAAGCAGAAAGAGACTGGCTGCATACTACTCACCAAAGGCAGCTGTTTTTAAGTCCGGTACCAAGGTTGTAGCATCCCGCACCGATGGACTCTGGCTATTCGACCCACGTCGGCCCCGTAGCATTGAATGGGTGTTGGAACACGAAGATCTTGCTCCCCTCTTCGACTACCAAGAAGACGACAGCAGTGCTTTCAGAGAACCTGTCAGAGCTCTTGATAAGCCTTTGCGCCTTACCTTCCTGCTGACTAAGGGTGCAATACCTGAGTTTAGCCGTTCCAAGTTACCCTTTTCTGCAATACTCTGTTTTGCTGATCACTGCGATTTTGACTCCCTGCCCTTATTGATGGCTCAGCGCAAACTGTTTGCAAAGCATGGAATACGTGTGACAAAGGGAGTCTTTCTCTACCATTATTCAAAAAGAGATTTTAATACATCACTAGAGCGCAATGCTGATGAGTATGAGCTTTGGACTGCAGATGGACATGAGCTATGTTATCACTCCCTGTCACAAAGTACAAGAGCTACGGATGAGGAGTGGGAGAAGGATTTTGAAGACTTTGCAGTAGATGGACGAAGCTGGCAGACCTGGATCGATCACGGTTTTCAGCCATATAATTTCACGACTCACAAGCGAAGTGGCATAGACGCTGATTTATGGGCTGAGATGATGTCCCGAGCTGGGATCAGGTATCTGTGGAACTACCTGGATTGTGGTAATGCAGGTCCAGGCATGATCAATCAGGCAGACCCTGATACCTTCACCTTTGGGGCATATAGGAGAAGGTGCTTTTCAAAACCCTCTGCAAAGGCATTTATGGACCTGTTTCGCAGCTACATACTCTTCTTTGGCAGCGAGAAAGATCAGATGCTATATAGGAAGCTTACCTTTTTTATAAAGATAAAAGGTTGGAAATATGGTTTGGAAGGAGCCTGGGGCCTGATACGTAGTATCCTGTATCTCGCAAAACAAGGTGTTAAGTTACTGATGACACGTAAGGATGCAGTTCCTCATTGGCAACGTTTTACTCCATTGTTTTTCAGGGAGAGGATAGGAGGGAAGGATTTTACATTCTTTCAGACTCTTGAGGTACACGATTTTATTCAGAGCTTCTCAGAGACAAATGTAAGGCAGCTTTGTGACAAGGCCGGAGTTTGCTTGGCTCATACCTATTTTGCCGACTTGGATAAGAGGAAAGAAGGACGCATATTTGTTAATGGAGAAGGAGCTTTGATTCCTGGGATCGATGAGGTCTTTGAGCGAATTGCTGCTGCTTCGACAGAAGGAAAACTTTGGATTGCAACGCTGGCCGAAGTGGGTGAGCGTTTCGACTCATTCAGACATTTGGTTTACGACATAGACGAAAAAGGTAACATCTTTCATAGACTTGAAAAAGAGGTGCAGGACTTGCACCTAAGATATATAAACTAACACTTAACCTGCAGATGATAAAAGTATTGACCGTATTTGGAACCCGACCCGAGGCTATTAAAATGGCTCCGCTTGTGCGCGAATTTGCTAAGTATGCAGACGATGGACAGTTTGATGCCCGTGTTTGCGTGACCGGTCAGCACAGACAGATGCTGGACCAGGTAATGGAGATCTTTGGTATCAAGCCGGATTATGATCTTGATATAATGAAGGAGGGGCAGGACCTCTTCGATATAACGACAGCGGTGCTCAATGGCATGAAGCCGGTGCTCGACGAGTTCAAGCCCGACATAGTGCTGGTTCACGGTGACACGGGAACCAGTACGGCTGCAGCTCTGGCGGCTTTTTACCGTCAGGTTGACGTAGGTCACGTAGAAGCAGGACTGCGTACTTACAACCGTTACTCACCATGGCCTGAGGAGATGAACAGGCAGCTTACCGGACGCCTGGCCAACCTACATTTTTCGCCTACTCAGATGGCTGCACAAAATCTGAAAAATGAAAAGGTTGACCCCGAAACAATTTTTATAACCGGAAATACCGTGATTGACGCATTGCACATAGCGGTTGGTCAGTTAAACCAGGGTGGAGAGATGACTGAAGCTTTGAAGTCAAAGCTTCAAAGCATGATAGCTGATATTGACGCTATCTGTGAGAAGGGGCAGTTTATTTTGGTTACAGGTCACAGACGCGAGAATTTTGGACATGGTTTTCTTGAGATATGCCGTGCTATAAAGGAAGTAGCCCTCGAATTTCCTTCATGGAATATAATCTATCCTGTTCACCTCAATCCCAATGTTCAGAAGCCCGTCAGGGAGCTGCTTAGCAATATCCCTAATGTGCACCTGATTCAACCGCTTGAATATCTGCCCTTTGTTTACCTTATGAGCAGGTGTTCCTTTGTGGTATCTGACAGCGGAGGTATTCAGGAAGAGGCTCCCGGTCTCGGAAAGCCGGTGCTGGTGATGAGGGATACAACCGAGAGGCCCGAAGCTCTTGAGGCAGGAACGGTTCGACTGGTGGGTACTGACAGCAACCTGATAATTGACAGTTGCAGAGCCCTTATAGAGGATAGGGAACTCTATAAATCTATGGCCACAGCAAAGAATCCATTTGGTGACGGCAAGGCTGCCAAGAGAATAGTTGAGATTATTAAGACAAGGTACAGTAAGCAATAAAGATATGACAAAGACAAGGTACAATAAGGTATCCGTAATCGGTATGGGATACATAGGACTGCCCACGGCTGCTGCCATGGCAGGCAAAGGACTGACAGTTCTGGGTTGTGACATCAATCCTGAAGTGGTCGAAACAATCAACAGGGGTGAGATACATATTATTGAACCCGACCTTGACCAGCTGGTCAAGGAGGTTGTCAGCGCCTGCAGGCTAAAGGTGTTCCTTGAGCCTCAGGAAGCTGATGTATATATGATAGTGGTACCTACTCCTTTTAAGTTCAACCGTGAGCCCGATATTTCTTTTGTTGAGCAGGCTGTCAGGTCTATTCTTAGCAAACTAAAGGCAGGTGACCTTGTAATTATAGAGTCTACCTCTCCGGTGCTTACTACTGAAAAGATGGCTAATATTATTTTTACCAGTCGCCCGGAGCTAAAGGGTGTGTTGCACATAACCTACTGCCCGGAGAGAGTACTACCCGGGAAGGTGCTTTACGAACTTGAACACAATGACAGAGTTATAGGCGGATTGGATGAAGCTTCGACTAAGGCCGCTATGGATTTCTATTCAATCTTTGTAAAGGGTAAACTGCACGCCACAAATGCAAGAACTGCAGAGATGTGTAAGCTTGTTGAAAACTCATCACGTGACGTACAGATAGCTTTTGCCAACGAACTCTCGATTATCTGCGATAATGCAGGTGTGGATGTGTGGGAGCTTATCACTCTTGCAAACAAACACCCACGTGTAAATATACTTCAACCCGGATGTGGTGTCGGTGGGCACTGCATTGCTGTTGACCCATGGTTTATAGTATCTGATTATCCCGAGCATGCTCATGTTATCAAACAGGCAAGGGAGATAAATGACTATAAGGCTAAGTGGTGTGTAAAGAAGATTCTTAAAACTGCTCATGACTTCGAACTGGAAAACGGAAGGCAACCGGTGATAGCTTGTATGGGGCTGGCATTCAAGCCTGATATTGATGACCTACGCGAGTCTCCTGCCAAGTATATTGCATCACGTGTTGTATCTGATACAAGGGGAGAGGTTTTGATTTGCGAACCTAATATTGATACTCATAGCTCCTTTACGCTTGCAGATCCGAAGGAGGCTTACAAGAAGGCAGATATCGTTGCATGGTTGGTAAAGCATAGTGCATTTAAATCAATTCAGCCAGAGGAAGGTAAGATTGAACTCGACTTCTGCGGAATTAATTCGAAGTTTTAGTATATGAAGATAGTACTGCTAACCCAATACTACCGACCTGAGATGGGGGCTCCCCAGAGCCGTCTCTATGAGATGCTCAGGGGACTCAAAGATTTGGGTGCTGAAGTGTCTGTTGTAACCGCCATGCCCAATTACCCGGAAGGTAGGATATTCAAAGGTTACAGGGGGAAGTTTTCAATAAGGGAGGAAGTTGATGGCCTGGATGTCAAACGCTACTGGCTCTATGCTTCTAATTCACGTAAGGCCCTGCCCCGAATATTCAGTATGCTTTCCTTTTCATTTACTTCTCTTTTTTCACTTGGTTTTATCAGGAGGAGAAAACCTGACATCCTGATTGTAGAGAGTCCTCCCCTTACCCTTGCACTAAGCGGATGGATATTGGCACGACTTAGCGGTTCAAAACTGGTAAGCAATATCTCAGACCTGTGGCCATTGTCGGCTCTCGAACTGGGTGCAATGTCAAAGGGTAGGCTTTATAGATTTCTTGAAAAGCTTGAGACTTTTGTTTACAGTCGCTCTGCAGCAGTATTGGGTCAGTCACAGGAAATTGTTGATTATATAAGTGCAGGTGGGCATAACAGCTACCTCTTCCGTAACGGAGTGGATTATTCCCGCTTTGCAGACATCCCTGTCAATAGGATAGGTGGTGATCGCAAGGCCATAGTCTATGCCGGATTGCTGGGTGTAGCCCAGGGTATATTGAACCTAAATTGAGCGATTCGTAATTTCACCTGCCCCCGTCGTCTCACTTGATTTCAAAAAAACGGAAATTTTCTCAGAGGTAGGCTTCTTTCGTGTACTTTTTCAACGAAAATTCAGTTCTGTTTTTCACTCAAACCGAACTTTATCGCATTTTCTATGGGTCTGGACATAAGTCTCCCATTACCACTACGGGTTTACAATCCTGAGGTATGTTGTTCTGCCTTATGCAAACTGAATTTTCGGCGGTGACTGACACCGTTCCCATAACTCTTCAATATTTATCGTTTCATAAATTACTCTGGTGACATTCAGGACAATACTCCTTGCCCTTGAGGTTATCTTGACAGCAAAATCAATAAGCTTTCTTCTGAATGTATTAGGATATACGGTTACCGGAATAACCTCTGCGGTAACATCTTGTTTGTATGCTTCGAAAATAAAGTGTGTAACTACCAGCATAAAATAATAGGCTCTGTTCATTCCAAAGGATTTAAAAGGAAGTTGTTCTCTGGTAGCAAGCTCTTTAATGCTACGATGTATCAACTCGTCGGCTCCTCTTTGGTGTGATTTTCGTATGATGGTATCAGCTTTAAACCACTCATCTCCACCGGATGCCCGAAGCCTTTTGTCAGCGACAGGACAGTTCCCGATATTGGTATAGATGACGCTGTCAGGCTTACCAAATTCCATTACGTACTGCCCGGTATCATCCCGGTGCAATCTGGTAAAAAAGCAACGACGAAACTTGGACCAGGATTTCAACTTGCTGGCAAATTCCGCAAATTGCCAGACTGCTTTATTTTTAGTGATTTTGCCCAAAGTGTCAATGGGTAAAGCCTTTACATATTCAGTAACATCATTGTACAATTTTCCTGTTGTAATGTAATGTATATTAAGCTCTTGCTCGAATATCTCGTACGCTTTCTGATCCGCAAACCCACTATCGGCGCACACCACAATAGGGACTTCTTTGGAGTATCTCTTGCGTATCAGATTTACTATAGAGCGTACCCTGTCGGTGTAATCTGATCCATGATTGGAATGAGCACTTCCTTTTCTAAAGGTCACGTCTATCAGAAACGAGCCCCAGCATATATGAAGTGGCTGAAACCCTTTCTTACGCTTGTAAGTGACCTCGCAACCTTCGCGTTTCGCAGCATCGTCATTATCCAAAACCATGGTGTCAATGCCCAGTTCTATAACTTTGGGTTTGGATATGTGAAGCCTCCAGATAAACAGTTCATTAAGTATCTTATTGAATACCGAGTTTGAAATAACGGACAGCTTCCCAAAAAAACGTTTGACCTGGTGAGAAGAGGCCAATTGGTCGGTCTTGCATTCAAGCAAACATGCATATCCTTCATCCTTTTTACTTTGATCAAAACTGCTTATGGCCATATTTGTGCCATCTATAAAAAATGCAACAATCTGTTTTACAAACTGTTGAAGCTGCAAGCCTTTGCTGTTTCCAGTAAGCAGAGAAGAAACATTACGCGATATTAGCCCATATAAGCCAATTTGCTCAGTGTAGCGAAGAAATAAAGGGAGCCCTCCACGACCAGAAATTTTATTGGTTGTAATGCCGATTTTTGTTATCTTCGTACTCATAAAAGATAGTCTTGTGCACCTAAATGGTGAAGTGTTGTTTTTTTATTTTAATACCTCTAAAATACACATTATCAAGGTTATAAGCAAGCTATCTTTTATTTTTTTTTGTATAAATCGCTCAATATAGGTTGAATATATGTAAGTCTGTAGACTTCGGAAAGCTTGGACTTGAGTTTCATATCTTCGGAGCAGGAGCGGAGAAGGAAGATATTATGGAGTTTATTTCGCGTAACCCGGACAGGGGCATCGTTTACAATGGCGTTGTAAAACGCGAAGAGATTCCGGCAATGCTCAAACGCTACGATGCCGCCCTGATCCCCCTTACCAAGAATATCTATGGTGCTGTACCATCTAAGATTTATGAGGCTATGGCAGCCGGACTCCCTATAATCTTTTCAGGAGAAGGTGAGGGAGCCAGGATAATTCAGGAAAACAAATTGGGATGGGTCAACCACCCTACTGATATGAAGCAGCTTGAAGCCAATATCCGGGAGTTTGCCACATCCTCTATAGATGAGATCAGGGCGAGGGGAATCGAACTGGCTCAAACCACATTCAACAGGCCCAACCAGATCGGAAAGTTGTACGTCTATTTAAAGTCCCTTTAGATAAATGAAAAGATGCTTTGATATTGTTGCTTCCTGCTTTGGGCTGCTGGTACTATTACCGGTACTCCTTGCACTGGTAGTGGCTGTTGTTGTGGATTCCGGATTTCCAGTTTTCTTTGCACAGAAGAGGGTAGGAAAAGGAGGGCGCCTGTTCAGGATTTACAAGTTTCGCTCGATGAGCGTCAGCAAAGCTGCAGCTGAAGGCAGTTTTGATGCAGGCAACACACGTAGGGTGACCCGCATTGGAAGGATGCTCAGGAAGACAAAGCTTGACGAACTGCCCCAATTGTGGAACGTCCTTATTGGTGATATGTCACTTGTTGGCCCCAGGCCAGAAGTTCAGAAATGGGTGGAAGCCTATCCAGAACGATGGCGTTTTGTGCATAGCATTAGGCCTGGAATTACCGACAATGCTTCATTGGAGTTTAGAAATGAAGAGGAAATTCTTGCAGCATCCACAGACCCGGAAGAGACTTACAGAGATATGGTACTGCCCCGTAAACTGGATCTTTACGAGGACTATGTAAGAAACCATAGTTTACTTGGCGACATCAGGATAATTTTCAGGACCATCTTTTAACAGCCATAGTGGCTGTGCTAATACTGACCATTACTTATAATACATATAATGAGCAATCTAAAGATTCCCTTTGCAAAAGTTTCATGCAAAGGCAATGAACTAAAGTATATTACCGAGGTTATCGAAAGCGGATGGCTGACTACTGCCTCTAAAGCCCGCAGGTTTGAAGAACTCTTCGCTGAGAGGGTGGGAGCACGTTATGCCTGTGCAGTTAACAGCTGTACCGCTGCCCTTCACCTTGGACTGGATGCACTGGGTGTAAAGGCGGGTGACAAGGTCTTTGTTCCTGCAATGACCTTCACAGCTTCCGCTGAAGTTGTGAGATATATGAATGCCCACCCTGTCCTTCTTGATGTGGAATACGGCACTTCTCTTATCACTCCTGCCATTCTTGAAGAAGGAATTAAGCAGTATCCTGATGTCAAGTACCTGGTGATAGTGCATTTCGGTGGTCACCCGGCAGAAATGGTCAACAGTAATGGATCAGGCATCCTTGATATTTGCAGGAAACGTGGAATAAAGATTCTTGAAGATGCAGCCCATGCCTTCCCTGCTTCCATCAATGGCCGAATGGTAGGAAGTTTTGGAGATATTACCTGCTTTAGTTTCTATGCCAATAAGACAATTACTACCGGTGAGGGAGGTATGTTGACTACGGAGGATGAGGAGCTGTATCGCAGGGTCAAGATAATGCGTCTCCATGGTATTGACAGAGATGTATGGGATCGTTTTACCTCTGATAAGCCTTCGTGGGAATATGATGTGGTGGCTCCAGGATTTAAATATAATATGCCTGATTTGAATGCAGCTATAGGTCTGGCTCAGCTTGAGCAAGGTGATGCTTTCAGGGAAGAAAGGATGAAGATTGCGGAGTTTTACTTAACCGAACTTGCAGATTGCAAGGCATTGGACCTGCCCCTTACTCATGTGAAAAAGAAGGAGCATGCATGGCACCTCTTCCCCTTGGTACTCAATAGCAATGCACCTATTTCCAGAAATAAGTTTATTGAGCTTATGTCGGAGGCAGGCATAGGAACCTCTGTTCATTACAAACCGCTCTTTAGATTGAAATATTATCGTGAGACCTACAAGCTAAGTGAGCAAGACTTTCCAAATGCTGAGCGCACATGGCAAGGCACTGTCAGTTTACCGATATATCCAGGACTGACAAAAGATGAACAAGCTTATATCGTGGATACTGTAAAAAAACTACTTAGCTAAGACTGTTACGCAAATTTTCACAAGCTCTGGTTTAATCGTTCATTATATCAGAGAACAAAAGAGGGTTTGCAACTGTTAATATATCTACAGTTTAGTAGATTTAAGTTTTAATCAGATAACATATATTACACTATGGCATTCGATATTGACATGATTCGCAAGGTTTATGCCGGCTTTGGCGAGAAGGTTGACAAAACCAGGAAGCTATTGAACCGACCATTGACCTTGACCGAAAAGATTCTGTATGCACACCTTTCGGGAGAACTCCCGGACAAGGCCTATGAGAGGGGAAAATCTTATGTTGATTTTGCACCCGACAGAGTAGCTATGCAGGATGCTACTGCACAGATGGCCCTTCTGCAGTTTATGCAAGCCGGACGTAGCAAGGTTGCAGTTCCATCCACTGTTCACTGCGACCACCTAATCCTTGCAAAGGATGGAGCTGCAGCTGACCTAAAATCAGCTCTTAACACAAGCAAAGAGGTTTTTGATTTTCTTGCTTCGGTATCAAATAAATACGGAATAGGTTTCTGGAAGCCGGGTGCCGGTATTATTCATCAGGTTGTACTTGAAAATTATGCATTCCCCGGTGGAATGATGATAGGTACAGACTCACACACTGTTAATGCAGGTGGTCTGGGCATGATAGCCATCGGCGTCGGTGGCGCCGATGCCGTCGATGTAATGGCAGGAATGCCATGGGAACTTAAATTTCCTAAACTGATAGGTGTTAAATTGACAGGACGTTTGAGCGGTTGGACTTCTGCAAAGGACGTAATCCTTAAGGTGGCTGGTATTCTTACCGTTAAGGGAGGAACAGGTGCCATACTTGAGTATTTTGGTGATGGGGCATTAAGTCTGTCAGCTACCGGTAAGGGTACTATCTGTAATATGGGAGCAGAAATTGGTGCTACTACATCTACTTTCGGATATGATCAGAAGATGACAGAATACCTTATTGGTACAGGTAGGGAAGAGATTGCAAAAATGGCTGATGCTGTCAGCCATCACCTGACAGGAGATCCGGAGGTATATGCTAATCCTGAGAAGTATTTTGATCAGGTAATAGAAATCAACCTGTCGGAACTCGAGCCACATATAAATGGTCCCTTTACTCCTGACAGGGCGACACCTCTTTCAAAGTTTGCCGAAGAGGTTAAAAAGAATAACTGGCCCAGTCAGCTTGAAGTTGGACTGATTGGTTCATGTACCAACTCCTCCTATGAGGATATCTCAAGAGCTGCGTCAGTTGCTCGCCAGGCCAGTGAGAAAAGACTTAAAGTAAAGTCTGAGTTTACAATTACCCCGGGATCTGAGCAGGTACGCTATACTGTAGAAAGAGATGGTTTTTTAGATGATTTCTACAAGATTGGCGGAGTGGTACTTGCAAATGCATGCGGTCCATGTATCGGACAATGGGCTCGACATACCAATGATCCCACACGACGCAATTCTATCATTACTTCGTTCAACCGCAACTTTGCAAAGCGTAACGATGGTAACCCCAATACTCATGCTTTTGTAGCTTCACCTGAGATCGTAACTGCCTTCGCAATTGCAGGAGACCTTACTTTTAATCCTGTGACCGATACTCTAATCAATGAGGATGGTGTTGCAGTGAAACTTGATGAACCGAAAGGACTGGACCTGCCACCAAGAGGTTTTGCAGTTGAAGATGCCGGTTATGTTGCTCCTGCTGAGGATGGTAGCAAGATAGAAGTTAAGGTTGACCCCAAGTCTGATAGACTGCAATTGCTTGAACCGTTTGCGCCCTGGGACGGAGAGAACTTTATGGGTCTGAAGCTCCTTATCAAGGCCAAGGGCAAGTGTACAACAGACCATATTTCTATGGCTGGTCCATGGCTTAAGTATAGAGGACACCTCGATAATATTTCTAACAACCTGCTCACCGGTGCAGTCAACTACTTCAATGATGCTACTGATAAGGTCAAGAATCAGTTGACAGGTAAGTATGAAAGTGTACCTGTGGTACAACGTCAGTACAAGGCTGCCGGCATTGGTAGTATAGTGGTGGGGGACCACAACTATGGAGAAGGGTCCTCGCGTGAACATGCTGCGATGGAACCACGTCACCTTGGGGTAAGAGTGGTTCTGGTCAAGAGTTTTGCCCGTATCCATGAGACAAACCTCAAGAAACAGGGTATGCTTGCACTGACCTTTGCAAATGAGGCCGACTATGACAAGATTCAGGAAGATGATACAATCAATATTGTAGATCTGAAGGATTTTGCACCTGAGAAGCCCTTGACTATGGAACTGGTTCATGCTGATGGTAGCAAGGAAACCGTCAAGGTCAACCACACTTACAATAAGCAGCAAATTGAATGGTTTAGAGCCGGCTCGGCACTGAATCTGATTAAGCTGCAGCAGCAGAATAAATAAGAACTTTGAGAGTTCGTTGATAACAGGGGCAGTGCCTACCGGCGCTGCCCCTGTTCTGCTTTTTACATTTTGCGTATTAGCACTAGTTTCTGATAAAGGATTATATCCTTCTTCTATAGTCAAAATCTATGGATAATAAAATGAACCTATTTGACCCAAACGTTAATTTATTTTATCTTTGGTACAGGTTATCAAATAAAGGTAAACCATACTAAACCAAACTAAGAGACAAAATCAGACCTGTGCCCGAGACAGGTCACAAACTTGAAGAATATGAAGAAGGTAACAGAAATTTTAGGATTGAAGGAAAAGGAGACTGCTCAGGTTGTAGACAAACTGAATGAGCTATTGGCAAACTATCAGGTATATTATCAAAACCTTCGTGGTTTTCACTGGAACATTAAGGGTGCGACATTCTTTGAGCTCCATGCTAAGTTTGAAGAGCTTTATAATGATGCCGTTGAAAAGATTGACGCAATAGCTGAGCGTATCTTAACTGTTGGAGGTGCTCCACTGCACACTTTTGAGGACTACCTTGCAACAAGTACTGTAAAGCCTGCAAAGAACCTTACAGATGCTGAAACTACTGTATCTACTACTCTTGATAATATTGCAGTGCTTATCAAGCTTGAACGTCAGGCTATTCCTCTGGCTCAGGCAGCTGAAGATGAGGGTACCCTGACTATGCTTACAGAGTATATTTCTGAACAGGAAAAACTGGTTTGGATGCTTCGTGCTTATATGAAGTAATCTGTAGAGTTTTTAAAGCACAAAAGAGGTTGCCCTTAATTGGACAACCTCTTTTGCATTATTGCTACGATAAAAATTATAGATATTGATGATTGTGCAGTTTTACCAGGCTTCGTCAATACGAGATGTTGTTTCTCGTTTGATATCTGTATTCTTTATTCCTGAATACTAATTATTCTGTACTCCCATGGGTTCAGGCTGAATCCTTTGAGTGGAAGGGATACTATATTACCGGTAAAGAAATCAGGATATTGACCACTTATAGTAGTTTCAGCACTAACTTCAACTTCATTACCTGACAGGTTGAATACTGCAACTACCTGGTTACTGCCTGACCTACGTGTGAACATAAGTACTTCTTCAGGACGGTCGGTGGCTATCAATTCTATCTTACCACCGTGGTTTCCATTCCACAGGGCCTCATTTTCCTTCTTCAACCTGATAAGTTCCTTGTAGAAGGTGCTCATCGAAAGGTCACTCCAATCGATCTGATCCTTTTCGAAGAACTCAAGTCTCCTGTTGAGTCCGGCTTCCTGACCGCTATAGATTAGTGGCATACCTTCAACCGTAAAGGTGAGGACAGCCATTGTCTTGTATGCTTTACCCATACGTTCGAATGCCGTACCGTTCCAACTGTTCTCATCGTGGTTGCTTGTAAAGTGCATCTGGAAGGCTCCTTCAGGGACTTTTGTGCTATAGTTGGCAAACCAGGTCATCAGGTCTGAAACCTTTTCACTACCCTGAGCTATTTTGTTCATATGATGGTGGAAGCTCCATCCATAGTTGCTGTTGAAAGCCTTTTCCAGAAGAGCACTTACATCTTCATCTTCAGCAAGCATAAATACCGGTTTGATGCTGTCCAGCGCTTCTCTGGCAGATTCCCAGAAATCAACGGGAACCATACCGGCCACATCACATCTGAAACCGTCAATATCGGCTTCTCTTACCCAGTAAATCATTGCTTCCTTCATAGCATCACGCAGTCCCTGATTGGAATAATCAAACTGAACCACATCTGTCCAGTCGAAGGGTGCATACATATTGCCCAGCGAATCCTTTGCATACCAATCGGGATGCTCGAATACCCATGCATTGTCCCAGGAGCTGTGGTTGGCAACCCAGTCGATTATCACCTTTAGACCAAGTTCGTGAGCTTTTGTAACCAGTGCCCTAAAGTCATCGATGGTTCCATATTCCGGGTTAACACCTTTGTAGTCCCTGATTGAATAATAGGAGCCAAGGGTTCCCTTGCGGTTTTCCTCACCTATTGGATGTATTGGCATCAACCATAATATGTCAACACCTAGGTCTTTTAGACGAGGTAAGTGGTTTGAAAATGCCTCAAAGGTACCTTCGGGAGTATACTGACGAAGGTTTACCTCATAGATCACGGCATTGTATGCCCAGGGGGCTAACCGGGCCTTGTCATCCAAGGCCCGGGTTTCAGCCTGCCCTTTGTTCTGCCCGGGTCCGCATGAGACCATGAGCAGCAGCACACTTAACAGATAAATTGGGGATTTTAATCTAAACATCTTGAATCTGGTTATTTGTGCAGTTCGATAATTAATGCTGATTTAGCCGGAACAGTAATGGTATCAAGGTTATATTTCTGACCTGTTACCACCTCGGTTCCTGAACCGTAGTTTTTAAGGATCTCTTCAAATCGTGACATATCAACCATGCGGTCGTGACTGTCGTTATTGTTCATCATCACCATCACAGCTTCATCACCAAGGTACCTGAAGTATACATAGACTTCATTCAGGGGTACGAAGTGCAGGGTGTTGCCTTCGTGCAGTACTTTGCTTGCCTTTCGGTATTGGAATAGTGCACTCAGGTAGTTGACCATCTCATTTTGGCTGTCTGTTCTTCCTTCTTTTGTGAAGGCATTGATCTGATCACCAGGCCATCCGCCAGGGAAGTCCTGACGTATTGCCCCGTGTGATTTGGCTCCATCACCTTCCATAAGGAGTTCGCTACCATAATACCACTGTGGAATACCCCTTACTGTTGCTACAAAGGCAGCTGCCATCTTCATCTTTCTTAGGTCTCCACCATAGAAATGAGCCATACGTCCCATATCATGGTTTTCGGCAAAGACAACCATGTTTAACGGATACCGGTAGAGGTGGTCATCAGCAAGTACATCATAGAGACGTTGAAGTCCGGTATCCCATCCCTCACCTTCATTGAAGGCCCTGGTCAGTGCATCAGCCATAGGGAAGTCCATCAGGTATTCAAGGTGGGAATTATAACCGTCCTTGTTAGGAAAATCCTTTTGCCAGTACACCAGTTTTGAAGCCTGTGTAATCCATGTTTCACCAACTACAGAGAAGTCGGGATATTCCTTTTTTAGACGCAGGATCCAGTCCGCCATACCATGCTTGTCTGGATATGGATAAGTATCCATCCTGATGCCTTGCAGGCCTGAGTACTCTATCCACCAAATTGAGTTTTGGATCATATAATTCTTCATCAACTCATTTTGCAGATTCAGGTCAGGCATTGCGGTAGCAAACCAACCCCTGGTTGTCAGTTCGATGTCAGCCTTTGCAGCATATGGATCGGCCACAGTACTCAGACGGTAGTTGCTTGGGGTGTATTCAGGGAATACATTGATCCAGTCCTTTTCAGGCAGATCATTCATCCACCAGTGCATGCTACCGCAGTGATTGAATACCATGTCCATAATCACCTTGATACCCCGGCTGCGGCAATCATCAACAAACTTCTTGTAGTCTTCATTCCTACCAAATCTGGGATCAACTTTGTAGAAGTCAGTAATAGCATAACCATGGTAAGATGATTCCGGCTGGTCATTTTCAAGTACTGGATTAAGCCATATGGACGTAAATCCTAAACTTTGAACGTAGTCAAGGTGCTGTCTGATACCCTCCAGGTCGCCTCCATGGCGACCGTATGGATCCTGACGGTTAAGGCCTTCACGCATTCCAGCAACTGCATCATTATCAGTTATTGCATTTGCAAAGCGGTCAGGCATTATCAGATAGATAGCATCGCTTTGGTTAAAACCTTCGCGCTGCGCAGAACCCTTTTCCCGTTCCTTCAGATCGATACTTCCCTTGGAAATTGTCTTAGTGCCTTTTTTGAAGGCAATTTCGACTTTCCCTGGTTTTGCTTCAGGACTGATGCTTAGGTCGAGGAAAAGGTAGTTGGGATTTTCCACCAATATAACCCTCTCAAGGCTTACTCCCGGATAAGTTATTGAAGGTTTAAGGGTGGAAATATCCTTACCGTAAACAAGGAGTTGTACCTTGGGTTCCTGGAATCCAATCCACCAGGATGGCGGTTCGATTCGCTCCGGCTTTTGCGCCTTTAGAGAGGCGCAAAACATGACCATTGTTACGATCAATAGTAGTCCGGTCAGTTTTCTTTTATGCATAGTAATCCGGTTTTAGTGCAACAACTTTAGACTCTCCGGGCTTCACAACTACCTTTTCGCTGTACACATACAGTTCGATAGTTTTGTCGGAGTGGGAACTAATTGAAACTTCCTTTTGGGTAACCCTTATTTCCATATCGCTTTCCTTGAATCTGATTCGGAAAGAGTATGAATTCCATTGTACGGGTATTATAGGATTAACAAGTAGATTGCCGTTTTGAACACGCTTACCGCCAAAGCCTTCAACTATTGACATCCAGGTTCCGGCCATGCTGGTTATATGCAAGCCTTCGTGTACCTCACGGTTGTAATCGTCAAGATCAAGACGACTGGTGCGCAGATACATCTCATAGGCCTTGTCCAACTTGGCTATACGGGCTGCCAATATGGTGTGAACACAAGGTGACAGCGAAGATTCATGTACGGTACGAGGCTCGTAAAAGTTGAAGTGTCGGCGTATGGTTTCGGTGTCGTATTCGTCTTCGAAGACATAGATGCCCTGCAGGGTGTCAGCCTGCTTTATGAAACATGAACGTAGGATACGGTCCCATGACCAGTGCTGGTTAATAGGCCTTTCTGCCAAAGGAATATCAGATGCTGTCAGCTGAAGCTTGTCCATATACCCATCCTGTTGCATGAAAACCTGTAATTCCTCATTGTACGGGAAGTACATATTGTCAACTATGTTCTTCCATTCAGCTGTTTCAGACGCGGCATCAAAATTGGTCTTGTCAATGATCTCTTTGTAGCGGGCAGGATTACTATTCTTAACCCTTTCGACAGACTCTGCGGCGTATTTCATACACCATACGGCCATCTTGTTGGTGTACCAGTTATTATTTACGTTGTTTTCGTATTCATTTGGACCGGTTACACCCAGTATAACGAACTTCTTCTTCTCAACAGACCAGTTGACTCTTTGAGCCCAGAACCTTGCAATTCCAATTAGAACTTCAAGCCCGTACTCTTCGAGGTATGCATAGTCCTCTGTATGGCGTATGTAATTAAATATTGCAAAGGCTATTGCACCATTTCTGTGTATTTCTTCAAAAGTGATTTCCCATTCGTTGTGGCATTCTTCACCATTAATAGTTACCATTGGATAGAGAGCTGCCCCATTGGTGAAGCCAAGCTTTTGGGCATTTTCTATAGCCTTTTGAAGATGCTTGTAACGGTATATCAGGAGGTTACGGGTGACACTTGTGGGGGCTGTTGCAATAAAGAATGGGATGCAATAGGCTTCAGTGTCCCAGTATGTTGTACCACCGTATTTCTCTCCTGTAAAACCCTTTGGACCTATATTCAGACGTTCGTCATCACCAGTATAGGTCTGGTTGAGATGGAAGATGTTGAACCTGATGCCCTGTTGTGCAGCAACATCACCTTCAATCTTTATATCGCTGTGGATCCAGATGTTGGCCCAGTGGTTTACATGAGCCTTCAACATTGCCTCAAAGCCTTTTTGTTTTGCATATTCGGCTTTTTCAGCAGCCTTTTGTAATAGGGCTTCGTATGGGTGGTTTAGTGAACTAACAATCCCAACGTATTTGTGTAATACAATTTCCTGATCCTGTTTTACTGAGACCTTGATTTGGTTTCCGACCCTCTTGGTAGCATGTTTTGCTAAGACCTGGATATCTTTAGTGTTAATATCCCATCTCATTGCATATCCTACCCTGAAGTCCAACTTCTTGGTCTGAGCCAGCAAAGCTGCACCTGATTGTCCTGCACTTGTCTCAAGGATATTCCAGAATTTCTCATTGTAGTTTGAGTCCTCATTCTTAACATCACCATCAATATATGCGTCAAACACTATATTGCCTGAGAAATTAAGTGGGGTCACAGAATATCTTATCAAGCCACAGTCGGGCTCTGTCATACTAAGAAATCGTGTTGTGCTTACCTTGATCTTTTTCCCGTTGCCAAGGGTAGCAACAAAGGAACGGCTGAGGGTCCCCTGCTGCATATCAAGTACACGAACAAAGTCCTCAGTACTGCACACAGCAAGGTCTAGTTGTTCTCCTTCTACTTCGACATTAATCCCTATCCAGTTTGGTGAGTTGATAACTTTTGCAAAATACTCTGGATAGCCGTTTTTCCACCAACCTACCCTTGTTTTATCCGGATAGTAGATCCCTGCGATGTAGCTTCCTTGAAGAGTGCTTCCGCCATATTGTTCCTCAAAATTGGCGCGTTGCCCCATTCTCCCGTTTCCAAGGCTGAAGATACTCTCTGATGCCTTGTGGTGCTTGGGGTCAAATCCCTCCTCAATTACCTTCCACTCATCAAATTTCAAATATTGTCTTGTCATATTAAGCTTCTTATTGGAGATCTTTTAATTTTTCAAGGCTCATCTGATGAAGTCCGGCTATTACAAGGTTTGCCTTGCCTAATACTTCAGAAGAGCCAATCCCCACACACTTCATGCCTGCTGCAAGGGCTGCTTCGATTCCTGCTTCGGCATCTTCAAACACCACGCAATGTTCTGGTTCTACCCTGAGTGCAGCAGCTCCCAGTAAAAAAACCTCCGGGTCTGGTTTGGCTTTGGTGGTGTGGGTTCCATCTATTATCACATCAAAAAGGTCATTGAGCTTTAAGCGTTCCAGAATGATCATTGCATTTTTGCTTGCCGAACCTAATGCCGTTGCTATTCCGGTCTTGCGGCAGGCAGTAAGGAACTCTTTTGCTCCAGGCAGAATCTCGTCAGCTTCCATTTGTGATATCAGGGAGACGTAACGTTCGTTCTTCCTTTGGGCTAGTAAATCTTTCTCTTTCTCCGTCTTTGTGATCCCACCAATTGAAAGGAGTATGTCAAGGGAAGCCATGCGGCTGACCCCTTTGAGCCTTTCATTATCCTTTTCGGTAAACTCAAAGCCGAGTTCGGCTGCCAATTCCTTCCATGCTATATAATGGTACTTGGCGGTATCAACTATCACTCCGTCCAGATCAAACAGACACGCTTTAATCATTTATCGTTGTTTATCAGTGTTGTATTTATCGAATTTGTCTTCAACAAACCTTACTGAGGCAGCTGCAAGCAAAAGGCTTACTCCGGCTATCACAAGAGCGTAAATAGCTTGTGAGTCAAACAGACGCTTGACAACCGGTCCACCGAAGATGCCATTGACCACCTGTGGCAGGGTAATAAAGAAGTTGAAAAGACCCATGTAGATTCCGTACTTTGATGCGGGTAGTGATCCGGCCAGTATTGCGTAAGGCATTGACAGGATACTTGCCCAGGCCACACCAATTCCGACCATTGAGAGCAACAACAGCATTGGGTCTTTAATAACTGCTATTGAAAGCATGCCCAATGCACCAATTGTCAAAGAAATAGCGTGGGTATTTTTTCTTCCTACCTTCTTTGCTATAACCGGTAGTGCAAAGGCAAAAATCGCTGCAACACCATTATACACCCCGAAGAGAATTCCTACCCAGTTTGCTGCCTCATTGTACAGTGGGGAAGAACTGTCACCAGCTTCAACACCATATACATGCTGCGCAATAGCTGGAGTCGTGAATACCCACATCCCGTATAGTGCGAGCCAGGAGAAAAACTGAACCACACCAAGTTGTTTCATCGTCTTGGGCATGGCACCGAAGTCCTTGAAGATTTGCAGCAGTCCTGTTTTTCTGTTCTCATCTTTTTGCTCTACATCTACACCATACTCCTTAAGTTCTGCCGGAGAGTATTCCTTGGTTGTAAATACTGTCCATAGTATCGCTGCAATAAGCACAGTGGCACCTACATAGAAGGATAATATCACGTTTTGAGGTACCCCACCATCTTCAGCTACCTTTGACACACCTAGCCACTCGGCCATTATATATGTAATCAGAGAGCCCAGTACGGCACCAATCCCGATAAGGGTTGTCTGTACCGAGAAGCCTTTGGTCTGCTGATGATCTGGCAGTTTGTCTGCTACCAGTGCCCTGAATGGTTCCATAGAAATATTAAAAGAAGCATCCATTATCATCAACATACCTGCTCCGATGAACATCGGAGGGATGATTACTGCAAGTGATCCTGAGTTGGGCATGAATATGAGTGCCAGTGCAGCAAATATTGCCCCGAAAAGGAAATAGGGACGACGCCTTCCAAGGCGCGTCCATGTACGGTCACTATAGTGACCAACAATGGGTTGTATTAGCATTCCGGTCAGGGGTGCTGCAAGCCAGAACCATGAGAGCTGTTCGATATCAGCACCAAAGTTTTGGAGTATGCGGCTGGCATTGGCATTCTGAAGGGCGAAACCAAACTGTATGCCCAGAAAGCCTATGCTCATATTCCAGATTTGTCTGTTAGACAGAGCAGGCAGATTCCTCATTGTTGTATGTTTTTGTTTACCATAATTCTTGCAGACGCATTGCGACATCGTCTACCTATACAATAAGTTCGCATTACACGAGAATTACATCTCTGTAAATGCAGGAACCCTACAGTAAAGTATGATTTTTTTGATTGTAAATGCGGTACATCCCGACTGACTGGAGGGGATAAGAAATGATAAATAACGAAAATACCCTGTTACAAGAGCAAATATATGCTAAAAACACACCGATGTATATAATTATATTGCATGTCAATATATCTCCTAAGGCGAGATTTGACCAAAACCTCTGTATGAAATCGATTGCGGAGCAAATGTTAAATCGTAATCTTAAGACGATTTTTTTTTCAGGGGACTTCCGCAACCGTTTTCGGGATTCCTTATTTTGTTGATTTTCGCTTAACTAATGATGGGGGTACTATTCTGGTTTGAAAGTCTACCTGTGCATTTGGGCTTTCAAGACGCTGAATCAGCATGCGGACAGCTTCACGACCAATCTCATAGCCTTTTTGCTCAACAGTAGTAAGTGGGGGAGACGCAATTGTAGCAATGGGACCATCACCAAAGCCAACTACCGAAATGTCGCCTGGGATATGATAGCCATTTTCCTGTAGAACCTGCATAGCTGATATAGCAGTACTGTCATTTACGGCGAAGACTCCGTCAATTTTTGGTGCCAGGGCAAGAATCTGCTTTCTTTTAGCATATACTTCCTCGCGGGTGTCACACTTTATTACATATTCTTCATTAAACGGAATATTGTGGTTTTCAAGCGCCTGGAGGTATCCCAGGTATCTGTTCTTTCCAATTAGCAGGTTCTCTGTAGTGGCGAGGTGAAGTATGTTTCTGCATCCACATTCAATAAGGTGAGTGGTAGCTAATCGGGCTCCCTCAAAGTCATCGGTAACAACTCTGTCTGTTTCAACTTCGTCACATATACGGTCAAAGAATACTACAGGTATCCCGTTGTTTACAGCATTATGAAGGTGTTCGAAATCACGTGTCGTCTTGCTAATTGAAACCAACAGGCCATCCACCCTGTGGTCCAGAAGAGCCTGTATATTTATGAGCTCCCTGTGGTAGTTTTCGTTAGACTGGCAGATCATCAGAGTATAACCTTCGCTATATGCCAGATCTTCCATCCCACTGATTACTGATGAAAAGAAGTGGTGTACTATTTCAGGAATTACAAGACCCAATGTATTGCTCTTCTGCTTACGCAAACTTAAAGCTAAAGCGTTTGGACGATAATTAACTTTTTCAGCAAAGCTTTTAACAAGATTACGCGTCTCTTCACTAATGTCGGGGTGATCCTTAAGTGCCCTTGATACAGTGGACGGAGATACACCCAATATTCTTGCTATATCCTTAATAGTTATATGTGTTGGCTTCATTTATTTCACTTCAATTTCCAAATGAACAGTTAGTTTAACCTATATTGAGCGATTTATACAAAAAAAAATAAAAGATAGCTTGCTTATAACCTTGATAATGTGTATTTTAGAGGTATTAAAATAAAAAAACAACACTTCACCATTTAGGTGCACAAGACTATCTTTTATGAGTACGAAGATAACAAAAATCGGCATTACAACCAATAAAATTTCTGGTCGTGGAGGGCTCCCTTTATTTCTTCGCTACACTGAGCAAATTGGCTTATATGGGCTAATATCGCGTAATGTTTCTTCTCTGCTTACTGGAAACAGCAAAGGCTTGCAGCTTCAACAGTTTGTAAAACAGATTGTTGCATTTTTTATAGATGGCACAAATATGGCCATAAGCAGTTTTGATCAAAGTAAAAAGGATGAAGGATATGCATGTTTGCTTGAATGCAAGACCGACCAATTGGCCTCTTCTCACCAGGTCAAACGTTTTTTTGGGAAGCTGTCCGTTATTTCAAACTCGGTATTCAATAAGATACTTAATGAACTGTTTATCTGGAGGCTTCACATATCCAAACCCAAAGTTATAGAACTGGGCATTGACACCATGGTTTTGGATAATGACGATGCTGCGAAACGCGAAGGTTGCGAGGTCACTTACAAGCGTAAGAAAGGGTTTCAGCCACTTCATATATGCTGGGGCTCGTTTCTGATAGACGTGACCTTTAGAAAAGGAAGTGCTCATTCCAATCATGGATCAGATTACACCGACAGGGTACGCTCTATAGTAAATCTGATACGCAAGAGATACTCCAAAGAAGTCCCTATTGTGGTGTGCGCCGATAGTGGGTTTGCGGATCAGAAAGCGTACGAGATATTCGAGCAAGAGCTTAATATACATTACATTACAACAGGAAAATTGTACAATGATGTTACTGAATATGTAAAGGCTTTACCCATTGACACTTTGGGCAAAATCACTAAAAATAAAGCAGTCTGGCAATTTGCGGAATTTGCCAGCAAGTTGAAATCCTGGTCCAAGTTTCGTCGTTGCTTTTTTACCAGATTGCACCGGGATGATACCGGGCAGTACGTAATGGAATTTGGTAAGCCTGACAGCGTCATCTATACCAATATCGGGAACTGTCCTGTCGCTGACAAAAGGCTTCGGGCATCCGGTGGAGATGAGTGGTTTAAAGCTGATACCATCATACGAAAATCACACCAAAGAGGAGCCGACGAGTTGATACATCGTAGCATTAAAGAGCTTGCTACCAGAGAACAACTTCCTTTTAAATCCTTTGGAATGAACAGAGCCTATTATTTTATGCTGGTAGTTACACACTTTATTTTCGAAGCATACAAACAAGATGTTACCGCAGAGGTTATTCCGGTAACCGTATATCCTAATACATTCAGAAGAAAGCTTATTGATTTTGCTGTCAAGATAACCTCAAGGGCAAGGAGTATTGTCCTGAATGTCACCAGAGTAATTTATGAAACGATAAATATTGAAGAGTTATGGGAACGGTGTCAGTCACCGCCGAAAATTCAGTTTGCATAAGGCAGAACAACATACCTCAGGATTGTAAACCCGTAGTGGTAATGGGAGACTTATGTCCAGACCCATAGAAAATGCGATAAAGTTCGGTTTGAGTGAAAAACAGAACTGAATTTTCGTTGAAAAAGTACACGAAAGAAGCCTACCTCTGAGAAAATTTCCGTTTTTTTGAAATCAAGTGAGACGACGGGGGCAGGTGAAATTACGAATCGCTCAATTTAGGTTTAAGATACGAAATCTACTTACTGTTTGCTATCCCTTTGATTGTAAAAATACACAATGTTAATAAGATTGAAAAATATTCTAAAAGGTCTGCATTATGGTATGTGGAAAGGAGTTGGGATTGAAAAATGAGAATCTCTAAATGCTTGTAAGTCCTGTGGTATCAGGGCTGAAAGGAGTATGTCGGTCCATTTGTTTTAATATAACTTATAATTTATGGAGTGTTGTACGATAAGTATCGAAAACATGTTTTACAACATACAAAAATATCGCAATCGAAACCGCAAACGTTTGCGGTTTCGATTGCATAAGAAATGTTGTAAAACTCTGAAAATTAGAGTTAAATAGTGTTTGCAATAGTGCGTTTTTGAGCTATATTTGTTGCGGTAATTTATGGTTTCAGATTGTAATTGCCGATGATAAAAATAAGGAAAGATCCCTGTTATTGAGGCTAAATTTGCAAACGTGCAATTGAGTTCTCTATAACCTTATTTTATTAAAAACTACTAACTAAATGAAGGTTCTATGAATAGGATTTTTAAGAAACAGAGTTTTCTGGTACTCCTGATGGGATGGTTCTCCCTGGCGGGGGTAAGTGCTCAGGAAACAAGGGTGTCAGGTATAGTTACCGATGCCTCTATGGGAGATGGTCTCCCCGGTGTAGCGGTAGTTGTCAAAGGCTCCACTACAGGTACAATAACTGCGATAGACGGTTCCTACAGTATTACAGCTAATGTAGGTGACGTATTGCAATATTCTTTTATTGGTTTTGATACAGAGGAGCGAGTAGTTGAACAAGGTGTTACTACTATCAACGTTGCTCTGACCACAAGTTTAATAGGTATTGATGAAGTAGTGGTAATCGGTTACGGTTCTGTTAAGAAGTCCGATGCAACCGGTTCTGTTGGTGTTGTTAGCACACGTGATTTCAACAAAGGTGCAATAGTATCTCCCCAGGATCTATTGGTGGGTAAGAGTGCCGGAGTTGTAATCACCAATAGCGGTGGTGCCCCTGGTGCTGGTGCTACTATCCGAATTCGTGGAGGTTCTTCACTTAATGCATCCAATGACCCATTGATTATTGTTGACGGTGTACCTCTGGACAATAAGAATGTTAGTGGAAGCAGTAACCTGCTGTCATTTGTTAATCCCAACGATATCGAATCTTTTACAGTTCTTAAGGATGCTTCTGCCACTGCAATTTACGGTTCACGTGCATCTAATGGTGTAATTCTGATTACTACAAAGCAAGGTCAGGAAGGTACTCCTCTGAGAATTAATTATACTGCCAATACATCTGTATCAAATGCTATTCGCTATACAGACGTATATTCAGGTGATGAGATGCGTCAGATAGCTATTTCAAGGCCTGAGCTTTATGGTACCAACAACCTGGATTTGCTTGGTGTATATAATACCAACTGGCAGGATGAGATATTCAGGACTGCAATGACTCATGATCATAACCTAAGTGTCTCAGGTGCATGGGACTTTCTCCCATATCGTGTTTCAGTGGGTTATACCAATCAGGAAGGTATTCTCAAAAACACTGATATGGAGCGCTTTACAGGTGCTTTGAGTTTGAATCCTACTTTCTTTAACAAAGCTCTTAAGGTAAACCTTAATGCAAAGGGTATGATTACCAATCATAATTTCGGTGATCAGGGAGCTATTGGTTCTGCTCTCAGTATGGACCCAACTCAACCTGTTAAGAATGGCGATCCTAATTTTGACGGATATTTCCAATGGTCAGCCTATGGTGCAGACCTTGGTACTCCCAACCCTGTAGAGCAAGCTCTTGCTATTGATAACAAGTCAACTGTTAAGCGTGTTATTGCAAATGCTCAGTTTGATTACAGTTTTCCATTCCTTGAAGGTCTAAGAGCAAACCTTAATATGGCTACCGATTATGCTGAGAGTGAAGGTCATAATAACAGACCTATTACGTCTCCAACAGTATTGACTAACCCCACAAGGGGCCGTCTTACTGACTATGGTAGCACAAACAAGAACCAGCTGTTAGATTTCTATCTGAATTATGTAACAAATCTTACTAACATTAAGAGTACGGTAGATGTTACAGCCGGTTATTCATGGCAGCACTTTCAAAGAGAAGGGTATAACTATGCTATTGGCCGTATGCCTGCAGACCAGCCTATAGAGGATTCGAATTATATTACTGAAAACTATCTGGTGTCTTTCTTCGGTAGGTTGAATTATACATTCAATGAAAAGTATCTGGCTACTTTCACTCTCCGTAATGACGGTTCAAGCCGTTTCGATGAAGACAACAGATGGGGTATCTTCCCTTCTGTGGCACTGGCATGGAAGATTAACGAAGAAGGATTCCTGAAGGATATTCAGGGACTTACAGAACTGAAGCTTCGTTTGGGTTGGGGTATTACCGGTCAACAGGATATTACTGACAATGATTATCCTTATCAGCCATTATATAATGAAGCTGCTCCCGGGTCATACTATTATATTAACGGAAGGTATATACCAACACTTCGTCCCGATCCATATGATCCTGATATCAAGTGGGAGGAAACAGAAACCAGAAATATAGGTTTAGACTTTGGATTCCTGGATCACAGAGTTAATGGTTCTTTTGATGTGTACTACCGTGAAACTGTCGACCTTATTAATGAGGTGGCTATTCCAACTGGAAGTAACTTCTCAAACAAGCTGCTTACTAACGTTGGTAGCTTGGAAAACAAAGGTTTTGAACTCGCTCTTAATCTGATACCAATCAAAAGATCTCACATGTCACTTAATCTTGGATTTAATCTGACATATAATAAGAGTGAAATCACAAAATTGCTGATGTCAGATGATCCGTCATACATCGGTGTTCTGTATGGAGGTTCTATGACCGGTTATAACCAGGTTTCAAGAGTTGGTTATGCTCCATATTCTTTCTTTGTCAACAAGCAAATCTATGACAAAGCTACAGGCATGCCGATCGAGGGTCTGTATGCAGACCTTTCAGGTGATGGAGGTAGTGTAGCTGGTGAAAATCAGGATAAGTATATCTACAAGAAACCGGCTCCTGATTATCTGCTTGGATTCTCGTTCAATACCAACTGGCAGGATGAGATATTCAGGACTGCAATGACTCATGATCATAACCTAAGTGTCTCAGGTGCATGGGACTTTCTCCCATATCGTGTTTCAGTGGGTTATACCAATCAGGAAGGTATTCTCAAAAACACTGATATGGAGCGCTTTACAGGTGCTTTGAGTTTGAATCCTACTTTCTTTAACAAAGCTCTTAAGGTAAACCTTAATGCAAAGGGTATGATTACCAATCATAATTTCGGTGATCAGGGAGCTATTGGTTCTGCTCTCAGTATGGACCCAACTCAACCTGTTAAGAATGGCGATCCTAATTTTGACGGATATTTCCAATGGTCAGCCTATGGTGCAGACCTTGGTACTCCCAACCCTGTAGAGCAAGCTCTTGCTATTGATAACAAGTCAACTGTTAAGCGTGTTATTGCAAATGCTCAGTTTGATTACAGTTTTCCATTCCTTGAAGGTCTAAGAGCAAACCTTAATATGGCTACCGATTATGCTGAGAGTGAAGGTCATAATAACAGACCTATTACGTCTCCAACAGTATTGACTAACCCCACAAGGGGCCGTCTTACTGACTATGGTAGCACAAACAAGAACCAGCTGTTAGATTTCTATCTGAATTATGTAACAAATCTTACTAACATTAAGAGTACGGTAGATGTTACAGCCGGTTATTCATGGCAGCACTTTCAAAGAGAAGGGTATAACTATGCTATTGGCCGTATGCCTGCAGACCAGCCTATAGAGGATTCGAATTATATTACTGAAAACTATCTGGTGTCTTTCTTCGGTAGGTTGAATTATACATTCAATGAAAAGTATCTGGCTACTTTCACTCTCCGTAATGACGGTTCAAGCCGTTTCGATGAAGACAACAGATGGGGTATCTTCCCTTCTGTGGCACTGGCATGGAAGATTAACGAAGAAGGATTCCTGAAGGATATTCAGGGACTTACAGAACTGAAGCTTCGTTTGGGTTGGGGTATTACCGGTCAACAGGATATTACTGACAATGATTATCCTTATCAGCCATTATATAATGAAGCTGCTCCCGGGTCATACTATTATATTAACGGAAGGTATATACCAACACTTCGTCCCGATCCATATGATCCTGATATCAAGTGGGAGGAAACAGAAACCAGAAATATAGGTTTAGACTTTGGATTCCTGGATCACAGAGTTAATGGTTCTTTTGATGTGTACTACCGTGAAACTGTCGACCTTATTAATGAGGTGGCTATTCCAACTGGAAGTAACTTCTCAAACAAGCTGCTTACTAACGTTGGTAGCTTGGAAAACAAAGGTTTTGAACTCGCTCTTAATCTGATACCAATCAAAAGATCTCACATGTCACTTAATCTTGGATTTAATCTGACATATAATAAGAGTGAAATCACAAAATTGCTGATGTCAGATGATCCGTCATACATCGGTGTTCTGTATGGAGGTTCTATGACCGGTTATAACCAGGTTTCAAGAGTTGGTTATGCTCCATATTCTTTCTTTGTCAACAAGCAAATCTATGACAAAGCTACAGGCATGCCGATCGAGGGTCTGTATGCAGACCTTTCAGGTGATGGAGGTAGTGTAGCTGGTGAAAATCAGGATAAGTATATCTACAAGAAACCGGCTCCTGATTATCTGCTTGGATTCTCGTTCAGGTTTAACTACAAAAAATTTGACCTTTCTGCATCTAGTCGTGCAAGCATAGGTAACTATGTATATAATGGAGTTCTTTCAGGAACATCTTACGACCAGATGTATCAGATCGGATACTGGAAGAATATGCCAAGAGCACACAAAGACACTCAGTTTGTTAAGAGGCAGTTTACAAGTGACTACTACGTAGAAAATGCTTCATTTTTTAAACTGGATAATATTACTGCCGGATACAATGTTGGGAATCTGACAGATAGGCTTTCAGCATATGTCAGCCTTACTGCACAAAATATCTGGACTATTACAAAGTACAGTGGCTTAGACCCGGAAGTTGAAGGTGGTGTTGACAATAACATCTATCCACGTCCTCAGGTGTTCATGCTTGGTATCAACCTGAGCTTTTAATTAGTTCGAATCAAAAACACATTGACTATGAAAAAGTTATTATCGATAATAGGTTTGGTCATTCCCTTCGCATTTAGCGCTTGTGTGGATGATTTGGATGTTACGCCAAAGGATCCGGATACCATTCTTTCAGGTAACCTGACTGAGGCTCATATGGAACAGGTTCTGGCCAAGATCTATGCCAGCTTTATTATTCCTGGACAAGGTGCTAATGGTGGTGCTGATATTAGTTCAGGTGACGAAAACTTCTTTACCACTATGCGTGCATTGTGGAACCTGCAAGAGCTGCCTACTGATGAGGCTATCTGCGCATGGGGTGATGTTGGTATTGCAGATTTGAATACTCAAACCTGGAGTCCAAGTAACCCATTTCTTACAGCTTTGTATCAGCGTCTGGGACTTAGCGTTACCTATGCTAATGATTTCATTGCTCTTACCAAGAATATCGAGGATCCAGATATTGCAAGGTACAATGCTGAAGCAAGATTCCTTAGGGCCCTGGCCTATTACTGGCACATTGACCTATTTGGCAATCCTCCGTTTGTTACTGAAGAAGATGGAGTAGGTAAGTCCTTCCCAAAACAGGTGTCAAGAGCTGAGTTGTTTGAATATATCGAGAATGAACTTCTGGCTATTGAAAACCTTGTTGCAGCTCCCGGTACCCACTCACAACAAGCTGACAGAGGCGCAGTTTGGATGTTGTTAGCTCGTCTATACCTGAATGCTGAAGTGTATACTGGGACTCCAAGATGGGAAGACTGTATTGAATATGCAACAAAGGTTATTGAAAGCGGTAAGTATGAGTTGAATCCAAACTATCGTCAGAACTTTAGTGCAGATAATCACTATCCTGCCAACAGGGAGATGATTTTTGCATGGGAGCAAGATGGCATCAATACTCAGGGTTATGTCGGTACTACCTTCCTGATCCAATCAAGTAGTGATGCTGAATATCTTCCTGCTCAGGAGATTCACAACCTCCCTGCCAATCCAAACTGGAACGGTAACAGGGCAAGGAAGGATTTTATGAATATCCTTGTAGATACATTAGCTACTTACGGTAATGTACCTGTTCCTGCAAATGATCCTTTCTTTACACAGTGTCCAGATACAAGAGTATATCTAAGGATCAAGAAGAGTATCGATATCCCAACAGCAGGTGCAAGCGGTGACTTCGGTATCGGGGTTTATAAGTTTACTGCAACAAATGCTGATGGCAGTAACCCGGAGAACTACAACGAAGCATATGCTTGTACTGACTTTCCAATCTTCCGCCTTGCTGATGCATATCTGATGCGTGCAGAAGCACGGTTCAGACTAGGTGAAATAGAAGATGCAGTTGATGATGTGAACGTAATACGTGAACGTGCCTTTGGTGGTACTTCAGGCAATATCACTGCAGCCCAACTGACTGAAAGGTTCCTGCTTGACGAACGTGCAAGAGAATTTTATTACGAAGCACATCGCCGTACAGACCTTATTCGCTTTGGTCAGTTTACCAACGGTACCTATCACTGGCAATGGAAGGGTGGAGTATTTGCTGGAGTAGCTACTTCTCCACATTTGAACCTTTATCCGATACCAGGTGAAGAGGTTGCAGCCAACCCGAATATGATACAGAATCAGGGTTACTAATAACTGACCAGGTATTAACAACAAAACACTGAGTTTTATGAAGACACGTTTTTTAAAATATATAGGACTTGTTGGGATAGCAGGAATTCTATTCTCATGTGAAAAAGATGAGGATAAGCTCTTCCTTCGTGAAGATGCTGTTGCTCCCCAGATAGTGACAATGCCTGGTATGACATTGTCACGTGACAACGGCACACAGACATTGAGCTTTATCTGTTCACCTCTCGATGCTGGTTTTAAAGCTTCAGCCCGTTATTTTCTGGAAGCTGATGCCGTAGGTAATAACTTTGCCGATCCGGTGGTCATTTACAACGGATTCAGTATTGAGAAGGTTGATATTGTTGTCAGCGACCTTAATGCGTTGTTACTAAGGAAATTTACCGAAGATGTAGCATCTAGTGCCGAGTTTCGTGTAAGAGCTGTACTGACTGTTGATGCTGGAACAGGAGCGCCAGGTACCGGAAGCAATCCGTTTGAATACGTTTCTGATGTTAAGACTGCTACTGTTACTCCTTATGGTCTTCCTCGCCTTGACCTGATAGGTTCTGGAATGGGCCAAAAGATTGAGTCTGCTCTTGGTGACGGTGTGTACTTCGGTATTGTTAAACTTAGTACTGCTAATCCATTTACTCTTCTGGATCCTGAAGCCAACACTGAATATGGTGCTGCTGGAAGTAGTACTATTGAAGAGGATGGACCTGCAATAATTGTTGAGACAAGCGGATATTACAAGCTGACTGTTGATGTAAATGCATTAACCTATACGCTTGATCCTTATATGCTTGGTATTGTAGGGTCTGCTACTCCAAATGGATGGGATGGTCCGGATATCATGTTTGACTATGATAAAAAGACAGATACCTGGTATGTTACTACAGACCTTGCCACTGGAGAAATCAAATTCCGTCTCAATAATAAATGGGATTGGAACCTGGGTGGTGCTCTTGACGGATTGACTCAAGGTGGAGATAATATTGCTGTTGAAGCGGGTAATTATACAATTACTCTGACCGTTACCGGAGACACTGGTAGGGCAGTAATTAAAAAGAATTAGTAGCACAGCCAATGGTTCCGCCGGGACTCTGGTCCCGGCGGTATCCAAAGGCCGTCATGAATGTGGTGCATTACAAAAATGAAAAGTAACATGAAAAGAATATATAATGTATTAGGCTCAATGGTTGCTATGGTAGCCATCTTGGCCGCTTGTACCGAGGATATTACGGATCTAAGACTCGAGCCTGGTATCACATCGTTACAAAAGCAGAATGTAACAGCCACTACAGCTGATGTAGAGGCTTATGTTCCTTCAGGTATTAATGCTTTCTCAGAAATAGGTGTTGCCTATGGACTGACTGAGAATCCTACTGTTGATGACAATAAAGCCGTCTTCAGTGGAAAGCTTGAAAAGGCTATGTTTACCGTTACGCTCACAGGTCTGGATTATGCAACGACATATTATGCCAGAGCCTATGGTGTTTATGCAGACGGTGTGAAATATGGGACCCAACTGTCCTTTACTACTTTGCCAAGGGCTCCAATGGTTGAGCTAAGCGAAGTAACTCAGGAATTAGGTGATATGGCTACCTTTAAAGCTACAGTTACAGACGCTGGCCGTGGTACAATTCTGGAACGTGGCGTTGTGTATGGTACTGTAGCCGATGTTACAGTTGATAATGGTGAAAAGCTTGTAGATGATGGTGCTGAGTTAGGCGAATATACCGGTGTTATAGAGGATCTGATGGGTAATACTAAATACTATGTAAGAGCATATGCACGTAACGAAGGTGGTGTAGGTTATAGTGAAGCTATAGAGCTTGACATTCCAAAGCTTACACCATACCTAAGTTCGGATGTTGTGAGTGCTATTACAAAGACTACTGCTACCTTCCATGGTAAGATCGTTAAGGATGGTGGAGCAGAAGTTACATCTTTCGGTTTCGTATGGAGTCTGAATCCAAATCCTGATATTGAAGACAGCAAAGTTGAGCTTACTGAAGCAGGTGAAGACGGATGGTTTATTTATACTGCCGAAGAGCTTGAAGAAAACACTAAGTATTATGTAAGACCCTACGCTATCAACAGCGAAGGTATAGGATATGGACCTGAAGTAATATTTACTACGCTTGCCGATATTACCAAACTGTATGTAGTTGGTGATTACAATGGTTGGACCAACGATAAAAATGTTGAGACCGAATATATTATTTCAACTGCTGAAAGTGCCGGTGAAGCTGAAGGTTATATTTACCTGAAAGCCGGTGGTATTAAGTTTATTATGGAGCTTGGCAGTTGGGATGATGCAACGACATTTGGTGATGACGGATCAGGTAAACTAACCAACTCAGGTGGCAATATCAGTATTCCAGAAGATGGATACTACAAGCTTACAGCTAACCTTAGCACTATGACCTATTCAATCCTTAAGTTGGATTGGGGTATTGTAGGTAACGCAACTCCTGGTGGTTGGGATGCTGATACACCTCTTGCATACGATGCAGAACTGAGGATTCTGTATGGTGGATTTACTCTGACTGACGGAGAGCTTAAGTTTAGAGCAAATAATAACTGGGCTTACAATTTTGGAAGTAATGATGCTGATGGTAATCTGCAACCAGACGGAGAGAATATTGAGATTGTGGCTGGTGATTATGCAGTTACTCTTGACCTGAGCACTCCTCATGAATATACATACCGTCTCGATACCTGGGGTGTTATCGGTAATGCAACACCTGGACAGTGGTCTGATGATACTGATATGACCTGGGATGCTGATGCAGGCGTATTTACCGTGACCATGGATCTGGAAGCAGGTGAATTTAAGTTCAGGGCGAACAATGCATGGGTTTATGACCTTGGAGGCCCTCTGGATAGTCTAGTGCCCGGAGGAGGCAATATCTCAGTATCGGAAGCTGGTAATTACACGATTACCCTGGATCCATGGAAGAGAAAGGCCACGATGACTAAAAACTGATATGATCTCAGAGATACAGCCCGAGGGCTGTATCTCTCATTTTATAATTATGGAGGACAATTAAGTCCTGTAAAACACTAGGTATGAAAAGGATTTTGACCCTTCTATTTATTCTGGTACAGGCAGTTCTGGTCAGAGCACAGGTAGTATCTACGCAACCTGCACTTCCTGTTGAGAACAAGCCAGTTACAATAGTCTTTAGGGCTGATCAGGGAACTGGTGGTCTTGCTGGATACACAGGTGATGTATATGCCCATACAGGCGTTATTACCTCGAAGAGTACAAGTGAGGCCGACTGGAAATATGTTGTGACTGAATGGGGAGAGAATATTGCCAAGACAAAGTTGACCCAGACTGGTGCTAACCTTTATCAGCTTGTTATTGAGCCTGATATCAGAAGCTATTATGGGGTACCAGAAGACGAGGAAATTTTGAAGCTTGCTTTTGTGTTTAGAAGTGCAACTCAGGTCGGAGGTTCCTGGAAGGAAGGTAAAGCAGCAGGAGGATCTGACATCTTTGTTGATGTTTACAAGGAAAGTCTGAAGGCCTATATTTCCTCACCCCTGGACAAGGCTCTTTTCCTGCCAGGACAAGGGATTACCATTCAAGGCAATGGTCTAAACGCTGAGAGACTTCGTTTGTATCTTGATGATGTTCTGATCAAGGAGACTAATGATGCAACCGTTACACATTCATTTAGTGCTCCAGCTTCAGGAAGTCATCAATTAAGGCTGGAGGCTTATATGGGGGAAGATGCTGACACTCATGTTATAAACTTCTACATAAGACAGGAAACAGAGATAGCTACGCGTCCTGCAGGGTTGAAGCCCGGTGTCAATGTTGTTGATGACAATACAGTGACCTTGCTGCTTCAGGCCCCGGGAAAGGGTTATATCTTTGTAATAGGTGATTTTAATGAGTGGGCACCCATGCCAGACTACCAGATGAAAAGGGATGGGGACTATTTCTGGCTCACTATCGACGGGCTTGAGCCCGACGTAGAATACGCATATCAGTATTATATTGATGGTGCACTCAAACTGGCAGATCCTTTTACTACTAAGGTGTTGGACGAGCAGAATGACAAGTACATACCAGAAACTGTATATCCTGATCTAAAAGCATTCCCGTCTGAGTATACTTCTGGGCTGGCTTCAGTTCTGACAACTACGCCTCACATTTACGAGTGGAAGGTGCAGAATTTTCAAGTGCCTGAGAAGGAAAAGCTCGTAATCTATGAGGTCCTAATCCGGGACTTTACAGATAACGGTGATATTAAAACTATAACAGATACACTTGATTATTTTGTAAGACTGGGTGTGAATGCTATCGAACTGATGCCTATCAATGAGTTTGAAGGTAACGACAGCTGGGGATATAACCCTTCCTTTTACTTTGCTCCTGATAAGGCTTACGGCACTATGAACGACTACAAGGAGTTTATTGATGCTTGCCATGAGAGAGGTATAGCCGTGATAATTGACATGGTGCTTAACCACTCTTACGGAGAGTCGCCTTTGGTACAGATGTACCTTGACGGATCAAAACCGGCAGCTAATAATCCATGGTACAATGTCAGTCATAACATGCAAAACCCGGATGCTCAGTGGGGTTATGACTTTAACCATGAGAGTCCCTATACCCAGGAGTTGGTTGATCTCATACTTGAATACTGGATTACTGAGTTTAAGGTCGATGGATTCCGTTTTGACTTTACCAAGGGTTTTACAAATACACCATATGGTCCGAGTTCATGGGCAAGTGAGTATGATGCAAGCCGTATTGCAATACTCAAACGGATAGCGGACAAGGTGTGGAGTGTAAAGGAAGATGCGCTTGTCATCTTTGAGCATTTGGCTGAAAACACAGAGGAAAAGGTGCTTGCCGACTATGGAATATTGCTTTGGGGAAATATGAACTATAATTTTTCTGAAGCTGTGATGGGCTATCACGATGAAGGCAAATCGGATTTCAATTGGTCATCTTATAAGAATCGCAACTGGAATGAGCCTAACCTGGTAGCCTATATGGAAAGCCATGATGAGGAAAGGATAACCTTTAGGTCGAGAACATATGGAATCCAGGTAGGATCATATAATGTCAGGAACCTGAAAACATCTCTTGAGCGGCATCAGGCTGCTACTGTCTTCCTGTTGTCTATCCCGGGTCCAAAGATGATATGGCAGTTTGGTGAACTGGGCTATGATATAAGTATTGACCAGGGAGGCAGACTTTCAAAAAAGCCGACACGTTGGAATTATTTGGAGGTTAATGACAGAAAGGCTTTGTGGGATATTTATGCCGAGATGATTGATCTCAAGAAAAAGGAGCCAATATTTGCAACAAATGACTTTACTCTTGATGTTGCCGGACAGGTAAAACGAATATTACTAAATAGTGAAAACAACAGCGTAAGGCTGGTAGGCAACTTCGGAACAAGCATACAGACTGTAAGTCCCGGTTTTAATAGTACGGGTAAGTGGTTTAACCATTTTGCCGGCGACAGTATTATAGTAAGCAGTTTAAACCAGGAAGTTCAGGTGAAACCTGGCGAATTTATAATGTTTACAAAGCAGAAGTTTGCAAGCTTTGATCCGGCTTCGTCTGTAGGCAGGGGGGCGTCCTATGCTGATAAACGTACAAGTATATTCCCCAATCCTTTTGTGGGAGATATTAATCTCAGGACAGAGGAGCCATTAAAAAGCGTTGAAATTTATGATGTCAACGGTCGGCTTGTTGAAAGCATTGCCGATCCTGATGCTGTTCTTAATTTGTCCCGCTTGCACCCTGGAGTATACATGTTGTACATCAGTACAAAGAGAGGTAGCTCTGAAGTGCATAAACTTGTGAAAACAAGATAGTAGTTGATTTGGATCAAGAACCCCGTGAAGGCAGATGCCTGATCGGGGTTCATTGTTTTGTGCCGGGTGCCTCTTCCCTGATCGGGATGTTGAGAGCTTCACTTAGTCTAATAAGCTCTCTTTCGGCATCCACACGGTTTTTAAACTTGCAGATAGCCTTACCCCGACGATCCACACCATCGTATATATAAATCCGCCAGTCGGGGTCAGAGACATCTATGTTGTGATTGCTTATGCTGCTGACCCTATACATCATCCTGGCATGATTTACTCCTATCTGTGTTCTTGGATGGATATATTGCCATTTCCCCACCTTAAATATGCCCCAGAGGTTGTCGGTAAATCTGATTTTAAAGTTGTCGCAGTCTATCATGCATCCTGAAGTAGAGAAAGCCATAAAACTGCCCAAAACAATCAGAACCAGTCCAGACCATGAGGCAAAGACAGTTATCAAACCGACAAGCAAAATAAAGTAGCCGGTAAAGCTGCCTGGAGGGCCGAAACTCTTGTCAAGGACATATTTTATAATCATATTCAAGTTGTTATAGTAATTAGCTAAAGTTAATTAAAAAACTAAGGGATGTTGGTTTTGTTATACCATATATGTAACCATTAAAACTGAAGTCATGCAATACAGAGAAGAAAGAGATACAATGGGGGTGGTCATGGTACCTGCCGATAAGTATTGGGGGGCACAGACCCAGCGTTCAATCCTTAATTTCCCTATAGGACCTGCTGCTTCGATGCCCAAAGAAATTATCCATGCTTTTGGTTATCTAAAGAAGGCTGCAGCCTTAACTAATCAGGAACTGGGTGTGTTACCACAAGAGAAGGCAGAGCTGATTGCCAGGGTAGCGGATGAGATAATAGAGGGTAAGCTGGATGACCAGTTTCCACTTGTTATATGGCAGACAGGCTCGGGTACCCAGTCTAATATGAACGTAAACGAAGTGATATCCAATCGCGCTCATGTGTTGGCCGGCAACAAGCTGGGCGAGAGGAAACCTGCGATTCATCCCAATGATGATGTCAACAAATCTCAATCTTCCAATGATACCTTCCCTACGGCCATGCATATTGCAGCATACAAGACTGTTGTTACGCACCTGATACCGGCTGTCAGAACACTTAGGGATACTCTTGCTAGAAAGTCTGCTGAGATGATGGATGTGGTAAAAATCGGAAGAACTCACTGGATGGATGCCACTCCATTGACATTGGGACAGGAGTTTTCAGGTTATGTAGCGCAACTTGATCATGGTCTGAAGGCGTTGGAGAACACCCTGCCTCATCTGTCTGAATTGGCCTTGGGTGGAACTGCCGTGGGTACAGGTCTAAATACTCCTAAGGGATATGCAGACAAAGTTGCTGCAAAAATTGCTGAACTGACAGGCTTCCCCTTTGTGAGTGCAGCGAATAAATTTGAAGCCCTCGCAGCTCATGATGCCATAGTCGAGAGTCATGGTGCAATTAAAAGGATTGCAGTGAGTCTAATGAAAATAGCAAATGATATAAGAGTGCTCGCCTCAGGTCCCCGTTCAGGTATTGGTGAGATAAGGATACCTGAGAACGAGCCCGGATCATCCATTATGCCGGGCAAAGTCAATCCCACGCAGGTAGAGGCACTAACGATGGTTTGCGTACAGGTGATGGGTAATGATACTACAATAACAATTGCTGGTTCAAACGGCCACTTTGAACTTAATGTGTTTAAGCCGGTAATAATTAGTGCCTTCCTTCAGTCTGCCTGCCTGTTGGGCGATGCCTGCCTTGCTTTTAATGATCATTGTGCTGTGGGTATCGAACCGGATCATCCCAGGATTAAGGAACACCTGAAAAATTCGCTTATGTTGGTTACTGCACTAAATACCCATATAGGCTATGAAAATGCTGCTAAAATTGCAAAAAAGGCTCATGCTGAGAATACCACACTGAAGGAAGCAGCACTGGCTTTGGGTTTACTGACGGAGGCAGAATTTGACAAGTGGGTTGACCCCTCAAAAATGACAGGTTTGTATTAAAATAGAATCAGTGGCATTTATAATTACAAGGCTTGTCCATGGATGGAAAATATACTTTATGTGGGTGAATTATCCTAATTAGCGGTTGCCAGACAAAAAAGAAGGCTGTCCGCGGGGACAGCCTCTTGCCTGTAATATAGAGCTTAAAATTAAGCGTGGTCTACTTTGTACATGTGTTGGATCAGTTCAACAACCTTTGTTGAGTAACCCATTTCGTTGTCATACCAAGATACAACCTTAACGAAGTTTTCGTTAAGAGAGATACCGGCATCAGCATCGAAGATAGAAGTTCTTGTATCACCAAGGAAGTCGTTTGAAACAACTGCATCTTCAGTGTAACCAAGTACTCCCTTGAGTTCGCCTTCAGAAGCTTCCTTCATAGCCTTGCAGATTTCTTCATACTTAGCAGGCTTAGCAAGACGGCAAGTCAGGTCAACTACTGATACGTCAGGAGTTGGAACACGGAAAGCCATACCGGTAAGTTTGCCATTCAGCTCAGGAATAACTTTACCTACAGCCTTAGCAGCACCTGTTGATGAAGGGATGATGTTTTGACCAGCGCCACGACCACCTCTCCAGTCTTTCTTTGAAGGACCGTCAACAGTCTTTTGTGTAGCTGTTGTAGCGTGAACGGTAGTCATAAGACCTTCTACGATACCAAACTTGTCATTGAGAACCTTAGCGATAGGAGCAAGACAGTTGGTAGTACAAGAAGCGTTAGATACAAACTGCATGTCCTTAGTATATTTGTCCAGGTTAACACCGCAAACAAACATAGGAGTGTCGTCCTTTGAAGGAGCTGACATTACAACTTTCTTTGCACCAGCTTCAATGTGTCCCTTGGCTGATTGTTTGTCAAGGAAAAGACCTGTTGACTCAACGACGTATTCTGCGCCAACTTCATTCCACTTAAGATTTGCAGGATCTTTTTCAGCTGTAACTCGGATAGACTTTCCGTTAACTACAAGATGACCATCCTTTACTTCTACAGTACCTTTGAATTGACCATGAGTAGAGTCATACTTCAGCATGTAGGCCATGTACTCTACTTCTACAAGGTCATTGATAGCTACAACCTCAACATCGCTGAAGTTTTGAGCTGCGCGGAATACCAAGCGGCCGATACGACCAAAACCGTTGATACCAATTTTAATCTTTGACATGTTTATTTGTTTTAAATTACTGTTTTTGATATGGTTGGCGAAGCAAAAAAGCAGTTGGTTTTGATTTCGCCGAACAAAAATATGAAATCATAAGCAAACCGTCAAATAATGATTAATTTCATTTCTCTCTTAAATGTGAAATGAAGTTAATTATATTTATCAGGCGGGGGGTTTCTTTCAAATTGTAGTTTTAACCCCTCATAAATGACAAATAAAAAAGGAAATCATCGATTTCCTTTTTTATCAGAAGCTCTGAAATGCTTTTTGCTTATAACCTTATGCCTGTACAGGCATTTCTACACTCGTCTCAACTTGTCCGTATGCAGGGCAATCTTCATAGCTCTTGCATGATGAGATAGTAAGGGTAACAAGTAGGAGGAGAACAAAAGCTGTAACCAATCTCTTCATAATGTCTTCGTTTTGTAATCAAAAATAGTGTAAATCAATTGCCAATACAATGTTTTTTATAAAAATATGGCCTTTGTAATTGACTGTATAACGTAAAATACCTATTTCGGGTTTCATGCGAATAAGATATATTTGTTCATCGCCTTCCCATATGAAATCTGATTGCCATGGAACAACAGCCAACGCTATTAATTATTACTTTAGGTATTACCATTATTTTGCAGTTTTTTGCAGCTGCGGTTGCTGTTAAGCTTACAAAGGTTACCAAGTACAATCTTTCGTGGATTCTTATATCCTTTGGATTTGTTATTATGGCAGTTCAAAGGCTTTTAGAGTTTCTACCCTTTGTCACTGAGTTTAAACCTCAGTATTTCCGTCTTTTTTATAACTGGTTGGGTGCAATTACCAGTCTTTTCTTTGCTGTAGGGGTGTTCCTTATTCAAAAGATATTCAAGTATATAAAGGAGACAGAGGCTCGTACCCGATACCAGGAGAAGGCCCTGCTTAATGCTGTAATTCAGGCTGAGGAGCGTGAGCGTAGACGTTTTGCTGCAGAATTGCATGATGGACTGGGACCCCTGCTGTCTACAATTAAGATGTCAGTATCGAGCCTGTCGACAACAGATGTACCGCCTAATTCAAGGGCAGTAATAAGTAATATGAATGTTGCAATTAGTGAGGCAATTAAAAGTATTCAGGATATCTCTAATAATTTAAGTCCTCATATATTGACGAATTTTGGTATTGCAAAGGCAATACGTAACTTTATTAAGAAGGTAAATCAAAGCAGGGGTCTGAGAGTAGATTTTGTTACTAATGTGTATGAGACCCGTTACAGCCCAGTTCTTGAAGTTGTAATATACAGATCTGTATGCGAACTGATAAATAACACTATAAAGCACGCGAGTGCAAAGAAAGCTGTTATAGAACTATATGCAGACAATGACAATGTCAGGGTGATTTATTGTGATGATGGGGTAGGCTTTGATACGACCAATCTGTTTTCTGGCACCAGAGATGGAGGTGCAGGATACTATAATATGCTCAACAGGGTCAATTCTATGAAGGGCAAGCTTGAGGTTAAATCGGGCTACAATCAGGGTGTTAATGTAAGTATAACTATTCCTTTATCTGACGATGGAAAGCACAAATAAGATAAGACTGTTTCTTGTAGATGACCACAACCTTTTTCTTAATGGTCTTAAATCTCTACTGAGCCAACTGCCATATTACCTTATTGCAGGTGAGGCACATAATGGGTTGGAATTTCTGGAGCATTATGAAAGTGCTGCTCCGGATGTGGTACTAATGGATATCTCAATGCCAAAAATGGACGGTATAGAGGCTTCAAGAAGGGCTCTTGAAAAAACACCCGACCTAAAGATAATCACACTCTCAATGTATGGAGATCAGGAGTACTACACAAAGATGGTGGAACTGGGAGTGAGGGGCTTTGTGCTTAAGGATAGTGAGTTACAGGAGGTGGATGAAGCCATACGCACTGTTTGTGAAGGAGGCAACTACTTTTCCGAACAGTTGCTCAGGGGATTAGTTGTTGCAAGAAAAGGCAACAGTCTTGAAGCTAATAAGGATGACGCCTTGTCAGACAGGGAACTTGAGGTACTTATCGAAATTTGCCAGGGACTATCCAATAGTGAAATAGCCGACAAACTGTTTATCAGCAAACGAACTGTCGAAAAACACAGAGCCAATATCCTGTTAAAATCAGGATGTAAGAATACAGCGAGCCTTGTGGTGTTCGCTATCCGTAACCACCTTGTAGAGATCTAATGTAGAGGAAGCTCTTTTTCCTTTTCTTTTTCCGAGTTTAGTGCAAAGTCCCTCTTAAGGATTTTGCATGTGTCAGTGTATGCTCCATCAGTAAGTGTCACAATGTACAAGCCACCTGCCAGTGTTGCCATATTGATGACTAGTTTGTTGTCCCCAATGTGAGCATTGAAACCCTCATTATACACCATACGCCCTACCTCGTCGAATACATTTACCAGAAGCCTGGTCTGTGTAGGCGAATAGGCTTCAATTGCAAGCAAATCTACAGTTGGATTGGGACTACACTTCTTAATCTTGAGTGGTAGATCTTCGAATACGGGTGTTTCAATACCGGAAGGTAATGAACCTACTGAAGTTACAATAAAGACCCCAAATTCAGGCAGTGTATGCCTTAGATCGCCCCTGTTGCTGTCAGCTCTTATCGGGAGTTCAATACTATTCAGGTTTAGTGGTATCCGTATAGCTCCTCCTGAGTATGTGCCGCTGACTACCGGACCTGCCTGCAGATTCATTGCATCGTATATGCTAAACCTTGAATTTGTGCTTAATACGGTAGATAGGTCTATCATCATATTCTCAGCCTTAGCCCAGTTGTAAACCACCACATTTGCCCTTCCTCCTTCATAACGGTTCTTAATCACATAATACTCGTTTTGTGTTGGCAGGGAGGATGAGTATGTGCTGTTGGCATCCTGTTTAGAAAATGTCTTCCAGACCTGGAAGTTCATTTCTGCCAGTGTTCCACCGAGATACTTGTTATTGTTGAACAGGGGAGTAGTTATATTATTGAAATTGTCGAATGCTATAAGCTGCATTTGTGAATTGCGTGCATAAATAGAGTTGCGCAGTACCTGCAGTGAGTTCCAGCCTTTAATCATATACAGAGAGCCGTCGACTATTTTGTTGTCAGAAACCTCAGCATTACGGTTGGATGCATCATAGCCAAGCTGAATACTGGCCTTTGACTGATAGTTGGGACGGTTGTAAATGTGATTGCCAGTAATTGTGATTCTGTCAGCCTGCTGCAATCCACCTATCAGAATATTACGTTCGATAAACTTTGCTCCAGGTATGCCGCTGTTGAATATTGTGTTACCCTCTATTGAAAAACCCTGAATAGATCCACTTTCACTATAGATATGAATTCCAACTCCATATGAGTGAAATAATACATTGTCTCTGATAATCTTGAGCAGGGAGGCATTTTGTCCATATATGCCGTGACCGTGTCCTCGGTCACTACCCATATAGCCATTGTTGTAGATAATGCAACCGTATACTTCGGAGTTGACTGCAGTTTGCCAGAACCCAACACCATTACCTCCATTATTGCGGATAATACAGTTAACCAGCTTGCTATTGGCTCCTCCAAAGAAGACTCCATCTTTGTAATAGTTATTGCCTGAAGAAGCTGAATTGCTAATAGTAAGTCCCCAAAACCAAAGGTAGCTACCATTAATTCTCAACACTTCATTGGCTCCGTTGTTGGTGTTGCCATCGAGTATAGGTTCCTGTCCCGGTACTGCTCTGTAGATAATTGGACTTCCTTCACGTCCGGAGAGGCCTGCGATGAAATTGCCGACATATGTACCACCGGCAATCCAAATTGTATCACCTGGATTTACTTTATTACTGGTAAGTGCAGTCTGCAGATTCCAGGGTGAGGCGGCAGTCCCTTGGCCATTAGATGAACCGGCAGGACTGACATAGTAGGAGGTAGCCTCTACTACTGAAAAATACAGTATGGTGATACAAACGCAGAGAAAAAGCCTCTTCATATCAGAGTAATTATATAGTTAAAGTTTGGTAACAATGAGAATTACGCTAAATATAAGGCGAAAGAAAATAATTGTAAAGAGCACTCCCTACAATTAACAACAAAATAGGATTAAGCTGTCCGCTTATATAAGTGTGTCGCTGTTAAACTGGTTCAGACCGATAGCTCACGTGCAACCAAAAGCCTACGGTATCTTTCGTTTTGAGGATTAAATTCAGGAATCAACTCCTTCATTCTTGCCACAATTAATTCCTCAGATTCATTGTATGCAGATTCATGAAGACCCAGGATTTGACGATTGATATCATTAAAATCGCAGGTCTTGACATTTGCTATCATGATCTTGTCATGATAGGTAGGTTTGGTATGTTCTTTGGAGGCCAGCAATTCTTCATACAACTTTTCTCCCGGCCGAAGACCTGTATATACAATATCAATGTCTTCACCAAGTTTAAGTCCTGACAGTTTTATCATTTTCTCTGCAAGGTCGGCAATTCTAACAGGTTCTCCCATGTCAAAAACAAAGATCTCTCCTCCGTTGCCCATAAAAGATGCCTCAAGTACAAGCTGACAAGCTTCGGGGATAGTCATAAAGAATCGTGTAATTTCTGGGTGGGTTACCGTTACAGGACCGCCCTGAGCAATCTGGCGTTTGAAAAGGGGGACAACCGAACCGTTTGAACCAAGTACGTTACCAAAGCGTGTTGTTACAAACGCTGTTTTCATTTCAGGCAACTGAGATAAGGACTGAATATATAATTCGCATATCCTTTTGGAAGCTCCCATTACATTGGTGGGATTGACAGCTTTATCAGTACTTACCATGACGAATTTTTCGACGCCAAATTCAACCGACAAGTCTGCCAGAATCTTTGTTCCTCCAATGTTGACCCTAACAGCTTCGTAAGGAGATTCCTCCATCATGGGAACGTGCTTGTAAGCAGCAGCATTGAAAACAATATGAGGTTTGTAGGTTTCGAAAACCTTCCTCATCATTCTTTGGTTAGTGATATCAGCAAGAACCGGTTTGAATGGAGCGTCGTCGTGCCTTAGTATAATTTCCTGTTGGAGGTCATAAAGAGCCGATTCAGCCTGGTCGAGCATTATAATTTGTCTGACAGGGAAACGAAGCAGCTGGCGTACTATTTCAGATCCGATAGATCCGGCAGCTCCAGAAACGAGGATGGTCTTGTTGTCAAGACCTTCCATAATACGTCTTTGGTTAAGTTGGATTTCATCACGACCCAAAAGGTCTTCAATGCGTACGTCACGAATCTGGCTTGTATTGGAAATCCCATTTACCCAGTTGCCTACTGATGGCATTACCTTTAGTTTCCATTCCCGACGCATACATTCTTCAGCAATCATCTGCTTCTGCCTGGTCGAGATGTCCGTAACAGCCAGGATTACAACTTTTATGCTATCCCACTTGCCTTCCTGCTTGAGAAGCTTCTCCCAGCTTAATACAGGCAGGGTGTTAAGGCTCATGTTCCACTTGGAAGGTTCTTCATCTACAAAGGCTGCAACATGATACTGACTCTCTTTGTCATTGCGAATTGCTTCATGTGTTATAAGAGCCAGGTCGCCTGTACCGTAGATAACAGTCATCACTGAACCTTTGCTGGTTGTGAGATATGAATAGGTTTCACGCACTACAAGCCTGAAGCCAAAGCAGAAGAACACTACAAGAACAAAATGCAATACCAGTACCAGACGGGGTACCATAGCAAATTCGGGGTTGATAAGTCCGGCAATAAAATGGAGGCCAAGTAATAATACCAGGGTTGTGGTACATGCAATTGAGAGCATACGTAACTCCGAAAAGTTGGTGTGTCTGATTACTCCTCTATGTATGCCGAAAAGGTAGAAGACTATAGCATATACGAAAATCACATATGCTCCACCTCTGACAAACTCCCATACTGAGTAGGAAGGCAACATTACGTTCAACCTGATGACATATGAAATAACGAAGGCATTTGATACCAGCATCATGTCTATCAGTAGTATCCACCATGGTGAGATTATCCTATCGTTAAAGACCTTGAGTAAAAATTCCTTCATCTTCTGGGGTAAATTGATCCTGACACTACTATATCTTTACAGCAATAACTCAAAGATCATTTATTTGCTCAGGATAATCAATCGAATTTTTACCAGTATAGTCTTATTTTACATGAACATGCAATAAATGACAATGATGGTTAATCTCCTTCATTGTCAGAGTCTTTCCTTCTGTTTGTGAAGAGCCGTTTGTACTTCAGCCAGAGCTCTTTAATACTGTTGAACTCCTCTTTGTAAGATAGGCCAATTCCCTGAGTGGTGGGTGAGGTTTCGTAAATAAGATCCTCATTAGAACGTGTATAAGCTCTGGCTCTGAGTGTTCCAACCGGATTGAGTTTAACATCCACATCAAAGTCACCGACCATCTTACCGGTATTTGTGTAATACTTTCCATAACCGACATTTCCATTGATTGTAACGCGGTTGTTAAACATCTGGGTAGAGGCTGCAACTTCAAACTCGTCACTTGTTATATTATCGCCTGGACGGTAGGCTACACCAACATCCACATCACTTGTAAGGGTATTTATCCATCTTGATATCTGTGACGAAAGCATCTCAGTAGTAGTGACGAGAGCTGCGCTTTCAGACCTGATGCCTGAGTTATTGTCAACCCTCATATGTTCTGGTGGATAGAACCTGTTGAGAACAAGTAGAGATAATACCTGCCTGTTGAGTTCTTCATCAGATGTAATATATCCCAGAACCAGAGACTCAAGGCTTTCGTCAAGTGTAGGCATTTCAAGACCGAATCTTACTGAAGGTTGTTGAAGCATTCCACTGAGCATGAGGTTGGTGTGTATCTGCACCCTGCGCTGAACATCTGAGGAGCCCGATATAGCCCCTGATACTGGATCAAGCAAGTCGGCCAGCGAAGCTCGTAGTTTATATACAGCTGTAATGTCAATATCTGCATTATAGGGGTCTCCCTGCCATTTTACAGTTCCCCCCTGATTGATTGTAAAGCGTTTATTAATCAGGTTTTGGAGTGAGAACAGGTAATCTCCTTCTTCTATAATATAATCACCATAAAAGCGTATGTTGCCCTGCCTATTGATCATTATCTGCAGGTTTCCGTTACCCTTGCTTCTCAGTATGTCACCAATACGCTCATCGAAGATAATCTGCACCTCAGCATCTGGTGTGACCTCTATATTCATGTTGATTGTAGCACCTGAAAGGTCAACCTTATAATCCATTCCTGGATCTTCCTGGATTTGAAGATTGCTACCGTTAGCCTTGCTCCTGAATCGGATGAAATTGGTTTCTGTTGCTGTTTCCTGTGACTGAATTGGTATAAAGAACCGGGAATTACCGGTAGTGGTTCCGTTGATGGTGAGAGTTACATTATCTGTGTTTCCGGTAACTGTCATATATCCGTTACCAAAAATATTCCCGTAATAATATTCATTGTCTGCATGTTTGGTATTTAGCAGCTCCATATTGTTGGATTCAACCCTGAGGTTGAATACCATATCCTTGTAGTGACCATTGTGGAATATAGATCCTTTGAACTTGCCCTTACGGTTGTTTCGGTCAGTCAGAGTCATATCCCTGAATCTTATTTCATTTGGATAGAAGCTGACCGAATCACTGATATGATAATTTGTCTTCAGCATATCCACACCAAAGGATCCGTCATCAACCTTTATCTTACCGGTAAGGTAGGCCTGTGACAGAGGGCCTTTGAAATACATCTTTCCTGAAGCGTAGCCCTTCATATCTTGCAATACCTTGTTAATGAAGGGATCCAAAAAGGATATGCTGAACCTGTTTAGGTCCATGCTAAGGTCCAGATGGCGTTTCTCAGGGTTGAATTCGCCATAGCCGTGGAGGCGGTCTTCTCCATTATCTATGAGTTGGGCAAGTATCTCGATGGTTTCAGTTTCTTTGTTCCACCAGCTGTTTATTCCGAAAGTACCATACCTCTCGTTGTTAAACACAAAATCATTGATAGTGACGTTGGCCGACAGCAATGGATCACGGTAGTATTCACTGACTCTGATATGTCCGTCAATTTCTCCTCCGAAGGTGATTCGACCCTGTTTGCCCCTGCCAAAGAGTCGGTCCATCCTGAGGTTGCTAAACTCAAGATTGAGCCCGTCAGCTTCATCCTTGTCAAGGGTTCCGTTTAATGCAATATGCTCGCTGCTATTTTCTATCTTGAGACCTTCTACAATGAGGCCGTTGTCGTGAAAACGTACACTGGCCTTATTGATATTCCATACACTGTCTGCTATCATTACTGAAGATGGTTCAAGGCCTACAGTGACAGCAAGATGCCCATGTTCGTCAGTGCCAAACTCGGTAACTGTGTAAAGTGCCCCACTATTGTTTACCATATCCCAGTTGTTCCAGAATATATTTGTGGTAAGGGTGTCTGAAGCGGCAGTCTGGTACACTGAAAAGTTGGGTAGTTCTATTAACTTGCCAATGCTAACCAACTCGGCATTGCTTGTCATTGACAAAACATTGTTGCCGTTGGCCTGTCCTTTTGCTTCAAAACCGTAGCTGCTTATATTCTTGTAGTTAATGTGACCTAGGCCCACCTCAAGATCTAGATTTGGAGGTGAGGTGCTGAAGTGTCCCTTTATGTATCCCTGATCCGAAATATTGAGCTCAGGAACAAATATGGCAGCAAGGTTACTTACCTGCTTCAGTCTTATATCAAAACCGAAATCGTTTGTTGAGCCTCTCTTTCTGGTATTGTTGTCGATAAAAGATGGAAGATAGTTGTCAACAAAACCGGTAATTGTCCCCTTGAGGTTTCTGAACATATAATGCCCGACTATATCAGCATCAGCAAAGACAGACCGGAGACTTAAATGTTTTGATTCTCCGTATCTTTCGGCTCTTATATGTATTGAGTCGAAGTCGATTGATGAGTTTGGGGTGTAAAGCAGTCCATCTGATATAGATATTTCACCGATGAGATCGTCAAGGTTGTCACCACTGAAGTTTGTCTCAATTAATACAGACAATACACTGCCTTCCAGTTTGGGTGCCAGATTGAGCCTGTCGAGCTGTGCATTGGCAATCAACGCCATAAAGTCAAAGTGCGGGACATTACCTGACATATCCACCTTACCCATGAAATTAAGCGAACCGTTGGGGTCCGATAATCTGATGTTTCCATCAAACTTCTGATTGGTCAACAGACCTTGTACGGCAATGTTTTGATAATCGTAATTGTTGAGCTCCAGCTCTTCAACAGTACCGTCAAGTATAACAAAGTAGTCGGTTTCCGAAGAACGAGATCCACTTACCTCCATGTCAAGAGATATCTTGCCCAGAGCAGGATCTGCATTAAGCATCCGGCCCAGTTCGAAGTCTTTTGTGCTTAACAGTCCTCCAAATAATACATTGCCATCTTTGTCCAGTTTAATTCCAAGGTCGGTGCTCAGCTCACCCAGGTTGGATGTGAAGGATCCATAGGCAACAAGGTTGTTGATAAAGCCGGTAATATTACCTGAGTAATGGATGGTTTCCAATTGCCTGAAGGACTCGGGCAGTGTCGGTTCACTCCCCTTAATAAGCAGCTCCAGGTCAGGTATGGTTGTGTCGAATGCCTCTATGTCCATGTAGATAAACACCTCATTGAAGTTGGACAAACCTGTGATGTCGAATGAAGTACTGAATGATGTGTTATTGCCAAATGAAGCAGTGATATTACGTCCCTTAAGATTGTCGAGAGAACCGAAAATGGTTCCCGACAGTGACAGGGGACTTTCTATCAGAGGAAATTTAGGATAGTATGTATGTATTTCTTCCGGGGAGATTGTGATATTATTGATTTTTCCACTAAAAGGGACATCATAACCTGAGACCTCTGTGTTTCCGAAAGGAAGTTCGATAGCCTCAAAGTCGAATATCGAAGCCGCAGTACGAAAAGCCAGGTTGTCTATTACAATTCTGTCCTCCTTGATATAACCTTTACTTTCAAAGGCCTCGAGATCCAGTCCGGAAGCTTCGTGGAGAGAGAAGTGAGATACATTGAATGCCGGTGGCTCGTCAGGTCCAGAAGTGCGTTTGATTTTTAGGTTGAGACCGCTAAAAGACAGTTTATCTATAGATAGCTCTGGATTTTTAAAAATACTGTGAGAAATATCTACTTCCCCATTAGTTATAGACACGGCGCCGATGGAATATTTCCATATGGCACTGTCCTTCTTTTCCCCACCCAATGAATCAAGCAGAAAGGAGAAATTCATTCGGTCCTGGTGCTGATACAGGTTGATAACCGGTTCGACAAAATCCACTTCTCTCAGGTATAAGTGTTTGTGTCTAATCGAAAACCTGTCTACACCTGCTCTTACCTTTTCTGTGTAAAAGAGGGTGTCCTGCTGTTGGTCAAGAACCAGAAAGCCGTTTAGTCTGATTCCAGCAAAGGGTAATATACTTACCTTACGAATGGAAATTGTGCTATTAAGATCCTCTGACAAGCGGTTGGTTACAATCCTGACAATAGAGGTCTGTACTGCCGGGATCATCAAAACGAGGGAACTAAGTACCGGTAATCCTACCAGCACCAGAGCGGTGGCAAGCAATATTTTCTGAGTTTTTTTGATAATTTTGCCAGTTTAAACGTTTAACGACCAAGGTCCGGGACCGGCTGTCCGGACAAAAATAAGTAACTTAACCGAATATCGGCTTTTTACTTAGTGTATAAGTCAAAACAAACTTATGTCAGTAATTATTTTGGGAATAGAATCATCGTGCGATGATACCTCTGCAGCTGTCATCAAAAATGATACCATACTAAGCAATGTGATAGCAGGGCAGAAGGTTCATGAGGAGTATGGAGGGGTTGTGCCGGAGCTGGCATCGAGGGCTCATCAACAGAATATCATTCCTGTGGTTGACAAGGCTCTTAAGGATGCAGGGGTGAGGCCCGGTGAACTGGATGCTGTGGCATTTACGCGAGGTCCGGGGCTTTTGGGTTCGCTGTTAGTTGGTACATCCTTTGCCAAGGGGATGGCCTTATCGCTTGGATTACCACTAATCGAAACTGATCACCTGCATGCCCATGTGCTAGCTTCCTTTATTCAGGAGCCAGGTGAAAGGAAGGATGTTCCATCCTTTCCGTTTTTGTGCTTACTGGTATCGGGAGGTAACAGTCAGATTATAGAGGTTCGCAGTCCCCTTGAGATGGAGATTATTGGTCAGACAATTGATGATGCAGCAGGTGAGGCCTTTGACAAGTGCGCCAAGATCATGGGTCTGCCTTATCCGGGCGGACCGCTTATTGATAAGCTGGCACAGGAAGGTGACAGCAAGGCGTTTGCATTTAGCAAACCACGAATAGAAGGGTTTGACTACAGTTTTAGCGGATTGAAAACCTCCTTTCTTTATTTCCTGCGTGACAGGATAAAGGAAGATCCTGATTTTATTGATAAGCACAAGGAGGACCTATGCGCTTCGCTTCAAAGGACCATTGTTGAGGTTCTGATGGATAAGCTTATTAAAGCTGCTAAGAATAGAGGTATCAGAGAAATCTCTCTGGCAGGAGGTGTGTCTGCAAATAGTGGATTGAGAGAAGCTGTACAGGCTGCAGGTAGGAAGTATAAGTGGAAAACTTATATTCCAAAACTATCCTATACTACCGATAATGCCGCAATGATAGCAATGGTAGGGTATCACAAGTTTCTCAAAGGGGAATTTGCTTCTCAGGATGCAGCACCCTATGCCCGTCAGGCATAGGGTTATACAAAGCCTGTATATAGGCAGGTGGCTTAGGTATAATATTAGCGGTGAACTATACGTTATACTTTCATTTGGAATAATATTTGTCTTGTAACGTAATCGTTCGGCATTTTTAATAATTTAGCACAAACAAGTTATAACCAAAACACAGAGCGAACTATGAATCCTTTTTTGATGATACAGGCAGCCGGACAGGTTGCAGCAGGCCTAGAGGGTGAAGGAGAAGAAGTTGTAACCCAAAGCATAGACCTGATAGAGCTTGGTATGATGGGTGGCTGGATTATGTATCCTTTGCTGCTTATGTCAATAATTGCAATATACATTTTTATTGAGCGTTTTATGGTGCTCAGAAGGGCATCGAATATCGATACCACCTTTATGAACAGGATCAGGGATTATATACATGACGGAAAGATAGATTCTGCACTTGCATTGTGCCGTTCGAGCAATCACCCCATAGCACGTATGATTGAGAAAGGTATTACACGTATTGGTCGTCCTCTTAGTGATATCAATGCAGCTATTGAGAATGTGGGCAACCTTGAGGTTGCATCACTTGAAAAGGGTCTTTCAACTCTGGCCTCCATAGCCGGTGGAGCTCCTATGCTTGGTTTCCTTGGTACAGTAATTGGTATGGTAATTTCGTTCTGGGAAATGGCTAATTCAGGAGCCAACATAGTTATATCTCAACTTGCTGGCGGTATCTATACTGCTCTTGTAACAACAGTTGGAGGTTTGATAGTAGGTATTATAGCCTATTTCGCATACAACATCCTTGTTTCAAAGATTCAGAAAGTTGTGTTTACAATGGAAGCACAGAGCATTGAATTTATGGATTTGTTGTATGAACCTGCAAATTAAAGGATAGAGTAATGGGATTAAAACGAAGAAATACAGTTAACCCGACTTTCAGTATGTCGTCTATGACCGACATAGTGTTCCTGTTGCTTATCTTTTTCATGATAACATCAACCCTTGTAAGTCCCAATGCCATCAAGCTGAATCTGCCACAAAGTAATCAGCAGACCACGGTTAAGGCGATTACAAGTGTTTCGATAACTTCAGATTTGAGGTATTATGTCGAAAACAAGAGGGTGGGCTTTGACCAGCTTGAGGCAACGTTACGAAACAGGATTGGAGATCAGCAGGAACCGTATATATCTCTTCATGTCGATGAGAATGTGCCGATGAAAGAAGTGGTAAAGGTTATGAACATAGCCAAGAACAACGATTATAAAGTGATTCTGGCTACCAGAGCAAGATAGCATATGGACGAAAGACCAAGTGACAAGAGTTTAGGGGTGTTTGGAACTATAGTGTTTCACCTGTTGCTGCTGCTGGCGCTGATTTTTATTAGCATCAGTAGTGTGGATCCTGGTGATGAAGGTATATTGGTTGCGCTTGGAGATTCACCGACCGGACAGGGGCAATTTACTCCTTCCTCATCTGCTCCTGCAGCTCAAACTTCGACTCCCCCTGCTTCTCAACCGGCTTCAACACCCCCGCCAACACCTTCGGCATCAACACCTGCACGTCAACAGGTCCTGACTCAGAACACAGAGGAAGCTCCGGCTATATCTGCCCAGGAGAAGGCACGTCAGGAAGAGCAGAAGAGGATTGCTGAGCAGGAACGTCAACGGCAGGCTGAAATAGAAAGACAACGTAAGGCTGAGCAGGAGCGTCAGCGTCAGGAAGAGCTGGAAAGACAAAGGATAGCAGAACTTGAAAGGCAGAAAAGGGAGCAGCAGGCCCAGCAGGCTGCCGCTGTACGTAATACTGTAAGCGGGGCCTTAAGTAATTCGGGCAGTAATTCTCAATCTGAAGGTGATACAGGTGGTAGCGGTACCCAGGGTGCCCTTACGGGCGATCCAAATGTCACTAACAGGACGGGAACTGGACAGGGAAGTGAGGGGGTTGATTATAGTCATAGTCTTAAGGGACGTACTGCTGACGGAGAATGGCCCCGACCAGAGTATCCTATTGAGGAACAGGGAAAAGTTGTAGTGAATGTTACAGTGGACAAAAACGGTAATGTTATAAGAGCAGAGGCAACCCCTTACGGTTCTACCTTTCAGAATAAGGAGCTATGGAGAGCCGCTGAAAGGGCTGCCTTTAAGGCTAAGTTTAACAAGGCACCCGAAGCTGCTGCTGAGCAGCATGGAAGTATTACCTATCATTTCAATTTGAAATAATAATTTCCCATACTTACTAAGAATTATTGCCGTTTCGCGCCCTGCGCGCGAAACGGCAATTTTATTTTCAGGCTTTTGACCTATGGTTTGTCGGGATAATTCTTTGCTATTTAATAAAACAAAAGTCTCCTTAATGTTAACATGCTGTTAATTGTCTTGGTAAACTTGCTTAACGCAGTATGAAGTATTAGGTTTGTTTATACTTCAACGGAAGAAGTTGGTCAGAAGTCTTTTTGAGATAAAAGTCAATAGTTAAATGGTTAAATAAAGTTAATCGAGTTGATACGATAAAAATATTTGATATATTTGCATCGTCAATTGATGAACGATAGTGTTTTAGTGACAGATTTTTGTATAATACTTTTGACATAAAAGAGCACAAAATTTTTTTTAGTACTTGATTAAACAAAGTTGGTTTTTATATGTTCTAAATATATAAATAGGTTTTTCATAATTTTGGGTTAGGGTTAAGGTTAGAAGCGGGATTCATCAAACGAGATGATCCCGTTTCTTTTTATCTGTAAATTCAGGTACAAAAAAGCAGCCCCGGAACTAATTCCGGGGCTGTTTTCTATAATCTATGGTTGCTTATCCTCTAAGTTTGGCTCCCAGTTCCTTTTCGAAAGCAGCGGTAAGTCTGCCCATAATATTTGCTATCTGTCCGTCAGTAAGTGTCTTTTCGGTATCTTCCAAGACAAAGCTTACAGCGTAGGATTTCTTGCCTTTTTCAATATTATCACCCTGATAAACGTCAAATAGAGTAATGTTCTTCAAATACTTCTTTTCAGTTTTCAAGGCTACAGCTTCGATCTCGGCATATTTGACATGCTCATCCAGCAATAGGGCAAGGTCGCGCTTAACTTCGGGGAAGCGTGAGAGTTCCTTGTATAGAACCTTGTGTTTGGCCGTGCATGATACAAGCTGGTCCCAAATGATTTCGGCAACGAATACTTCGTCGTCGATGTCGAAACTCCTGAGCAGGTTGTGTGATACCATACCTACGGTCATCAGTTGTTTACCAGCAAGGCTATAGTTAAGACCGTCACTTAGCAGGTCTGGTGTAATACCTTCTGTTTTCCAGTCTGTTTCAGAAAGTCCCATGCGTAGTAGTACATTCTCAGCATATCTCTTTATATCTGCAAAACTTACTTCCTGTCTTGGGCTGTTCCAATTTTGCGGTACCCTGGCTCCGGTTATAAACAGAGTCAGCTTAAGTTCTTCCTTATAGCTGCTTTGCTTTCCTTTGTCTCCTTCTGTATTATAATAGTAGCAGTTGCCCAACTCAAATAGTTTAAGGTCGGGATGCTGTCTGTTGCGGTTTCTTTCTATGGTTTCAAGCCCACCGAAGATAAGAGTCTGCCTCAAGCCATTGAGATCACTGCTCAAAGGATTGTTTAGAATTACAGTATTTTCAGCTTTGAAAGTCTGAGAATTGCTGTAATAAGCAGCCTTAGTCAGTGAATTGCTCATTATTTCGGTAAAGCCCGCACCAAGCAATTGCTCAGCTATCAGATTTCTGATCCTGTGGTGATCTGGCTTTGGAGTTGTTACAATTGCCGATTGTTGAATTGCAGGTATTTCAACATTATTGTAACCATATACACGTAATATTTCTTCTATAACATCGGCTTCCCTTAGTACATCCACACGATATGGAGGTGTCAAAAGCTTTAGTCCGACAGCTGTCTCTTCAACCACCTTTATATCAAGTGCCTTCAATATGGTCTTAACAAGTGAAGCTTCAAGAGTCTTACCAACAAGTCTTTTGAGGTTCGCCCAGCTTAGTTCAACCTCACTACCTTTGGCTGGAGTAGGATAAACATCGATAATATCACTTGAAATTACACCTCCTGCAACTTCCTTGATCAGCAAGGCTGCCCTCTTAAGTGCATAGATAGTCATTTCGGGGTCGCTTCCTCTTTCAAACCTGAAGGAGGCATCTGTAAACAGGTTATGTCGTCTGGATGTCTTTCTGATAAATGTCGGGTTGAAGCAGGCACTTTCAAGGAAGATCCTGGTGGTAGTCGCACTTACACCACTCTTTACTCCACCAAACACACCTGCGATACACATACCTTCTACTTCATTGCAGATCATAAGGTCGTCTGCATGCAGTTCCCTTTCTTTTTCATCGAGGGTGATAAATTTTGAGCCTGCAGGCAGAGTCTTTACTATCACATGATTGCCTGTTACCTTATCTCCGTCAAACGCATGTAGAGGTTGGCCGCACTCATGAAGCACAAAGTTGGTTATGTCCACCACGTTGTTGATGGGAGTCATACCAATAGTCCTCAACTTGTTCTTGAGCCAGTCGGGTGATTCCTTAACAGTAACACCACTGATTGTAACACCTGAGTAACGTGCACAAGCTTCGCTTCTCTCAATAGTAACCTTGACAGGATAGCTGTTGTTGTCAATTTTAAATGCATCGACAGAAGGCCATCTCAGGCCGGCGTCTTTGTTTTGTGCCGCAAAGTGAGCAGCAAGGTCCCGAGCCACACCAAGGTGTGAAGCCGCGTCTATACGGTTTGGCGTTAAATCAACTTCAAAGACAACATCATTTTCAATATTGAAATACTCGGCAGCAGGCATACCTACCGGTGTGCCTGCGGGAAGTACCATGATTCCGCTATGGTCGGTACCCACTCCAAGCTCATCCTCAGCACAAATCATCCCTTCAGATAGTTCGCCACGAATCTTAGCCTTCTTGATTTCAAAGGCTTCGTCACCGTTGTATAATTTGGTGCCTACGGTGGCAACCAGTACTTTCTGACCTGCAGCCACATTGGGAGCACCGCAAACCACATGCAGAGGTTCACTACCCCCAACGTTAACGGTGGTCACACTTAGCTTATCGGCGTTGGGGTGTTTCTGGCAGGTAAGTACCTCGCCAACAAGCACACCTTTAAGGCCGCCCTTGATGGTTTCGATTTCTTCAATGCTGCCTACTTCAAGGCCGAGTGAGGTCAGAATCGCTGCTATTTGTTCGGGTGTTTTGTCAGTGTCTATGTATTCCTTTAACCACTTATAAGAAATGTTCATGCCTTGTGATTTTGTTGAAAATGATTGAGTCAGGCAAAAATAGTGATTTTGGGTTGAAGCAAGCCAATTTTGGGCATTTTATTTGAACGTTCACGCGGTCATTCCTTATTGCTGTTTGACTGTTAATCCTTATCTTTGATAACTGAATATTATGAATATGGAAAAGATTAAGAAGGACCACAGGCCACTGATCCTGGTGACAAATGATGACGGAGTGCAGGCAAAAGGATTAAAGGCTCTTGTTGAGGCGGTACGGCCCTTCGGAGATGTGGTAGTGATTGCACCTGATAGTGGAATGTCGGGTATGTCGCATGCTATTACGGTAACCCGTCCGCTATACCTGACCAAGGTTCTCGAGGAAGAGGGACTTACAATATTCAAATCCAGCGGGACTCCTTCTGATTGTGTCAAACTGGCTCTGCATGAGGTATTGGGAGATAAGCCCGATTACCTTGTTTCAGGAATCAATCACGGAACGAACAGTTCGATAAGTATGCACTATTCAGGCACTGTTGCAGGTGCAAAGGAAGGCACGTTCAATGCAATCCCATCAATAGCTTTTTCTTTACTTGACCATAGCGCTGATGCTGATTTTTCGCATGCTGTAAACTATGTCCGTCAGGTCTTTGAACTTGTGCTTGAACATGGAATGGCTGAGGGGGTATGTTACAATGTAAATATGCCCAAGGGAGAAATTAAAGGTTTGAGGGTATGTCGTCAGGCTAAGGGTAACTGGATTGAAGGATTTGAGAAGCGTTATGAACCAGGTACAGGTAAGCCGTATTACTGGATGACAGGTAGCTATGTCAATCTTGATACGGACGCTGAGGATACTGATGAGTGGACTCTGGACCATGGCTATGCAGCTCTGGTACCATTCACTATCGATCCTACATGTATGGAGACAGTCAGTAGGCTTAAGAGTTTGGGAGTTGAGGATAGGCTTCCGGTATCAAATTAAATACTTGTGCAGGTGAAACAGTTGGATAATAAGATAGTCGGGTTGATCGCAGGACTGCTAGTTCCCGTGATTATGGCTTATCTGATATATAAACTGAATTATTCAGGACATGACTCCTTTATTGATCTTGTAAAGGGGCTTTATCAGCTGAAGAGTTTAGGCAAACTACTTAGTGTAAGTGTGGTACCCAACCTGATCATCTTCTTTCTATCTCTGACTATGGAGGCTGAAAAGACCGCACGGGGTATTATGATTGCCACCATATTCTGGGCTGTGATTACTGGTATTCTGTTTTTAGTCAACTGAGATCAGCATGTCATGGGGTCAGCAATAGGCCCTCCGGTGTTTGGTTTACTGGCAATGTAACAAGAGTATATGAAGTATTACATAATAGCAGGGGAGGCATCGGGTGATCTTCACGCTGCCAACCTGATGAAAGCATTGAAGAAGCATGATCCTATGGCTCACTTCCGCTACTGGGGTGGAGATAAGATGCAGGCGGAAGGGGGACAGCTTGTAAGGCATTACAGGCAGACAGCATATATGGGTGTGTTTGAGGTGCTTGCCAACCTTGGAAAGATAGCTCGTAATTTCAAGTTCTGCAGGGCAGATATTGTCAAGTACGACCCTGATGTAGTAATCCTTGTGGACTATGCAGGATTCAATCTGAGGGTGGCCAGATATGCAAAACAACTTGGATATAAAGTCTACTATTATATTGCACCTAAGATTTGGGCCTGGAATACAGGCCGAGTCAGGAAAATCAAGAAATACGTAGACAAGGTCTTCTCAATAATGCCCTTTGAATCGGAGTTTTATGCAAAATATAACGTGCCTGTTTTATACTCCGGTTCCCCGTTGATGGATGCAATCGAAAACAGGCCCCATAAAGGTGAAGGGTTTAACAGTTTTGTAAAGCGTAACGGGCTAAGCAACAAACCAATAATTGCACTTCTTGCAGGCAGTCGCCTACAAGAAATCAGCAGGATACTACCTGATATGTTGGCAATGGAGGCTTACTTTCCGGATTATCAATTTGTTATAGCAGGAGCTCCATCCTTTACTATTGATGATTACAGTACTTATCTCAACGGTCATGAATCAGTATCAGTAGTCTTTGGGGAAACATACGCACTTGTAGAGTGTGCTCATGCGGCTATGGTGACTTCCGGTACTGCAACATTGGAGACGGCCTTGCTGAGATGTCCCCAGGTAGTGTGCTATAAAATGTGGGGTGGAGGCTTTACCAATTTTATGGCAAAGAATGTGATAATGAAGGTGCCTTACATTTCTCTTGTCAACCTGATAATGAACCGGGAGGTGGTGAAGGAGCTGTTTCAAAGTACATTCTCACGCGAGTCATTAAAGAATGAGCTTTCTTTGCTTTGCTATGATGAACAGTACAGAACTCGTATACTTGAGGGTTATGAAGAACTGGCGTTGATAGTTGGCAAAGCCGGCAGCAGTGATCGCACAGCCGGAGAGATTTGGCAGACACTTAATGACACGAAATAAGGTTAGACTATGCTTGCACTTTGGAAGAAGGAAATAATGAGCTTTTTCGGATCGATGACCGGTTACCTTGTAGCCGGCGTCTTTCTTGTTGCAACCTCTCTTTTTCTGTGGTTTATCCCGGGTAACATGAATATTCCCATGGGAGGGTACGCTACGCTAGAGCCCTTGTTCTGGATTGCCCCATGGATCTATCTATTTCTGGTTCCGGCAACCACGATGAGACTGTTTGCCGAGGAGAAGCGCAACAGAACTATAGAGCTGCTGCTGACTCATCCTGTTTCCGAATGGCACATCGTATTGTCAAAGTATTTTGCAGGGTTAACCCTTGTTGTATTATCTCTTGTACCGACACTGGTATTTTACTATTCAGTAAATCAACTTGCAAGTCCGGCTGGGAATCTGGACCACGGAGCAATATGGGGTTCCTATCTTGGGCTGGTGTTACTAGCAGCCATCTATGTGGCTATTGGGGTTTTTACTTCTTCCCTTGGTAAAAACCAGATAATAGCCTTTGTGCTGGCTGTGGTACTTTGTTATTTTTTCTATGACGGCTTTGCTGCTGCGGCCTCCCTGCCTGGCCTTAAAGGCGCAGGCAGCCTGCTTGCATATTTGGGAATAGCCGAGCACTATGATTCTATTAGTCGTGGGGTGCTTGATTCACGTGACCTTTTGTATTTTATCTCGGTTTCAGTGATCTTCCTTTGGCTAACCAGAACAGTATTAAACAGGAGATAAGCTGTACTTAATCAATAATCCGCATTATGGCTTCAAAACTAAATAAGAGAAGCATCGGGCCTGTGATTGGCATCATAGTTATAGTTTTGATCAACGTAGTCTTATCGGGCAAGTTCTTTCGTGTTGACCTGACTGAGGAGAAGCGTTATACCCTGGCCCCTGTCACAAAGTCGTTTTTGAGTAATCTTGAAACTGATGTGTTTATCAGGGTATATCTTGACGGAGAGCTAAATCCGGGATTCAGGAAGTTGGCCCGCTCATCACATGAGACGCTGGAGGAATTCAGGATTATTTCACGTGGCAGGATTAAATATGAGTTTATAGATCCAACTGATAATTCAGAAATAGTAGAAGAATTAAAGGAGCTTGGTGTATCACCAGTTCCTGTCTTTGAGGTCACTGCAGACGGGCGTAGGATCCAATCAAACGTTTATCCCTTTGCTCATTTCAGGGTAGGGGAGTATGAGATGGTTGTCAATTTGCTTGAGAATGTACCGGGACTGAATGCAACCGCCAATCTCAACCTTTCGATGGAGGGGCTTGAATACAAGATTAGTAGTTCAATCCGCAATATGCTCACTGATGAGGTTCAGGCAGTTGCCTTCCTTGAGGGGCATGGTGAACTGGAAGAGATTGATGTCTATGATATAAGTGAGGAATTGTCGCATTACTACCAGGTTGACAGGGGCTCATTGACTTCTGATCCATACATACTTGATGCATACAAGGTGCTGATAATAGCCAAGCCCAGAGAGAAGTTTTCCGAGAGGGATAAATTCATCCTCGATCAGTATGTGATGAGGGGAGGAAAGGTGCTTTGGCTTGTCGATGCAGTTTATATTACTCTCGATAGTTTGAAGGGAACTAGCCAGACTCCTGGAGTTGCTAGCGAATTAGGTATAGAGGATCTGCTTTTCCGTTATGGTGTCAGGATTAATATGGAGTTGCTACAAGATGTACAATCTTCACTTATCCCTGTCAATGTTGCTCCTCAAGGCGAGCAAGCCAGAATGGTTCCAATGCCATGGATGTTCAATCCGCTTATGAGTACCAATACTTCACATCCTGTTACAAGAGGTGTCAATCTTGTGAAAGGTGAGTTTGTAAGTAGCATAGATACAGTGGGTACTTTTGGTTTGATGAGAAGAGACATTTTGCTGCAGACTGGGCAGTACTCACGACGTTTGCCAGTGCCTGTATATGTTTCGATTGCAATGGTCAACGAACAGCCCAACAGGGAGGAGTTCAATCAGAGTTATATTCCTACTGCAGTAGCCATGGAAGGGGTATTTCCTTCATTGTTTGCTAACAGACCTGTACCCCCTGGGGTTGATATAAATCTGTCTGATATCAAACGCAAGAGTGTAGCTACCCGAATGATAGTAGTGGCAGACGGAGATGTAATCCGCAATGATGTAAGGATGCGCTATAGTGCCTCACCTCAGATTGTACCGCTGGGTTATGATGAGGTTTCAAGCCAGAACTTCGGAAACAAGGACTTTATATTGAATGCTGTGCATTATCTGGCCGATGATGAGGGCTGGATGAGCCTGCGCACCAGGGATTATCGTATCAGATTACTTGACAGGGAGAAACTGGCACATGACCTTGATTTCTGGAAGTGGATCAACCTGGCAGTGCCTCCACTTTTCCTCCTTCTGATAGGAGCAGGATTTATTATCTGGCGCAGATATAAGTACAGATAGGTTTGGATAGGTCCCCCCCCCGGGATACCAAAGGAGGGGCCCTTTTGTCGGCTAGGGAGAAAAGTCTCGGAGAAGAATCTTTAATCTTCTGATAAGGGCCTTAATATTTCGGTGGTCAGGTTCAAAGGATTAATATTTTTCATGACCGGAGGTTCTTTAATTATCTGATTATTCATATATTTGGGAAGGTGAATCATTTTCTCTACAATTATGATTCTAAGCCGAATAGCAGTATGATTCTTTGATTTAACCATAAAATAACGACTAATGAAGTTTGTAGTATCGAGTTCTGAACTGCTGACACATTTGCAGGCAATAAGCAGGGCCATATCTTCCAAGAGCCAGCTTCCCGTTTTGGATTGCTTTCTCTTTGATCTTAAGGGATATGAGTTGAGCATGACTGCTTCTGACCTTGAAGTTACCATGACTACCAGGATGGCAACTGAGAGCACCGAAGGTGACGGACGACTTGCCTTTCCATCTAAAATATTACTTGAAATACTTAAGAAACTGCCTGAACAACCATTGCGTTTTGAGGCAAATCTTGACACACTTACTGTGGATATCTTTTCTGAAAGGGGTAAGTATAATTTCGTTGGTCAACCCGCAGAAGATTATCCGTCAATACCCGAGGTTGAAGAAGACAAGGCCAGCAAGATCAGGGTTCCTGCTTCGCTGTTGCTTACCGGTATCAACAAGACTCTCTTTGCTACTGCTGACGATGAACTGCGTCCTGTGATGAATGGTATCTTGTTTGAGTTTTCACCCGAGAACCTGACATTTGTTTCATCAGATTCACACAAGCTGGTTCGTTACCGCAGACTTGATGCTAACTGCGCTTTTGAGGCATCCTTCATTCTTCCCAAGAAGCCGGCATCTCTGCTGAAGAATGTACTACCACGTGAAACTGGGGATGTTGAAATTGAATTTGACAACAAAAACGCTTTCTTCAACCTGCCCAACTATATGTTGGTTTGCCGTCTGGTAGAAGGCAACTATCCAAGCTATAATGCGGTAATACCTCATGATAATCCAAATAAAGTGGTTATTGACCGCATAGATCTTTCAAATACACTGGGACGCGTTTCGATTTTCTCAAGCCAGTCCTCCAACCTGGTCAAGTTGCACCTGACTAGCAATGAGGTTGTGATCTCGGCTCAGGACATTGACTTCTCAATTTCGGCTTTTGAAAAGCTTAACTGCCAGTACGAAGGTCAGGAAATGGAAATAGGCTTTAAGTCAGTATTCCTAGCCGATATCCTTGACAATATTTCATCAGATGATATAGTGATCGAGATGTCTGATCCGTCAAGAGCTGCACTTATTCTTCCAATCGAAAAGAGCGAGAATGAGGATGAGCTTATGCTTCTGATGCCAATGATGATAAATGTGTAATTAATAGATAGGTATGTTTGAAAAAGGCTGTCCGCGAGGACAGCCTTTTTTCTATAAGCTAAATCGTGCACTAACAAAGATTGTCCTTCCCGGACTGAATGTTGCAAATGTTTCAGGATCTGTAAAATTGAAGATATTATCCACTCCAAATTGTATACTTAGTGGCTGGGCAGCCTTTACCGTTATCAATGCTTTCCATAGTGTGAAGTGATCAAGGTCGTCAGTAGTTTCCTCACCTGTATCCTGATCATAGATGGATCTTGTCATAGCTCCGTAATAGTTGCCCTGGAGATTAATTGCTGACAGGTATTTGTGTCTGAAACCGTAGTTGATATTGATATTTCCATTGTGTTTGCGGCTTCCGGTCAATTGTCGGTCTATCTTCAGGTCATGTGAATGGGTATAGCCGTAGCCACCTCTGACAATTATACGGTTAACCGGCTTCCAGAGGAAGATAAGTTCCACACCCTTAATCTCAGCATTTTCAATATTCTCGTAGTAATAATCCATTACCGGATCCTGTGAAGGGTTATAGGGCCTCATCACTTCAATAATCATTTCCCTGACAGAGTTACGGTACACATTGACTGAGAAGTTCAGGCTAGTGAAACTTACTTCAGCTGACACTGCAGTATATAGGCTGGTTTCCGGCTGTAAGTCCGGATTACCATAGACATATATTGGGAAGGAGGTAGGAGCCTGGTATACCATATGTTTTTCTTTGAGAGTCGGGGCTCTGTAGCCTGTCCCTACATTGGCCCTAAGAGTTACTGCCCCGGCTTTGTACATTGCGGCGCTCTGCCATGTGGTATGAGACCCGTGGTCTGAAATGAAATTTACCCTGAATCCTGCAGTCAATGTGAAATTGGGGTTAACAGTAAACTCACTTTGTGCATAACCTACCTGCTCGTGGTTGTAGATCTTGTCATAGATTCTGCTACGAGGAGCCTCTAAAGCTTCCTCCTGGTATTCCACACCGGCAACCAGACGAGTGCTGTTATTTATCTTGATATCACCAGTTAACCTGGCATTTTGGTAGCGGTTGTCATATTGCAGAGACAGATCCTGATTCTCCTTTTCGAAGATGCGGTAGTTGTCATAGTGCCACACAGCTTCCAGAGTGCTGTTGCGGTTGATATGATACTTACCACCGATCACAATGTCCTTGTCGTCATTTAGTTTGTTGTTTCTCAATGGCAAAGAGGCATCAACATGACTTTTAAATATTGATCCAGCAGCCTCCATTTCAAGCCTGTGGCCTGGTGTCCATCTGAACTGCTGAGCCAGTCGATGAGTTGTTGTTCTCTCCAAAGTACGACCGTCGTATGCCAAATCATTGAGATCGTATCCATCAGTGTGATTGTACTTATAAGTGGTGCGTGACACGAAGTCACCCAGCTTAAATCCTGCTTTAGCCTCTGTGAGGTTTGTGTTGAAATTACTTTGTCTTGAGTAGATTTCTACGCTTACCGGATCCATCTGAGGGGCACTTATTATATTGACAACCCCTGCCATGGCGTTGGAGCCGTAGAGTACCGAACTTGCACCTCGTACTATCTCAATACGGTCTGTGCCCAACAGGGTCAAACGACTATAATCTATGTTGCCATTATTCTCTCCTGCAAGCCTGTTCCCATCTCTAAGAAATAGCACATAGTTGCCTGATAAGCCAAACATATTGATGTTACTACCATAAGCACCGTAAGAAAACTCAATGCCTGGTAAAGTATTCTCAAGAGCAGTGGCAACCTCAGGCATATCGGCAGCCTCGAGGCTGCCGGTAGTCAACACCTGGGTAAGCACAGGTGAGTCCTTCAGCGGCTTTGGGTTTCTGGTCCCCGTTACCACTATCTGGTTTATATTATAAACAGCCGGTCTTAGATTTATCAAAACAGGCTCCTCAGATGGGACCTGTATTGTAATGTACTCAGTATTGTATCCTGCGAAACTCGTATTGAGCGTATAAGTGCCTGAAGGCAGATTGTCTATTATAAAACTTCCGTCAGGTGCGCTAGCCACACCTAAGGATGTGCCGCTTACAAGGATATGTGCACCCGGCATTGGCCGGTTTTCATTATCAGTTACAAGTCCTTTGATTGAATAAACTTCGTTGGCAAAGCTTATTATTGGGCACAGAAGTGCCAGTAGTAGTGAAGTGAGCTTATACATATTTGTGAAATGAATTTCTTTTTCAATGAAATAGTGAAACTCCCAAATGCTATGATATGCCGGATCATCCTGACTCCGGCTGAATGTAGAACGATGTGCAGGACTTATTTCCTGTCACGAAATGCAGTAGGTGGAGCTCTGTGAGGCTTTTCCCTGTATACAGTGAATCTTTTTAGTTTGCTGTAGTCTCGTATAGTGGCTGAATATGAAGTCTTGTGTGCTAATCTATGGCTGATTACGGGCTGATCTTGTTGCTCCTCATCGGTATGCCTGACGTTGACTTGCTTGGCAGCAACAATTCTAATCTCTCTGTTTGCTTGAGTAGATATCTGAACAGGTGTGGCTTTTACCTTCTCATCAGCTTTGGTCTGGTGCACAAAGCACACCAACATTGTCATTGACAAAAGCAGATAGGGGATGAATTGTGCTGATACACCTACGAAAAACATCCTGTTCTTATTTTAATTCAGATTAAATTATCCGCAAATTAAGTTCTTTTTAATCACATATCAAAATCAGGGGAGTAAGCACACCATTGTATATAAGGCTGCAAGTGAATGGAGTCCCAGCCTGGCTGGTCAGAATTCGTAAGCTTTATTAATGAATGATTATTCCATAAAGTGGGTATATATACAGTAATGGGCACCCTTCTGAGAGGTGCCCATTGCTAGATTGGGTTAGATACTGTATTAAGGTTAGAAAGGGGATTAGAAGTATTTGCGACTACAAAGCACGGGAATTAAGTGATATGATACAACCTTTTATTGATTAAAGTTTGATCGAACCGGATGAAGGATTTAAACCGTTTGACAAAAAATCAGCTGTGTGATAAATGCCTTAATAAGTGTATAAATATGCATAAAGTATTCATGGAGGAACATGTCCTCAAAAAAGAGTATATTTGCAGCTTAATTATTTAACAGATGAGTGTGAGCAAGAAGCGTGTAGTCGTAGGTTTATCCGGAGGGGTTGATTCCAGTGTTGCTGCATACGTACTAAAGCAACAGGGTTATGATGTTGTTGCTTTGTTTATGAGAAACTGGCACGACACGACTGGTGTGCTGAAGGCTGATTGTCCATGGCTTGACGATAAGTTTGATGCCGAAGCAGTAGCACGCAAGCTGGATATTCCATTTCACTTTGTTGACCTGAGTGAGCAATACCGGGCCAAAGTGGTTGACTATATGTTTGCCGAATATGAACGTGGTCGCACGCCCAACCCTGATGTCTTATGTAATAGGGAAATCAAGTTTGATGTCTTTATGGATGAGGCTATGAAACTGGGTGCTGATTTTGTTGCTACAGGACATTACTGCCGTAAGGAAGTAATAGATGTTGATGGTCGTCCTGTTTACCGCTTGCTGGCAGGTAGTGACCACAATAAGGATCAGAGTTACTTCCTCTGCCAGCTGTCTCAAAAGCAACTTGAAAAGGCTCTATTCCCCATAGGTGATTTGGAGAAACCGGAAGTGAGGAGGATTGCTGCCGAACTAAAACTAGTGACAGCTCATAAAAAAGATTCACAGGGTATTTGCTTTGTAGGAAAGGTTGACCTGCCTGTATTCCTGCAGCAGAAGCTCCAGGCAAAGAAGGGCAAAGTCTATCTGATTCCTACTGACTGCAGCCTTTATTCACGTGAGCCCAAAGGTGATCTTACTTTGCTCAGTGACTCAGAGCTTGATGTTCTTGCTACCAGTTATCCTCATACACCTGCAATGGGAAAGGTAATTGGAGATCATAATGGTGCACATTTCTATACTATAGGTCAGCGCAAAGGACTTAATATTGGCGGTTTTCCTGAACCTTTGTTTGTTATCGGAATTGACGTTGTCGAGAATGCTGTCTATACCGGAATGGGACAGGATCATCCGGGGCTATTCCGTAGGGTACTGAAGGTCGACCATGACGAGGTCCACTGGGTTCGTCCGGATCTAGCCATGCAACTAGGTGAGAAGAGGCGTTTCGATATTCGCATCCGTTACCGTCAGCCACTTCAGGGAGGAGTTGCCCTGATGAGAGAAGGGGGACTGTATGTGATCTTTGACGAAGCCCAGAGAGGCATTACTCCGGGTCAGTTTGCTGCACTTTATGATGGCGAAGAACTGATTGCTTCCGGAGCAATTATCTAAGCCTCGTGCATAGGCTGTGTGACCTGAATTGAGCAAGAATTAAAATCTGATCAGATGAAAAAGATTGGGCTATTATCAGATACACATGCATATTTCGACCCGAGGTTTCTCAGTGTCTTTTCAGAGGTAGACGAAATATGGCATGCCGGTGATATAGGGTCGGATGATGTTCTTGATCAGTTGGAAGCCTTCAAGCCTGTACGGGCAGTATGGGGAAATATAGACGGCGCCTCCTTGCGCCGTCGTCTCCGGGAAAAGTTACGCTTTACATGCGAGGGGGTGGATATACTGATGTGTCACATCGGAGGTTATCCAGGCAAGTACGATGCCCGTGTAAAGGCGGATATTTACGCACATCCACCAAAACTATTCATTTGTGGCCATAGCCATATTCTCAAAGTGATGAATGACAAAACTTTAGGATTGCTTCACATCAATCCTGGGGCTGCCGGAAAATATGGTTTTCATACTGTCAGAACTGCAGTTCGCTTCGTCCTCGATAACGGAAATATAAGGGATTTGGAGGTTATTGAGTTTGCCATCAAGAGCTAAACTTTTGACCTGATTTTAGTCAGGGTAATGCATTTTTTTAGTATTTTGGTTGTTTGCACTACTGTACTTTCAGTCAGTTTTGGAACAAGTAAAATATGAGATATACTCCAAGATATTTCAATCGTGACATTAGTTGGCTGTCCTTTAACCACAGGGTGCTGGAAGAAGCTAAGTCAAAAAACAATCCCTTGTTTGAAAGACTTAAGTTCTTGGCTATCTATTCATCCAACCTTGATGAGTTTTACAAGGTCAGGGTTGCTGAGTATAAGTATGATGTCGATTACGATGAGCTTGACGACCCGAATAGTGATTCTCCAGTTAAAGTAGTAAGGGAGATTAACAGGATTGTACGAGAACAACTGGAGGAGTTCTCCCGCATATTTCACGAAGAGATACTGACTGAGATGAGAAAGGAGGGTATTATTCTTTACCAGGGTAATATGCCGCCAGATCCGGAGCATCAGCAATTTATCCGCGAGTATTTTTATAGGGAGGTTATTCCCTATCTGCAACCAATATTGCTGACAAAGGGTACACGGTCATTCCTGCGTGACAACCGTCTGTATCTTGCAATTCGCCTATACAGGAAAAAACGTGGTGCAGACAATGGCTCAAACCGACGTCCGCGTTATGCTCTGGTCAAGCTTCCTTATACAGATGTGAAGCGATTTATCAGGCTTCCTGACAAGGATGGATGTTATCATTTCTTATTTTTGGAGGATCTCGTAAGATTTAATCTTCAGGAGCTCTTTCCCGGCTACGATATTGACTCAAGCTATTGCGTTAAGCTGCTCAGGGATGCAGACCTGGGAATAAAAGATGAATTTTCAGGCAATCTTGTAGAGAAGATTCGTAAGAATCTGGGTCGTCGTAAGGTTGGTGAACCGGCTTTGTTTACCTATGACAGAAGTATCCCTGAGGATTTTCTTGCCTTTCTGCAAGATGTAATTGGTGTGTACAAAGAGGATCTTTTGGCTGGTGAGCGTTATCTCAATTTCCAGGATTTCTTTTCTTTTCCCAACCCGTTTGCACCAAGGCTGCAACTTAACCATCCGCAGCCTATACATCCCTATGAACTGGAGCAGATCGGTTCAATGTTCGCAGCCATCAGGGAGAAGGACAGAATTCTGCACTATCCCTATCAGTCCTTTGACTACCTGATCAAGTTTCTTAATGAGGCCGCCCAGGATCCCAAAGTGTATGCGATCAAGGTGACTCAGTATCGTGTAGCAAGTAATTCGGCAGTGGTCAACTCCCTAATAAGTGCAGCTCGTAATGGCAAACAGGTAAGTGTTTTCGTGGAGGTAAAAGCCCGGTTTGATGAGGAGAATAATCTGACGTTGGCAAGGCTGATGTCTGAAGCCGGGGTGAGGATTATTTACAGCCTTCCAGGCCTGAAGGTTCATGCCAAGCTGGCTCTTGTACTTAGGCGGAGCGGCAATGAACGTAAACGTTCATTTGCCTATCTGAGTACCGGTAACTTCAATGAGAAGACGGCAAGGCAATATGCTGATCACGGTTTCTTTACATGTAAGGAAGATATTATAAGGGATCTTGAAAACCTGTTTTCATATTTTGAGAATCCTAAGTTCAGACCTGAATTTACAAAGCTATGGGTAACCCGCTTCAATTTCAAAAATGAGCTAAGGAGGAGGATAGACCGTGAGATAGAGTTGGCTCGTCAGGGTAAGAAAGGTTATATTCTGGTTAAGTTGAACGGGATTCAAAACAAGCCCCTGATCAACCTGTTGTACAAAGCGAGTGAGGCTGGAGTGAAGATAGATATGATAATTAGGGGTATCTGTTGTCTTGTGCCCAATCAGAAATTTAGTCGTAATATTAACCTTAGAAGAATCGTTGACAGCTATCTTGAGCATGGCCGGATAATTGTCTTTGGCAATGATGGAGCTCCAGAGGTATATCTGACCTCAGCAGACTGGATGAACCGTAATATCAACAGGAGGATTGAGACTACATTCCCAGTGGAGGATGAGGATATTAAGAAGGAACTATTTGATATCCTGGATCTTCAGCTTAGGGATAATGTGAGCGCAAGGTTGATTAACGAAAATTTGGAGAATATTCCAATTGTTGCTGATGGGATGGAACCGATCAGGGCACAATGGGATACCTATAAGATGCTGATTGAGAAGGAAACAAGATTTCAAAACAATAATTTATAGATTGATGAAGAAACTGATTCTAGCGCGACATGCCAAGACAGAACCCTTAAGTGATGCAGGAACCGACTTTGAAAGAAAGCTTAAGAAAAGAGGGATTACAGATGCAGGGTTGGTTGCTGTTGATCTGAAGAGGCGTGGATACATCCCTGAGTTGATAATATCAAGTCCTGCCAGAAGGGCAATGCAGACTGCAAAGATTTATGCAGCCAACTTTGGTATCCCTGAGGAAGACATCGTTGTTGCGGGGATTATCTATGATGGCGATACTACTGAGCGCATGATTGCCGCTATTGCGGAACTGGCTCGAGATACCTCAACCTTGATGGTCGTGGGGCATAATCCAGATATGGCTCGATTAAGTATGTTACTTTCTAGTCAGGAGTTTTACCATTACCCGACATCTGCAGTAACAGTTATTTCATTTCCCGTAATGACGTGGCAAGAAGTCGAGGTTGGCAGGGGTAAGGCAGATTATTTTACCTATCCCCGAATGCTCAAGGATCTGGGCACTCTCTAAGCATACTATAGATACTTGCAAGGTATCCGTACTCTAAATGTAGCTCCCTGGTCAGGAGCAGAATCAACGCATATTGTTCCACCCAATAGTTCAGTGATACTCTTGCTTATCGCAAGCCCCAAGCCAGTTCCACCAATATTGATTTTGGGATCAGGATTGATCTGCCTGAATCTTTCGAAGATTACGCCCTGATCTTCCTTGCTAATACCCCGACCTGTATCAGTGACCCTGATCTCGAGGGTGTTGTTGTCGGGAATAGTATAGCTTAGTTTTACGTGTCCGCGTGAAGTGAATTTAATAGCATTGCTTATCAGGTTGTTTATAATCTGCTCCAGTCTGTACTGATCACTTTCAATAAACAGGGATGCCTGATCCACACCTTTCTCAATAATCAACTCAATGTCTCTGTTGTATGTGTTAATCAGAGTAGAAGCAATATGGGATATTTTATCGAAGAGTAGATGTAGGTCAAACTTGCCAATGACAATATTAAACTGACCCGACTCAATCTTTGAGATATCTATAATATCATTGATAAGTGCAAGCAGACTTTCTCCGCTTGAGCGTATAAGGCTAAGAAACTTAAGGCTGTCTTCCTTTTGGATTGAGGCATCAAGAAGTATATCAGAGAAACCCAGAATGGCATTCATAGGGGTTCTTATCTCGTGAGATACATTTGCAAGGAAGGACGACTTAAGCCTGTCGCTTTCCTCTGCCTTTTCTTTAGCTATCCTGAGTTGTTCTTCAAACTGCTTTTGCATGTCTATGTCAAGCATTAGACCAATCATACGACGTGGTGTAGAATTCTGGTCTACTTCAACCACCTTGCCATGCAGTGAGAACCACTTATATTCTCCAGATGAAGTTTGTAAGCGCGTCTCGGTGTTAAAATCATGAACCTTCCCACTGAGGTGCATATGGAGCACTTCGTTGACCTGGCCAAGGTCGTCAGGGTGACAGGTCTTAATCCAGTCTCCAATAGTGACACGAGCAATTCCAGAATCGCCATATCCAAGCAGCCCTGATACCCATTTGTTGATATATACAGCCTTGTTTTCCAGATCAATATCCCATAATCCTACATTCGCCCCATCAAGAGCCAGTTCCAGCCGCTCCTCACTCTTGCGTAGCTTGGCTTCGGCAATCCTCTTTTCGTTGAGCAACCTGAGCAGGATGATATTGATTACTATAAGGAAGCCTAGCACAGAACATACTATCAGAATTTCCTGCCTGTATTTACGGAAGTAGTTCTCAGGTTCGTGAAGCACAAGGGCTTTTTTTGGAACAAGAGAAAGATCTATATTATAATATTTCAGTTTGTTGTAATCTACAACCATGGTCTGTGTGGGTTTGACCAGATAACCGGGAGGGAAAGTCTCTCCTGCCAGCTTCCTCTTTAAAAGTTGAGCGGCAAGTCGCCCCTGTTCTTCACCAGTATTGATAACTCCCCCTAATATAAAACCACCGAAAAGGAAATCCCAGGTACCGTAAACGGGTACATCAAGGCAACTTTTTAGGAAATCGGCTTCCAATATCATATCTTTTACTGCTCCGTTCCTTGGCAGATAAAGACTTAGAAGAAGAATTGCCCTCTTCTCCGGGTCTACTTCCTTTAACGTTTCACCCAGCAACTCGACTGAAGTGGCATAAATAAGATCGTAATCCACTGGGAAATTAATAGCACGGGCTGCTCTAAGAAACTGATCTGCAAAGAGAATTCCATTAAGGGTTGAATCACTCACAACTATGAGTTCTTTAAGGTCCGGTTGCAAAGTCAATATCAGTTCAAGAGTTTGAGCGATTGCTATTTCCTCTTCCACACCAAAGTAGTTTGTACTGTTGATGTCATATTTGAAGAGCTCGTTTACCCCGCAGAAAGTTACAGGTACATCACCCCATATCTCCTTCCCATGTTTTAACACAAACTCAAATGCATCATTATCGCTGCAAATTATTCCTTTGATATCCAGAGTCCTGTATTTTTCCTTAAGGTATTCAACATACAAGACTTCCTGACGTTGGAAGCTAAATCGTTTGGTGTCGAGATATTCAATTGAGATCCTGTAATCATCTGCCTCAGGCAGCTCTTTTACCACTGCATTGGTAATGTCATTGGTCCATTTGAATGTGTAATGGTAGGAGTTAATAAGCAGGATGTCAGTAAGACCGTTGGAGTCAGATTTCTCCGCCTTTACGGGGAAAGAAAGCTGCATAAGAAAGATACAGATCAGAGAAGTCCGCAGGTACTTCATATTTGCAGTTTTGATAGTAGCAAAATAGAACTAATTTAGCACATCATCAAATGATGCTGATTAATTGAACGAAAACATCATCACTTTTGTTGATTTATTTTGACAGATAACTTCAAGTTGTTGATTGATGAGAAAAGCTGAAAAACACTTATTAGTAATATTCGGAGCCTCCGGTGACCTGACATACAGAAAGTTGGTTCCATCGGTTTTCGATCTGTATACACAAAATCTTTTGCCGGTTAATTTTGGTGTACTTGGACTCGGAAGGAGCAAGCTAAGTTCTGAAGCCTTCAGGGAAAAGATGAAGGAAGGTATTAAGAAGTTTGCCGGTACTACGGCAAACAAGGAAAGTATGATAGACTCCTTTTTGGAAAAGCTATTTTACTATTCTTTTGATCCGGAAGTAAAAGCTGAATACGAGGGGTTTCGTGACGAACTGGAGGCACTTAACCAGAAATTGGACGCAGGAAGTAATTATATTTTTTATTTGGCTACTCCACCAAGCCTATATCCTGTTGTGCCGGCCAATCTTGCTGCCTATGGATTAAACAGGGAGGATAAGGGTTTTAAGAGACTTATTATCGAAAAGCCATTTGGTTATGACCTTGAGAGTGCACGTAAGCTCAATCGTAAGTTGCAGTGTAACTTTAAGGAAGATCAGATATATCGTATCGATCACTACCTTGGTAAGGAGACTGTTCAAAATATGCTTGTTACCCGCTTTGCCAATGGTATATTCGAACCTTTGTGGAACAGAAACTATATTCACCATGTTGAGATAACCTCTTCGGAGGATATTGGGGTAGGCAGCCGCGGAGGTTATTATGACGGTTCGGGAGCACTTCGTGATATGGTACAAAACCATCTCCTGTTGTTGACCTCTCTCGTGGCAATGGAGCCTCCAGCAGTGATTAATGCGGATGCCATGCGTAATGAGATGGTCAAGGTGTTGCAGTCTATTCGTCCTATCAAGGAAGAGGAGGTGGAAAAATATGTTATCCGCGGGCAGTACACTGCATCAGAGATAAGGGGTAAGATGATGAAGGCATATCGCGAAGAACAGGGAGTTGATCCTCAGTCTCGCACTGAGACCTTCGTTGCCATGAAGTTTTATATTGACAACTGGCGTTGGGCCGGTGTCCCCTTTTATATAAGGACGGGTAAATGTCTGCCCACAAGGGTTACTGAGGTAGTAATCCACTTTAATGCAACACCTCACCATATTTTCGCCGATAATCTGCAACATGTAAAGACACATAATCAACTTGTACTGCGGATACAGCCTGATGAAGGTATTTTGCTGAAATCTGCCATGAAGGTGCCTGGTGCCGGATTCAATGTTCAGGATGTGAATATGGATTTCCACTATTCAGACCTTAGTAATACCTACCTGCCGAGTGCATATGAGCGTTTACTGCTCGACTGTATGCTGGGTGATGCTACCCTGTATTCACGCGGTGATGCTCTGGAAGCTGCCTGGCAGTTTGTTGACCCCATATTGAAGGCCTGGCAAAATAACCCCGCAATAAAGGTATACGGATACCCTGCTGGAACATGGGGACCGGTGGAATCTGATGAGCTTATAGAAGGTGTTGAAACATGGCGTTATCCCTGCAAGAATCTTGTAGGAGACGGTGAATACTGTGAACTTTAGTTCAGACCTGTATATAATGGAAATACTGATTTTTGAGGACAAAACTGCGCTAGCGCGCAGTTTTGGGGAACTACTCTCCGGTATCGCAACAGATAGGGATAGTGTTTATATAGCCCTATCCGGAGGTAGCACACCCAAGGTGATTTTCGACTTGCTTGCCGCTGAATTCCGGAGAAAGATTGACTGGGGAAAGCTTAAGTTTTTCTGGGGAGACGACCGGTGTGTGCCTCCTGATCATCCTGATAGTAATTACGGTATGACAAGGCAACATTTGTTTGATAAGCTGCCAATTCCTGAAAGCAATATATACAGGGTAAAGGGGGAATTGCCTGTTGCTGAAGCTGTTGCTGATTACATCGAGGTGGTGGATAAAGTAGTGCCCAAGAAGAACGGATTACCCCGATTTGATATTATGATGCTTGGTATGGGTGATGACGGACATACCGCATCTATTTTTCCTTATGCTATAGACTTGTGGGAATCGCCAAATCTGTGTGAGGAGGCTACGCATCCACAGAGCGGGCAGAAGAGAGTAACAATGACGGGTAATGTTATTAATAATTCGGAGTTGACTGTGTTTCTAGTAACAGGCAGCAATAAAGCTGAAAAGGTCGATGAGATTATTAACGGGAAAGTTGGATTCAGCCAATATCCTGCTGCACTTGCAGATGGTGACAAACTATTATGGATGCTTGATAAGGAAGCTGCGGCTAATCTGATGTAGGTATTTTGGTACTCCCTGTATGGCCATACAGGGAGCATTTTACGTAATTGATGGAGGCTGTTTCGGAAATAGATTCCGGGACAGCCTTTGTTGTTATGTAAATTGTTACTAATTTTAACCGTTTTTCTGAAATCTACTGGTTTCAGTTTGAAATTTGTGATAAAATGAAACTACTAAACCTAATTCCTAATACCACTTCAGTACCCAGACAGGTACTATGCTTCCCCGTGTACTTATCCTGTAACATAATTGAGTTATGATAATAAAGCAATTATCTGTCTTCCTCGAAAACAAATCTGGGAGGCTTCATGAACTTTATTCAAGTCTGGGCAGTGCAAATATCAATGTTTCTGCCTGCAGCGTGGCCGATACATCCGATTTCGGAATAGTGAGAATGATAGCCTCAGATCCGGATGAGGCATACAATATTCTGAAGGCAAGAGGCTTTTCGGTCAATATCAACGAGGTTATCTCCTTTGCTACACCCAATACTCCGGGTGCACTTGCCAGTTGTCTTAAGATACTTGCAGAAGCAGAGATAAGTGTTGAATACCTGTACGGATTTTCGGTAGGTGAGAAGTCCTTTATATGCCTGCGTTGTAATAATCCCGAAAAGGCCGTTATGGAGTTTCAGCGTCACAAGCTTGAGCTGATCAGCGCCAATGATCTATATAAGTTCTAACGATATACTTTGAAGATTTCTACACCCATGGCTACTAATAACATCTGGAACCCTCATATGGAGACTATGTCTCGTGATCAGATGAGGGTTGTTCAAAGCGAACGTCTGCGTGATACTGTTGAACGAGTCTATTACAATATCCCATATTACAGACAGAGGATGCAGGAGATGGGGCTTGCACCTGAGGATATCAAATCAGTTGATGACCTTAAGCACCTTCCTTTTACGACCAAGAGCGACCTCCGTGATAACTATCCTTTCGGGCTGTTTGCTGTTCCAATGAGTGAGATTATCCGTATTCATGCTTCTTCAGGAACTACCGGTAAAGCAACAGTTGTGGGCTATACAAGGCATGATATTGGTATCTGGTCAGAGGTAATGGCTCGTACCTTTACAGCAGCAGGGGCAGGCAAGAGCGATTTTATCCAGATTGCCTATGGTTACGGATTATTTACCGGTGGTCTGGGTGCGCATTACGGCGGTGAGAAGATTGGAGCCACAGTAATTCCTATCTCCGGAGGTAATACAAAAAGGCAGCTACAACTGATGGAGGATTTTGGAACAACTGTTTTGGCCTGTACTCCATCGTATGCTGCATACCTGGCTGAGACTATTGAAGAATCTGGAATATCACGTGATGAACTCAAGCTGAGGGTAGGTGTATTTGGTGCTGAGCCCTGGACCGAGAATATGCGTCGTGAAATCGAAAAGAGGCTTAGAATAAAAGCAATAGATATCTACGGACTTAGCGAAGTTATTGGTCCCGGAGTCTCTTTTGAATGTGAGCATCAATGTGGACTGCATATCAATGAGGACCACTTTATCCCGGAAATCATTGACCCGGATACATTGGAGGTACTGCCGGAAGGTGAACTCGGTGAACTTGTCTTTACGACTATTACAAAAGAGGGGCTTCCTCTGATAAGGTACAGAACCCGTGACCTTACTCGTCTTAACTTTGATAAATGTGCATGCGGACGTACCATTGTAAGGATGAACAAGTGCACAGGTCGCAGTGATGATATGCTTATTATAAGAGGGGTCAACCTCTTCCCATCCCAGATTGAAAGTGTGCTGATGGAAATGGATGAGACCACTCCCCACTACCTGCTTGTTGTTGACAGGGTCAACAACCTTGATACTCTTGAGCTACAACTTGAAGTGGAAGACCGTTTTTATAGCGATACAATTGGAGAATTGCAGGCATTGCGCAAAAAGATTACTCATGCGGTTGAAAGTGCAACCGGCCTATCTGTTAACGTAAAACTTGTTGAACCCAAGACAATTGAGAGAAGTGAAGGTAAGGCCAAACGGGTTATCGACAAGCGTAAATTGGTCTGATACCGGGGTTTATGCTGAATACTGAAGTTGTAAGCAGCAGTTTGCCTTAGAAATAAAATAGCTCGCCTGCCCTCCGGGTCAGGGGCAGGTATTGAAGATATACACAACATGGCATATTCCGCTGTCGCATTGGTGGTGAGATTGCCGAGGTTATTAGAAAGGACATTGAGATGAGTATTTTTCCAATAGATAGGGAAGAGGTTAGTAAGATACGCAAAGAGTTAGGAATAGGTCAGATATCCAGGGCATCGATACGCCAGGTTGTCCAACTGGCAGATAGGTTGGAAAAACAATTTGGGCTAAAGTTTATACGTACAGAGATGGGTGTCCCTGGGATACCTGCTCCGGCTATCGGTGTGGAAGCTGAGATTGAAGCACTGAGGTCTGGTGTGGCCTCTGTTTATCCGCCCATCCAGGGAGTGGAGATGTTTAAGAATGAGCTGTCGCGTTTTGCCAGGAAGTTTCTGGACATTGAAATTTCACCTTTGGGATGTATTCCTACTGCAGGTGGAATGCAGGCATCGGCTATAAGTTGCCTTGCAGCCAACAGACGTGATAGAAACAAAGATACTACCCTGTTTATCGATCCGGGCTTTCCTGTTCAGAAGCGTATGATGGGCGTGCTGGGAATGAAGTATGAAAGCTTTGATATTTATGACTTCCGTGGCGATAAGCTTGAAGCAAAGCTGGAGACTTATCTGGGCAAGGGTAATATTAGTACCATACTATACAACAGTCCCAACAATCCCTCGTGGATAAGTCTGACTGAAAAGGAACTTGAGATTATTGGACGAATGGCCAACAAGTATGATGTGGTTGTTCTTGAGGATCTTGCTTATTTTGGAATGGACTTTAGGCATGGAAAGACTGATGGGCCATTGCAGCCAACAGTGGCTAAATTTACCGACAATTATATCCTGCTGTTTTCTTCATCCAAGATATTCAGTTATGCCGGGCAGCGCATTGGAGGCGTGATGATTTCTGATAAGCTTTTCTCGCGCCGTTTTGAAGATCTGTCAAGGTTTTTCGTAGCCGACCAACTGGGGCCTGCTCTGCTTCAGGAGGTCGTTTATACAATGTCGGCAGGTATCTCGCATTCCGCACAATATGGGGTGGCCAGGATATTAAAGGCAGCCAATGATGGAGAGTTTGACTTCGTTGAATATTTGAAGGAGTATGGCAACAGAGCTGCAATAATGAAGAAGCACTTTGTTAGCAATGGCTTCTATTTGGTTTATGACCAGGATGAAGGGGAGCCCATTGGTGACGGTTTTTACTTCACTGTTGCCTATCCTGGAATGAATGGCGAGGATTTGCTTAGTGAACTTATTTGTTATGGCATTACTGCCATAACCCTAGATACTACCGGTAGTACCCGTACAGAAGGATTGCGCATAAGTGTCTCACACACAACGGCAGAACGTATGGATGATCTGGCAGAAAGACTAAGGTGTTTCGCCAAAGATCACAAAGTAGAATGAGTATAAATTGAAGGCTCCCGGGCGGTATTAACAAACTGTCGGGGTGCCTTAATTATATATTATCCTTAACTTCGAAAAGTTTAAAAGCAAAGCATTTAGTATGGCTAAAGTTCAAGGAGCAATAGAAGTGGACAGGGACAGCTGCAAAGGCTGTTCGTTATGTGTCGAAGCCTGTCCCACTAATGTGATCCGCCTGGCGGATGAGGTCAATTCAAAAGGGTACAATTTTGCATACATGCATGATCCTGATGCCTGTAACGGTTGCACCAACTGTGCGATGGTATGTCCCGACAGTTGTCTGACCGTTTATAGGGTAAGACTTGCAGATGCAGTATAACAATGAATTAAGTATTAGAGCTCAAACAGATCAGGCATGAAAGAGATCAGGTTAATGAAGGGCAACGAGGCTATCGCCGAGGCTGCAATACGATGTGGTGTGGATGCTTATTTTGGTTATCCTATAACACCTCAGTCCGAAGTTATGGAGACACTTATGGATTTACGACCATGGGAGTCAACAGGGATGGAAGTGCTGCAGGCAGAAAGCGAAGTAGCGTCAATAAATATGGTATATGGAGGAGCTGCTTGCGGCAAGAAGGTTATGACCTCATCCTCCAGTCCGGGAATCAGTCTTATGCAGGAAGGACTAACATATCTTGCAGGAGCAGAACTACCCTGTCTGGTAGTCAATGTTGTGAGAGGAGGTCCGGGACTTGGTACTATTCAGCCTGCGCAATCGGATTATTTTCAAGCCGTTAAGGGTGGAGGTCATGGTGACTACAAGCTTATAGTCCTGGCTCCGGCTTCTGTGCAGGAAATGGCAGATTTTGTAGAGCTGGCCTTTGACCTGGCATTCAAATATCGCAATCCCGCTATGATTCTGAGTGATGGGATGATTGGTCAGATGATGGAGAAGGTGGAGCTAAAGGCCTTTAAACCACGATGGACCAATGACGAAATAGCTCAAATGCATCCTTGGGCCACTACAGGAAAGCCAAAGAACAGGAAGCGGAATATTATCACTTCTGTGGAGTTGGATCCACTTAAGTTCGAAGCCTTCAACATAAAGCTTCAGGCCAAGTACAAAGCTATAGAGGAAGCCGAAGTTCGTTATGAAAAGATTATGTGTGATGATGCAGAGTATTTGTTTGTTGCCTATGGTTCTAGTGCTCGTATCTGCCGTAAGGCAGTAGAGATACTTCGTGAGAAGGGCATCAAGGCAGGACTGCTGAGGCCCATCACATTGTTCCCATTTCCCTCTAACCAGCTTAAGGAGCTGCAACCACAGCTCAAGGGTATTTTGGCTGTGGAACTGAGTATGGGGCAGATGGTGGAGGACGTTCGTCTGTCAGTTGACAGCAAACTTAAAGTTGAACATTTCGGTCGTGCCGGAGGAGCAATATTCTCTCCTGAGGAGGTTGCTGAAGCTCTGGAGGCAAAAATTATAGGAGGCTAAGCTATGTCAGTGGATGTAAAAGAGATTATCAGGCCGGAGAATATTGTTTATAAGAAGAGTAGTGCTCTTACAGACAATCCAATGCACTATTGTCCAGGTTGTACTCATGGTGTGGTCAATCGTCTGCTGGCAGAAGTGATTGAGGAGCTGGGTATTCAGGAGGATACTATTGGGGTTACTCCGGTAGGTTGTGCAGTATTGCTATACAACTATATAGATATAGACTGGCAGGAGGCTGCTCATGGTAGGGCTCCTGCATTAGGCACAGCAATTAAGAGAGTACGTCCCGACAAGTATGTCTTTACCTATCAGGGGGATGGTGACCTGGCTGCCATTGGTACAGCCGAGACTATTCATACCTGCAACAGGGGTGAGAACATAGTTATGGTGTTCATAAACAATGGTATTTATGGCATGACAGGCGGACAAATGGCCCCCACTACACTGGAAGGAATGAAAACTGCTACCTGTCCTTACGGAAGGGATCCAAAGCGTGATGGTATGCCATTGAAGATTACCGAGATTGTTGCCGGATTACCGGGAGCAAGTTATGTTACCCGTCAGGCTGCACATACTGCAAATGCAGTTCGTAAACTTAAGAAAGCCCTTATAAAGGCATTTAAGAATCAGGAAGCAGGTAAGGGAACTTCATTTATTGAGGTGGTTGCAACCTGTAACTCAGGCTGGAAGTTAACACCTGTTGATGCAAACAAATGGATGGAGGAGCATATGTTTCCATACTATCCATTGGGAGATATAAAAGATGAATAATCAGACAAATTACAGTTATGAATGAATCAATCATCATAGCCGGCTTTGGCGGCCAGGGAGTATTGTCAATGGGTAAGATACTGGCATATTCGGGTGTTATGCAAGGCATGGAGGTATCCTGGATGCCTTCTTATGGGCCTGAGATGCGTGGTGGTACTGCCAATGTAACAGTAATCCTAAGTGATACTTCAATAAGTTCACCAATCCTGAAAACCTATGACACTGCTATTATTCTTAATCAGCAGTCAATGGATAAATTTGAGCAATCGGTAAAACCTGGCGGACTCCTGCTTTATGACGGAAATGGTATTACCCGTCATCCTGAACGTGACGACATCAGAATTTTCAGGGTAGATGCTGCTGAGGAAGCTGCCAGAATGCACAGTCAAAAGACTTTTAATATGATAGTTCTTGGTGCATACCTAAAAATCAAGCCCATTGTAGATATGGAGAATGTGATGAATGGTCTTAAGAAATCAATACCTGAAAGACACCATCACCTTTTGCCGGTAAATAAGGCAGCTATTGAACGTGGAGCAGAAATTGTAGAGGCTGTAAAGCGTTGTAATCAGAGTTTGTAGGTACTATACAACAAGATATTGGAGCAGATAATGGCTTTAGCCGTTATCTGCTTTTTTTAGAACTGAAGTGAGTACTTCACGTAGGGGATGGGGAAGGGGAAGAGACTCAGCTGTTTGAGGACCCGGCTGGAAGAGCCGGGTTCGTCAGCTGATTCTGAAGCAAAGTAAACCAGGAAGGGATTTTGTCTTCCATAGAGATTGATTGCCCCAACACTCCATATTCTGGTACTTCTTTTTCTTACCTTGGTAAAGTTGAACCCTATGTCCAGCCTGTGGAAATCAGGCATTCTAAAGCCGTTTATTGCAACTGCATTTTCGGAGTATCCTATGTTAAGGTCTCCATTATAGTAAGGGAAATTGGGCGCGAAGTACTTCTCAGAGGGCAGTGTAACAGGGATGCCGCTGCCATATTGCCACATAAGCCCTACATCAGTCTTTTCAGTCAGCCTGTAATTAGCTGTTATCGTGACGTCGTGGCGTCTGTCAAACCGGGCAGGGAAACTTTTTCCATTGTTGAGTTCATCAAACTTGTTAGTAGTCCTTGCCAGTGTATAACCAATCCAGCCTTTCAGGTCTCCCTGAGTTTTGCTAAATAGAAATTCCATACCATAGGATTTTCCTGATCCTATAGTCAACTTGTCCTCCCAGTATGTCGAGTAATCGAAGAATCCTGTACTTTCCTTGTAGTGAAGCAGGTTGTCCAATTCCTTGATATAATAGTCAGAAGTAAACCTGAATACACCCTTATTATCAATCTTAATATCAATACCGATGTTGGTCTGTCTGGAACGCATTGGCGGAATACGGTCAGTTACCGGCAGCCATAGGTCAGTTGGAAGATTTACATTAGATGAACTTACAAGGTGGATAAATTGGGACATCTCGGAGTATGCAGCCCTGGCAGATATAGACCGTGTTATATCGTACCTAAGGGATAGGCGAGGCTCCACGGAATAAAAGGCCTTACTTTCACCTGTAAAAGCTACGGCCCTGACTCCTGTATTGACTCTTAATTTGCGTGTAAGATCCCATTCATCTTCCAGGTATGCGTGAAATTCACCTCCTACGATATTATCTTCCCCAAACTCACTTGAGACGCTCCCTCCACTTGCATTTCTTTGAACTACGTCAATACCGGGGTTGAAGTAGTGCCTTATGGCACCTGCACCAAACTTAATCAGGTGGTTGTATGAAGGGTAAAAGTCAAAGTCAGCCTTAACACCTAAGTCCCTGATTCCGCTTAAGTATCGTTGCTCGAAACTCTCACGATTTGTTGCTGCCCTGTTGCTACGCTCAACTCCGATAAAGAACCGATAGTCTGAATAGGTGACTGTGAGATTTGAAAATAGCTTGGGACTTATCAGGTAGTTCCATCTGAGGCCGCTGACGAAGTTGCCCCATCCGGCATTGTTTTCGTCATTGATAGTGGCCTGATTGTTTTCAGTGGCCGGTTCAGATGCGATGTTCTGGTAGTTATATGTAGTTATATACTTATCTCTTCCCCAGTACACATTGAAGTAGATTCTGTGTTTATCGCCAATTGAATGGTTGTACTTAGCGTTAAGATCATAGAAGTAGTAATTGGTGCTTTCTTCATTGTCGCGTTGTACTAACCCGGCAATAAAGTCATGATAAGTACGTCGGAATGATAAGGCAAATCCCGATTTGCCTTTTTTTACCGGTCCGTTAAGGGAGGCTCCGGAAGACAATATACCAAGGTTGAGATTTCCTTTTACCTGGTCCTTGTTTCCTTCCAGCATTCTGACATCTACAACTGATGACAGTCGACCTCCGTAGCGGGCAGGAAACTGGCTCTTGTGGACTGTTACGTTCTTGACTGCATCGGCATTGAAGATTGAGAAGAATCCCAGGAGGTGCCCAATATTGTATACAGGAACGTCATCCAGAAGGATGAGATTCTGGTCTGGCCCACCTCCCCTTACATAGAGACCGCTGAATCCTTCACTTCCACCCTGGACTCCGGGTAACATCTGGATGTTTTTTACAAGGTCGGTTTCCCCAAGCAGGGCCGGAGTTTGCTTGATCTCCTCAATAGGGATAATGGTTGTGCCCATATTTGTTGTATACAAACCTTCGTGGACAAAATCGGACTCGATATTTATCTGGGCTAACTGTAATGACCCCTTCAGGTTGAAGTTGATCACAGTATCTGACCTTAGTTCAAAGCTCTTAGTCTCACTTGAATATCCCACAAAGGATGCTGTTAGGACGTTGGATCCCCCAGGCAGGGTGATACTGTAAAAGCCGTAGTTATTACCTGCTGTACCAATGCCGGAAATGTAATTAAATATATTAGCTCCTGGAAGGGTCTCCCCTGATGATATATCGTAAGTAAAACCGCTAACTGTATAGCTATATTCAGAAGGATCGACAGGTCGTAGAATGATCTTGTTATCTCTTATTACATATGAGAAGGAGCAGTGTGCGAAAATGTCTTCAAGGTGCTGTAGCAGGGTTCTGTTTTCGTTTTTTAGGATCACTTCGCTTTCAAGGCACATTCTGTTACTGTAGCTAATGATCCAACCGGAACTTTGTTCGAGAATACTTATTGCGGTCCTTGCATGTCCTCTGAATGCCTCCGGTTTTACAACTGGAGTCATATCATCCTGTGCAAATAACGAAAACGAGGTTGCTCCAATATATAGAACAACCCCGCATATAAGGTTTCGGATAATATGTACAATATTCAGCCTCAAAGGGGGATTATTTTAAGCCCCCTAAAGTTAATCAGTTATGGTTAAAACTCCATTTTCTAATGCGAAGTTTTTTTGGAAGTGAACTCCAAGCTCGTCAATGATATCATCCAGACTTTCACTTCTAAATCGTGTGGTGACTAGTATGTCAGTCTGATTACCTGATATTTCGAAGCTTTCTATCTCAGTGAAGTGGCGAGAAAGAGCAAGGGCAATTTCCTTGAGCGATGCTTTGTTAAATTCGAGGATGCCTGTCTTCCAGGATAGGAAGTTTTGATCCTTGGCATATCCTTTACCAATAACCTTGTCACCTGCCAAAGCCCACTCTCCTGCATACACAGGAGTTTCTTCAACGCGGTTCTTAACCAGTACAGTACCCTTGGTAACATTGAGTTCAACTATTCCGTCATGGCGGCTTGCATCAAGATGAAAGGCTGTACCAACAACTCTTACATTGACATCACCAGCTTCTACATTAAAAGGTTTATTAGGATCGGACTTTACTTCGAAATATCCCTGTCCGTCCAGTTTGACACTTCTTTCAGAACCCTTGAATGCATTAATAAACTTAAGTGATGAGTTACGATTCAGGAAGGCTATACTCTGGTCAGGCAATACTATGGAATCTGCCGAGGCACCTGTTTCAAATACCACCCATCGTCCATAGCCCGGAACATTCCAGTAGACCCATAATCCTGAAGATACTGATATAAGCAACGCCAGTGTTGCAGCAACCCTTAGCAATGATGAGAAGGGAGAACGTGATCTGGAAATATTGAGCCCCATCCTACTACGAATGCTACCCCAATCCTGACTGACAACGTCGTCAGTCAGAGCTGCCTGCTCCCAGACGAACTTATACTCCCTGTATAGCTGCCTGAAAGAATTATCGCTTTTCAGCAGCGATTCAACCGTGTCGTTCTCTTCTCCCGTGGTCAATTGGGAGATGTGGCGCACGACCAGATCTTCAAACATATTCCCATTAGAATTCATTACAAACTTCCTTTAAAACAACCGGTAAGATGGAATATTAACGAAAATGGATAACGTTGAAAATATTGGGGCTTACTTCCGGAGCTTCAGCTGCGATTGTTTCTTCTTTAACAGCTTCAGTTGCTACGGCCTCAGTAGCTTCCATAGCCATATTCTTTTCTTCTTCCGGAGTTCCGGCAAAAAGCTCAGCGATTAATTGAAGTAGAAATTCCATGATACAAGTATTATATAGGTTGTTGTTTCGAACGTCATTTATAAGACAAATGACCAGAAGGGTTCACGTATAAGAAAACGGATTTTATATAAGAAAAAATACTACCATGCATAAGAAGGCCGGTAGCATGCGGTATTTGGAGAGTTCTTCGCGAAGTATTTTAAGAGCATTGCTTATTTGGGTCTCCACTGTTCTTTTGGAGATACCCAACTTGTCGGCTATTTCCTGATTGGATCTACCTTCAAAGCGGCTCATCCTGAATATCTCCTTGCACCTGTCGGGCATGTTCTCAATAGTGGAGCGGATTAAGTTCTCAAGCTCGTTGTACTCCAGGCTGTTAGCTGGAGCTTGAACAGTCTCGCTGTTTTCCAGCAGTATATCGTGATGCCTGTTTTTCATCTTATCTCGCTTGATATGATTGAGGCATCTGTTTTTTACAGATTGGTAGAGGTGGGCATTGAGACTAGTATGAATGTTGATTTCTTCCCGTTTGTCATAAAGCATTACGAAGACATCCTGAACAATACTCCTTGAAAGGTCAATATCGAGCAGCATCCTGTTGGCAAAAGCTACCAAGGATTTATAATAGGTATCGAACAAAAGCCGGAAGAAATGTTCGTCTCCTCTTTTTAAGCCGTCAATAATTAGAGCCTCTTGTGCAGGTATTGATTTTTGCGACATATTTGATTCGGGACTATTCCTGAAATACTGGATGCCAAACGTGTTTTTACAAAAATATGGTAAATAAGCGGTGTTTTGTAGTAAAATTCATTCTATTTGATAAAAAGCCGGATGAATTGACAGACAATTAAGGTAGAATGATTTTTGTTTTTTTGTAGTGGTGGATTGTGATAATACGTAAACTTTTATATTTTTGCACCGGATTTGAAAACAGTTCGGGATGTAGCTCAGCCAGGTTAGAGTACGCGTCTGGGGGGCGCGGGGTCGGAAGTTCGAATCTTCTCATCCCGACAAAAAAAGCCTGATGGTCAATGACCATCAGGCTTTCTTTTGAATAAACTAAAGCTATGAGTTATTAGGCACAGCGTTGTTGTAAGAAATTCAAAGTGGACTGTACCGAAGCGATCTTTGGCAAAATATCGTTGTCAATGATTACATTGAACTTTGTCTCCAAATAATACAGAAAGCAGGTCATATCAACTGCATCCATAAGCATGTCGTTTTCAAATGATGCATTCTCTGCTATCCTATCCCTTGGAACCCCTGTTTTTCTCAATACTTTGTATAGGTCCCTGCGTATCTTCTTGTCGTTCATTTTGTTGCGTGTTTTAGTAATCAGTGTGAAGGGGCTTCTTTACCGCACTTCACGTATAAGACAAGCAAATCCTTCTCCACACGTACTTAAAAACCCTTTAAATTCAAGTTCATTGGCACATTTAACAATATTTAAATGTCGGAATATTTAGGTCATATATTCCGCTATGTGACTAATGTATTGATCTAGTGCTTGAAAACGTGTTATATGGGTGAATAGCTATTGAGAAAATGGAGGGTTTAATTGTGTGTTTGAGGTTTAAATTTAAGCCTTTTTATAAATGTAAGGCTTAAACCATTTGCCTTTCAGACAGTCTTAAACCTTGGTATCTTGAGCTTTTTTAGGTGTGAGTTTGTTAAGTTCTTGTTAATTATTTAGGGATGGTAAACTTCTGATGTAAGTCCGGATAGTAATTGACTTATTATAATATACCTTTGTCTGAATTGTGGAAAAATTAACAGGGTTAGGATAATAAATAATATGAAGAAGTCACTCAAACAGACCATTGCAATCGGAGGCATTGTAGTTATTGCTGCTTTTCTGATTATTCCTCGTACAGGATTGTTTTCAGGTAAAAAAGGTCCAGATGCGGGTCCTGGCGGAATGGGAAGAGCGTTACCAGTTTCGGCAATAGTGGTGAAACCTGGAACTATGGAGAACGCGCTTAAGGCTGCCGGTACCTTGGTGGCCAGCGAAGAAGTAAACATTAGTACGGAGATAGCCGGTGTAGTTCGAAAAATTGAATTTGACGAAGGTTCACGTGTAAAGAAGGGGGATCTTCTCGTAGTAATTGACGATTCAGAACTTCAGGCACAGAGGGAAAAGGCTATACATCAGAAAAAGTTAATAGAGCAGACTTTGGAGCGTCAGAGAGTATTGCTTGAAAAGGAAGCTATAAGTCGTGAAGCTTTTGATAAAGTTCAGACAGACCTTCTTGTTATAGATTCAGAGATCAATCTTTTGAATATCCGCATTCAGAAAACTCAGATACGTGCTCCATTTGATGGAATAATTGGTTTTCGAAATGTCAGTCCGGGAGCGTACATCCAACCAGGTCTGGCTGTAGCCAGACTGGTGAAGACCTCCCCATTGTTATTGCAGTTTTCTGTACCTGAACGATATCAGTCATCCAAACTTGTTGGAAGTGAAGTTATCTTCAATGTAGCCGGATATTCTGATAATTTCAGGGCAAAAGTATATGCAGTTGAGCCTTCTATAGATGAGAGGACACGTTCCCTTACACTCAGAGCTGAGTATCCCAATAGCGATTACAGACTTTTGCCTGGTATGTTTGCTGATCTTAAAATTATTATCGGCAGGGAGGATAATGTAGTTCAGGTGCCAAGTGAAGCTATTATACCTCAGATGGATGGTGAGCAGGTTTATGTTTACCGAAATGGAGTTGCTGAATTGATAAGAGTAAGAAGCGGTAACAGAACAGAGCGTTATGTCGCAATACAGGAAGGTGTTGCTGTTGGAGATACCGTTATCACCAGCGGAGTGCTTCAACTCAGAAGTGGTATGCCTGTAGAGATTAGCTTGAGGGAGAATTAATGTATTAAAACCTTGCTGGAACTATGAGTTTGTCTTCAGTTAGTATAAAGCGCCCCGTGTTGGCGATTGTGATGAACCTTTTTATCATCATTGTCGGGGTTATTGGTTTTTCTTATCTGGGAGTGCGTGACTACCCCAGTGTAGATCAGCCAATTATTACGGTATCCACTTCATATCCGGGTGCAAATGCCGATGTTATTGAGACTCAGATTACCGAACCACTTGAGGAGGCTGTTAACGGTATTCAGGGGATTAGGAGTATAAGCAGTAGCAGTCGTGACGGTTCTAGTAGAATTACCGTTGAGTTCGACTTGGAAACCGACCTTGAGACAGCTGCCAATGATGTAAGAGATAAGGTTTCAGGTGCATTGAGAAGGTTGCCTGCAGACGTTGACCCTCCTGTTGTATCCAAGGCTGATGCTGACGCTCAGCCCATATTTGCTATTTCATTAAGTAGTAGCAGTCGTTCACTTATTGATCTTACTGAATATGCAGAGGTTAACTTTAAGGAAAGACTTCAGACAATCCCTGGTGTTAGTGTGGTAAATACTTGGGGAGCCAAGAGATTTGCCATTCGACTTTGGATGGATCCAACTAAACTGGCTGCATACAGGCTAACGCCTGCAGATGTTAGGGATGCGCTTATGCGTGAGAATGTTGAGCTTCCCTCAGGGCGTATCGAAGGTGTCAATACAGAGCTATCTGTACGGACAATGGGTCGCTTCAGTTCTGTTGATGACTTCAATAAGTTGGTTGTCTATCAGGATGGTGAAAGAGTTGTAAGATTTGAAGATATTGGTCGGGCTGTAGTTGAGGCTGAAAATATGTACTCCATTTTAAAGCGGGACGGGGTGCCGATGGTTAATAATATTATAGTACCGCAACCTGGAGCCAACTATATTTCAATAGTTGATGAGGCATTGAAGAGACTTGAAGAATTGAAAAAGGATCTTCCTGCTGATATTGTTGCTGAAGTTGGATTTGACAATACTGAGTATATCAGGGCATCTATTGGGGAGGTACGTAATTCAATATTTGAGGCACTAATCCTTGTAGTGCTTGTGATTTTCGTGTTTTTGCGTGAATGGCGTACAACTTTGATTCCGGCTCTTGCTATTCCGGTTTCAATTGTTGGCGCATTCTTTATAATGTATATTGCCGGTTTCTCTATCAACATACTTACACTACTTGCCTTGGTACTGTCGATAGGACTGGTTGTTGATGATGCCATAGTAGTAATGGAGAATATATTCTCCAAGATCGAGAATGGACTTGATCCAATACAAGCGGGGTTTGAAGGTTCGAAAGAAATATTTTTTGCTGTTATCTCAACTACTATTGCCCTTGTAGCAGTGTTCTTCCCAATAGTGTTCCTTCAGGGAGTAACCGGTCGTCTATTCAGAGAATTTAGTATCGTTATTGCCGGAGCAGTTCTTATTTCTGCCTTTGTAGCACTAACTCTTACACCGATGTTGTCGACCCGCATCCTGCATTCTCACAAGGGGAGTGGATCATGGATGTATCGGAAAACTGAGCCTTTCTTCCAATGGTTGAACAATAAGTACCGCAAATTACTCAATTCTTATCTGGAAAAACACAAGATATTAACTCCCCTTATTATGGGGCTGTCGGTAATTATTATTTTGACCTTGTGGTTTTCCATTCCTTCAGAAATGGCACCTATGGAGGACCGTAGTCAGTTAAGGGTAAGTGTGACAGGACCTGAAGGAACAACTTTTGATTATACCCTGAGATATACTGATGAACTGGCAGAGTTCATCATGAATGATGTTCCTGAGCTCAAGTTTGTGTTTCAGATGGTAGGGATGGGAGGAAATAACTCCGGTTTTTTTAATGTTGTATTGACAGATGCTTCTGAAAGGAAAAGAAGTCAACAGGAAATAGCTGATGATCTTGGTGCAAAGGTAAGAAGCTTTACCGGAGCAAGGTCTTATGTGACACAATCTCAGACCTTCGGCAGCCGCCGTGGCGGCCTACCGGTTCAATATGTTCTTCAGGCTCAGAATCTGGAAAAACTTAAGGAATTCCTTCCTGCCTTTATGGATGAGGTTGATAAAAGCCCGGTTTTCCAGAACTATGACTTGAATCTTAAGTTTACCAAACCTGAACTTAAGGTCCATATTGACAGGGAGAAGGCATCTATGCTTGGAGTATCAGTTAGGGATATAGCACAGACTTTGCAGCTTACTCTGAGTGGTAGCCGCTTGTCATATTATGTGATGAATGGCAAGCAATATCAGATTCTTGGGGAGCTTGAGAGGGATCATAGAGATAAACCGACTGATATTGCATCGGTATATGTACGCAGCAGGGCAGGGGAGCTGATTCAGCTTGATAATCTTGTGACTATTGAGGAAAGCAGTACCCCACCACAGTTGTACCGTTACAATCGATTTGTCTCTGCAACTGTTTCTGCCGGATTAGGCAAAGGCTATACCATCAGTGATGGTATTGAGGAAATGGACAGGATATCAGCAAAAGTGCTGGATGATACATTTAGTACAGCATTGACCGGTGATTCGAGGGATTTCGTCGAGAGTACATCAAGCCTGGCCTTTGCATTCCTTCTGGCTTTGGTTATGATCTACCTGGTATTGTCTGCTCAGTTTGAAAGCTTCCGTGACCCATTGGTAATTATGTTTACGGTGCCTCTGGCTTTGCTTGGAGCGTTGTTTTCAATGTGGTACTTTGGACAAACCATGAACATATTTAGTCAGATTGGTATTATCATGCTTGTTGGTCTGGTTACCAAGAATGGTATTTTGATAGTTGAGTTTGCTAACCAGCGTAAACAGGCCGGATTAAGTAGAGCAGAAGCTATTAGGGATGCTGCTGTGCGACGTTTCAGACCTATCTTGATGACTAGTATTTCGACAATTCTTGGTATCATGCCTATGGCGCTTGCAACAGGATCAGGTTCTGAAAGCCGTGTAGCTATGGGGATTACTGTTGTGGGTGGTATGTTAATCGGAACCTTGTTTACCTTGTTTGTAATACCTTCTATGTACACTTTCATATCATCTTCAGAAGCCAATATTAAGGTAGCTGAAGCCAGTGAAAATGCAGCATAGGAGCATTGTAAAAAAAAAGAACTATAAACAGAGTGTTTAAGACTATGTTAAGAGGATATATAGCAGGCCTGTCATTGTTTGTGTTAAGCCTGATGCCAATAATCGGGCAGGAGACTGAGATTATACCATTGTCAGGTATAATTGAATTGGCAATTGAGCAGAATCCTTCGCTTAATATTATGCGTAACAGGGTAACGCAGGCTGAAAACAGTCATACAGCAAGGCCATTTCTCCCTTCACTAAATGCAAATGTTAGGGTAAACAACTCTACAACCGACTCAAAGCGAACATTTCAGGACAGGGAACAGGAATTCCCAAGTGCAAAGTCTGAGAATGTAAATGCCGGAGTGAATTTGACATGGACAGTGTTTGATGGGCTTGGAATGTTTGCAGACTATAAACGCAGTTCATTGAACCTGTCATTAAGGGAAGTTGAAACGCGAACGACACTTGAGAATCTGCTTGTATTGGTAAGTGATTATTACTATAGTATAATCGTGCAACAACATAGGGTTGACGCTGCACAGCAACTTATGGAGCTGTCCAAAGAGCGCTACAGGATTATCACCGAAAAGGTAGATATTGGTTCAGCTGCTGGAATAGATTTGCTTCAAGCTCAGCTTGACCTGAATGCAGACAGTTCCAATCTGGTTCGTCAGAAGGAAACTCTCAATAGTTTGTATTTAAGCCTGAATAGATATGTGAATCAGCCTTTACTTAAGACTGGTTATATTAAAGACAGTATCTTGCTTGGTTCTCCTTTGACTGAGCAGGAATTAATAATGCATGCAGAGGACAACAATACAGATTTGATAGCGGCTAGACTTGGAATGGAGATAACTAAACAGGATCTTAGTTTGGCAAAATCTAGATGGTTTCCTACTATAAACCTTGTTAGTGGATACAGTTACAGCAGATCTGAGAGCCCTGCTTCAGTAATGACCTTTAGCCAATCTACCGGGTTTAATTACGGTGCTGAAGTGACTATGAATATCTTTGACGGATTCCAGATTACCAGAAATGTTAAGAATGCAAAGATTGAGCTTGAGAGCAAGAGGCTATCATATGAGGATGTTCATTTATCAGTAATTGGGGAAATACATACATTATATAGTACGTATCTGACCAATCTTATGATGGTTGATTTCGAAAGGCAGAACGTAGATGTCGCTAGATCTAATCTGGATATAGCTCTTGAAAGGTATGAGCTTGGAGTTTTGTCCGGAATTGAATTCAGAGAATTCCAACAGGCATATATAAATGCAGTAAATCGATGGCTGGACGCTACATACCAGTCCAAGGTGAGGGAGCTTTCTTTACTAATAATTAGTGGACAAAGTGAAGTCTTTCTTTCCAGAATAAACTAGTTAAGGTACTACGATTTCAGAAGGTCATATTCCGCTCTTTAGGGTGGAGTATGACCTTCTCTGTTTTTATACTGCAGCATAAAAGGTTTCAAACTTTTACTTTTCTCTTTTAGATACTTTGTTTTTTAGAGCATCAGATTTATTTCGACACCTGCTTACAGATTGTAAGTAAAACTGCTATTACTCGGTATCCGTTATTGCAATAAGTTGTGATACAATAGATTGAATATTGCGTTGGAAAATTCAATAAGGTAATTGGGAACTTGCAGTGAATGAAAAGATGACAAAAGTCAGTATAAAATATTGATAATCATCAATCTTTGTAAGTACTGCCAATTCTATCAGTTTTATTTTATTACATACCGGATTTTGATAAATTATCATTTCAATCTTATATAAACTATCAATATTTCATTTTTTAGATTAGCTCATAAAATTACATTTTAAAGGCAGTATATAGGTAATATAATACCATGAAGATAGAAAATAGACTAAAAAATGGATATATCCCCCTAAAAAACTGTATCGAGAACAGGAAAAAAGATAAAATATGAGCGACCACCCCTCTTTTGCATATAATTAGTAAGAAATATATATTTTTTTTATCTGTGGGTGTTGCTTATATTTTTATTTTTCTATTTTTGTAGCTAAATCATAAGATAAAGCACTTGTTGGATATGCGATTGATAGTTGTGGGGTATGATAAAAGTCATGGAATGTCAATTCCATCATAAAATCAAGTGGAAAAGTGTTAAATCGTTCATGTTTCTGGCTGATTATTGAAATTATTAATAGCCGGAATAAACTAAAGGATACTTTTTTTGTTGTATAATTCATGATGATGTTCGAAATTTCGGACAGTACCATCTGGAATGTAAGAATTAAGAAAAATAAAAACCAAACGATAGTTAGTTGTCCTATTTATTAATTTAAACCTTATACTTTATGAAGAAAGTTCTAGCGACACTTTCCTTGCTGATGGTAATAGGTGTGAGCGCAGTTTTTGCTCAAACCAGGACCATTACCGGAAAAGTGACCGGAAGTGAAGACGGTGAACCCATCCCTGGAGCAACCGTTTTTGTTAAGGGTACTACAGTTGGTACTGTTACACAATTTGATGGTACATATTCGCTTAATGTACCGACTGATGCTGAGACTTTGGTGTTTTCATTTATCGGAATGGAAACTCAGGAAATTGAGGTTGCAGGTAGAAGCACAATCAATGTGGCCTTAGCTTCAAGCTCTATTGCTATGGACGAAGTTATAGTTGTTGCCTATGGTACCTCAACCAAGGGATCATTTACTGGTTCTGCAGCAGTACTAGGTTCAGACAAGCTTGAAAAACGTCAGGTTGCAAATATTTCAAATGCTCTTTCTGGAACAATGGCTGGTGTTCAGATTTTGAGTTCTAATGGACAGCCAGGTGAGTCAGCAGATGTCAGGATCAGAGGTGTTGGATCAATTAACGCTGAGATGGATCCTTTATATGTAGTAGATGGTGTGCCTTTTGATGGGGACCTTTCATCATTGAGCTCTTCAGATATTGAGTCAATGACTGTACTTAAGGATGCTGCCTCTACAGCTCTTTATGGTGCTCGCGGTGCAAATGGTATCATTATGATTACTACAAAAAAGGGTTCAAAGGGTAAGACTAATGTTTCTTTGGATGCGAAAGTTGGTGTAAACTCACGTGCTGTTAAGAATTATGAGGTACTGACCAGTCCTAAGAATTATATTGAGAATGTGTATCAGGCAATCTATAATGCTGGTATTTATAACCTGAATTACAGTCCTGATCAGGCTCATAATTATGCAAATGTTACTATTCCTAAGGATGCTGAAGGTGGTATCGGATACAGGATCTATACTGTTCCTCAGGGACAGAATCTTATAGGTTTAAATGGTAAGTTGAATCCTAATGCTACTTTAGGTTATTCAGACGCGGACTATTACTATCACCCTGATAATTGGGCAGATGAGACTTTCAAGAACAACAAGCGTCAGGAGTATAACTTATCAATAACAGGTGGTAGTGAGCAGACAACCTTCTATATGTCTTTGGGTTATCTTGATGACCAGGGTGTAATTGATGGTTCTGGTTTTACCAGGTATACAGGTAGACTAAAAGCTGATCATAAAGTAAATGATTGGTTAAAGGTTGGAGCGAATGTTGGTTTTACAAATATTCTAAGTGATTATCCCGGCGAACAGGTAACTACCAATTCAAGCGGTAATGCATTCTTTATTGCAAACTATATTGCACCTGTTTATCCTCTATATGTTAGGGATGCTGCAACAAAGCAAATCAAGCAGACTTCCGGACGTAATACTTATGATTATGGAACAACAACAAGTACTAACTTTTCTCGTTCCTTTATGAGTATATCTAACCCGTCTGGAGACCTTTTGTTTAACAAAACTGAGTATATAAAGGATATTGTTAATACAACTGCTTTTGCTGAATTTACTCCATTCAAGGGTTTTAAATTCTTAGTTCAGTATGGTATTAATGTAGACAATACCAAGTACAATGACCTGGGTAATGCATATATGGGACAAAGTGCTTCTTATGGAGGTACAGCATATCAGGATCAGACACGCATACTTGGAGTTAATCAACAGTATATTGCAAACTACCATATTGTACTTCAGGATTTGCATAATTTAGATTTTACCGTTGGTTATGATGGTTACTCAAATCGTGAAGATGAGATTTTTGCATCTGGTGAGAACCTGTATCACCCTGAGAAATACTATGTAAGTAATGCTATTGATAACCTAAGGGGTGGTGGGTCAGCTGATTTTTATGCTACCAAAGGTATAATTGGTCGTGCTAATTATTCATATAATGACACATACTTTGCAAATCTTGCCTATAGAAGGGATGCATCTTCACGTTTCCACCCGGATAAAAGATGGGGTAATTTCTGGTCAGCAAGTGCTGCATGGATGATTAGCAATGAAGAATTCATGCGTGATTTTACTTGGATTGATATGCTGAAGCTTAAAGGTTCTTATGGTGAGCAGGGTAATGACTTGCTTGGTTCACTCTATGGCTGGCAAGACGAATACAGAGTTACTGGAGCAGACGGAGTTTTCTCCGATGGGGCATTGGATAGAAAAGGTAATCCTGATATTACCTGGGAAACCAGTATCTCATACAATGTGGGTTTCGACATTGCTTTGTTTAAGAGCAAGCTGACTGGTTCTATTGAGTATTTTAGCAGAGAGTCATCAAATATGCTTTATTTGAAGCCTACAAACCCTACTGTTGGTTATCCTAATTTACCTATGAATATTGGTTCTATGACTAACTCCGGTTTGGAAGTAGATCTAAACTATAATATACTTAAAACGTCTAATATCAATTGGGGTGTTTATGCTAATGCTTCATTTATTAAGAATAAGATAAATGAGTTGCATCCTGACCTTGGTGGAATTATAATTGATGGAACCAGGAGGTATGAAGAAGGTTATTCAATGTATAGAATGAACCTTGTTAAATATGCCGGTGTATATTCTAACACAGGTGAAGCTTTGTACTGGGCAAAGGATGATAATGGTAGGGAGTACAAGACTACTGACTGGCAAAAGGCTGATAACACCAACAAGGTTGGAACATCAGATCTTCTACCCAAGGTCTATGGTGGTTTTGGAACTAGTGTAGATGCTTATGGATTTGACTTCTCAGTTCAGTTAGCATATCAGTTAGGTGGCCAAATCTATGATTCAGGATATGCAAGGTTGATGCATGGTGGATCTTCAAGTAATGCTGGAAATAACTGGCATAAGGATATCTATAAGGCATGGACTCCGGAAAACACGACTACAGATGTTCCCCGACTCAATGCAAATGATAGATTTTCAAACTCAACATCTACAAGGTTCCTTGTTAGTTCAAATTACTTGAGCCTAAACAATATTACTCTTGGTTACACATTGCCAAAGAGCATAGTTGATAGAGTTGGAGTATCCAGGGTACGAGTATATTGTTCAGCTGATAATGTAGCTTTGTTGACAAATAGAGTAGGTCTTGATCCTCGTCAAAGCTATACCAGTGCAACTACTGCACGTTACACACCTATCCGTACAGTTTCTGGAGGTATTAATGTTGCATTCTAAATAAAGGACTACTTGTATGAAAAAGAATATATTATATGGAGTTTTAGCCCTGGCTGTGACAGTGTTTGCAGGTTGTGAAGACTTGGATACCGCGCCAGAAGGCAATACTACTACACCTGCGCAAAAGGAGGAAGTAGTTAAGTTGGATCCAAAGAAAGTTGAAGCTGGTGTTAATGCAATTTTTTCACAGCTTTCAACCTATAATCCTAATGCAGATGCTCTGGGTGCCAGTCGCCATAACGACTTTGGCTATCCAGCTCTGATGATGTTTTTTGATGCCAATGGTTATGACGTAGTAAGTAATGATAATGGTTATAACTGGACCGGCAATAGCCTGGATTATTCAGATCGAGGTACTTCATCCTATGAAAGTACTATTGTATGGAATACTTTGTATGCGCAGATTAAGACTTCTAATACTGCTGTGGCATCTCTTTCAGCCGACTCAGAAGACCCTACTATTAACTTCCTTCTGGCTCAGGCTTTGGCTTCGAGAGCCTTTAATTACTGGGTGTTGGCGCAACTGTATCAATTTAACTATGTTGGCAATGAGAATGCTCCATGTGTTCCTATTGTAACAGAAGATAACAGTGATGCTGCTATAGAAGGTGTTGAAAGAGCTACAGTTGCTGAAGTTTTTACCTTGATTACCGATGATTTGGATTTGGCAATTGAGTTGCTAGCTAAGGCACAAGATGGTGGAGTAGAGAGGGCTGACAAAAGGTATGTAAGTCTAGCTGTTGCATACGGCTTACGTGCCAGGGTTAATCTGACAATGCAAAGGTGGGACGAAGCTGCTGCAGATGCTAGCAGTGCTATTACTGAAGCTACATCTGAAGGTATTAAACCAGCTACTATTGCAGAAGTGAGTAAGCCCTATTTTAACTCTGTTAGTGAAAATCAATGGATGTGGGGAGTTATTATTTCGGAAACAGACAGGGTAGTGACTTCTGGTATTGTTAACTGGCCTTCTCACATGGGTTCATTGAACTATGGTTATGCTAACTTCTCAAAAGGTAGGCAGATAAATAAGAGTCTGTATGAAGCTATTCCTGCAACTGATGTTAGAAAAGGATGGTGGATTGATGCAAATGGTGAGTCCCCGATCCTTAACGAGGAGGAGGCCGAGTGGATGGCAGAATACGCATATCCTGCATATACACATGTTAAGTTTGCTCCTTATAAAGGTGAAGTTGGTACTTCAACAAACGCAAACGACATTCCTTTGATGAGAATTGAAGAGATGTACCTGATTAAGGCTGAAGCTGAGGCAATGGGTGGATCACCATCTACAGGCGCTCAAACATTAGTTGATTTTATCAAGGCTTATCGTAATCCGGAATATTCATTCTCTGGCACTTCTGCAACTGATGTTCAGGAAGAAGTTTATTTCCACAGACGTGTAGAACTGTGGGGTGAAGGCTTAAGCTGGTTTGATATTATGAGGCTTAACAAAGCTGTTGATCGTAGAGGAGGTGGATATCCAAATGCTACTATGATATTTAATATTCCAGCTAAGGATGCGGTTTTGCTTTGGAGACTTCCGGAAAAGGAAATTCTGGCCAATCCTAAGCTAACAAATGCTGATAATAATCCCGGTGCTCCAACACCACTACCTGTTCCAGATTTTGAATAATTTTGATGCCAAATAACATAAACTAGAGACGATGAAATCAATATATAAACTACTCTCAATGTTTGTTGTGGCTGCGCTGGTACTGGGCAGCTGTGATGAGTTCGAGGATAAGGATAGTATAAGTCCGGTTATGGATGAATCTAATCAGGCAGTTCGTTTTCTTAAGGCAAACCCTGGGATAGTGGTTATTGCATATAATGCACTGGATTTTGAAGTAACTGTAGTCAGAAGCAAGGATGCTGATGCAATTAGTGTTTCTTTGCGTGCTGTAAAGAATGCGCAATATTTTAATGTTCCTGCAACTGTTGAGTTTCCAAAGGGTGTAGATACTGTTGTGGTCGCTCTTTCTGCAAAGGAAGATGCTCCACAGGGATCTAATATTTCACTGGTACTTGAGTTGGATGACAATTTTGCCAATCCATATCTTAGTGAGTTGCCTTACTATTCAGCAACTGTTTTTATCAAACCACCGTGTACGCTTAATGAACTTAAGCTTGCTATCACGTTTGATGGTTATGGTAGTGAGACTACCTGGAAATTAACAGATGAGGAAGGCGAAGAAGTTTTCAAAGGTGGTCCTTATAAGGATGGCCAGGCAAGCGCTGAGGAGTATTTTTGCGTGCCAGATGGAAAATATACTTTTACAGTTTATGACGAATATGGTGACGGACTAAGCTTTCCTAAGGATGGTCTTGTGAGCCTGACACTTGGTGAACTAGTTATTCTGGAAGCTGAAGGTGATTTTGGAGCTTCAGCAAGCTCAACCTTTACTATGACTGATGGTGAGCTCGTATTGGATGCTGGTGACGACGAAGGTGATGAATAATTAATTATTCTCCTGTATTAAAAGCTCCTGTTGGCTCTTGCCAACAGGAGCTCTTTATTTTGTTGCAGATGGTTTGATAGTTTGTGCAACCCGATTACTTTTATATAATCTTAATTCTGTAGCTTTATCTTAAAACTATCCAATATGAAGTATCTTAAAATTATGCTTACAGTCCTGTTGATTGTGGGTCTAAGCGGTTGTGTGAAAGACAAGGAAATTATTCATAGCAGGATAGATTATCCTTCCCTGGATGTGCCGTCCTTTATTAATTTACTTAAAGTAGGAAAGTATAAAACGTTTTTGCTTCCTGCCTTTACACCTTCGGATATTCCAGAGCTTTTGAAATACAGAAATGAAACTGTATTGATCAGGAATTTCCCATTCAATCCATTCTCAAGTTATTCAATGGAAGAATGCAGACTTGGGGTATTTGTGTTGTGGACTATTGAGGGGATGAGATCTGCTGCTGCAAGCGGTAGTGAAAAGATTTATGACATTTTGCAATTTCAGTCGCTGAATCCCTTGTTGGTAGTTGAGAGTACAAAGCAATTGGTGGATATTAATAATGAAATAGCGCATGCAATTGTGTCTCTGAAGTACTATGAGTGGTGGACTCTGAATGAGGGCCTGGATTGGGCTGAATTGTGCAAAATAAAGCCCTGGACTCTGCTGAGCCCAGGGCTTTATAACTAAATATAATAGGGTTATTCCACATTGATTTCAAGTTCGGTAAATTCAAAGGTCCCATTACTGCGATAACCTTCCACAACAAATGTGACTTCATAGAATTTTCCAAGTTCCATGCCCAGAGATTCCCAGAAATCAAAGTGTGCTGAGATATCTATGTTTCCTTTGTTTCGTACATCCCTGCGAATGCTGAAATATTGCTTGAAGGTTTGCTGTCCTTGTATTGAAGGCTGATTCTCGCGTAGGCTGACATAAACGTCATAGATGCTTCCATCTACCTCAAAACTGCCCATGTTTTCTGTACCTTCAGCCATTGAAGGTATCCAGCGTCGCCAGTCTTCTACAATGTAAAACTCGATAAGCGGATCTACAGTCCATCCATAGATTGACAGGTAAGAGTTGCCGGATTCGGTGCCGGGTTCATAAATGCAATTGTACTTGCTTGAAAACCGGCCTATCTCATTATGATGCTTTGTATTGTCATAGGAATACCCTCTTCTGGCAAGGTAGTTTTCTATACCACTCCAATGTCCTTTAAAAAGAGCTCCTTCACCAAGTGTCATACAAGCATCGCCTTTCCCATATTGATTCCAAAGCTCAAAGGAATAACCATCCCTGATTCCTTTGTGCTGTTCATTATCAGGATCAGAACAGTATGTTACTGTCGTTACAGCTTTCTCTGGTTCATTTGACCCTGAGTTTGCATTCGATCCGCATCCGGCAGTAATAGCCGATACCAACACCAAAATTCCAAAAATCCTCATCTCAAAATAATAGTTTTAAGGATTAAGCCCTGCGTACTGGGCAGGGCTTAATCAGTTAGCTAATTAAAGAATCGCGCCTTTATCAAACTCATCAGATCCCTGTCGTGATTATTCGCAATTCTGCATTCAGAGTCGAATATCATTGTCTCGCCATTTTCCTTACTGTATGCATTCCACGCAGGAACAGCACCTTCGGCATTGGGGTTACCAGTCTTGGCAAAGTTAGCCCACACCTTACTCATTGTAGCAGCTAGTGCAATTGACTCTTCGGTGTCACCTGTCCAGTGTTTACCCAGTTCAATATTGTTGAACGCAAGTGGAATATCCATTCCGTGGAAGGATCCCTTGGTTCCGTCATCTACAGGACTCTTCCATGTAAGCAAATATACATAGGTTGGAGCATTTGCTGTAGCACTGCGAACATCAGCTACTTCAATTGTAAGAGGTCTGAATACTCTGTCAATTGATAACAGATCCTGTGGCGTATAGTCAGGGTATGTCTGCTTGTAAAGCTCGATAAACTTGTCAGTATCCTCTGCATACAAAGGCAACAGTCTTTCGCGAGCCTGTTCTTCGGTCATTTCTTTCTCACCATAGGCAACAGGCATCATTTCGTTAAGAGTTGATCCTATCAGCAGAGGTATGTCTGAAGAAATATCTGCAAAGTTAGGTGAAAATGGTTGTTGAAGCAAGACTTCCCCGTCGGGAGTAGGTCCAAAACCAAACATTCTGCTTGAACCCGGTCTGCGGATCCCCACAGAGTTACGCATTGCCTCATTACCTATTTCTACAAGCTTTTTGTATGGAATAGTATCCAATCCTTTAACCTGGTCGGGAGTTAAGCCTGCAGCTTCCAATACGGCTCTTCCCAATGCTGCAGATGATTCCTTGTCCATCACATTAAGCAAGGTGCCACTCTGGATAATTGCCTTGTGAAACAGCCCCTTTGCTGGAGGCATACACATTAGTGTACCTACCTTACCTCCTCCTCCTGACTCACCAAGTATTGTTACGTTACCAGGATCCCCACCAAAGGTCTCCACGTTGTCTCTTACCCACTCCATGGCTTTGACGATATCAAGCATTCCAACGTTTCCAGAATACTTGTATTCGGGACCGAAATCAGACAGATCCAGAAAGCCCAGAATATTGAGGCGGTGGTTGATTGAGACTAGAACTACATCTTCGTTTAGAGCCAGCATATGACCATCAGAGATTGGGTCATCACTTGCGCCAAAGGCAAAACCACCACCATGCAACCAAAGCATAACAGCACGTTTTTTACCATCATTTATACCCTGGGTCCAAACGTTTACTGTAAAAAGCTCTTTCTCGTTCATTACAGAGTCGGGTGACCAGCTGTTGACCTGCATAGCAATTGGTCCAAACTTGGTGCACTCTCTTACACCTTCCCACGTTTCAGGATCCTGTGGGGGCATGAAACGCTCAGCTTGTGCATAAGGTATGCCCTTGAAGGTATAGACTCCATCTTTTATATAACCGCTGATGGTACCGTGAGTAGTGTCAACTACAGGTTCTGCAGCCGGTTTTTCTTTTGTTACACAGGAGAATAACCCCATTACAAACAATAGGGTTATCAATATTGTACTATTTCTTTTCATTGAGGAATTTATTTACTTCCAACCAGTAGATGAATGCATCAAACCAACGGTTGCTTGTCTTGTCGGGGTTGCCCAGACCAAAACCGTGTCCCCCATTTTGATAAAGGTGGAACTCAACCGGAATTCCGGCTTTGTACCAGGATTCAATAACGCCTGTCTTTCCGTTGAACAGGAAGTCGTCGGTTGCAATCACATTAAACATATAGGGAGCATTCTCAGGAACCTGAACTTCACCCATGTTTCCGTAGATAGGACCGATGAAAGCAAGCTTCATTACTTTTGAGTTGAGTGCGCATTGCATAGTCAGCATTGCACCGGCTGAGAAGCCAATCATGCCGATACGGTCTGTATCAACACCCCATTCGTCAGCTCTTTCAACGATTAGCTTATATGCAGCTTCAGCGTCATCCATCTGGAAGAAACGTATTGGACCGGCAGGCCTTGCTGGTGGAGGAGTGGGACGTTCACCTGCAGTTTCTTCCCTTGGAGTAGCCTCCGCAAAAGTCCTGTTCATCGTTTCAGTAAATTCTTCAACTGACTCGGGAGTGGGGAAGAGTCTGTACTTAAGTACAAATGCAGCAATTCCTTTGTCAGCAAGGGCTTGGGCAACTTCCCATCCTTCGTTACCCATTGACAGCCACCTGAAACCACCACCAGGAGCAACAATCACAGCAGCGCCTGTAGCTTTTGCCGGATCAGGAAGGAAAGGGGTAAGAGTGGCTGTAGAAATGTTACGTGCCATTGGGTCACCCCATTGCATAAACCATGATTCTTCAGCTGTCTGTCCTTCAACACCTCCTGTTCCAAGAAGGATGGCATTGGGTTCATCAGGTCTATCCATTGGATAGATTGTGCCGTCTTGGGCAGAAACTTCACAGGCAAAGAAAAAAGCAAGGCCGGTAGCTAAAATTGAGAACAAAGATTTGGATCTGTAAATCATTGTTAACGATTTTGATTAATTTGTAAGAGCTTCAAAATTATGGAATGATGGCGATTATTGAAAGTAAATTGCAGTGTTATTCTGTGAAGTAGTTAAATTATGTTGTGAAAACTTCTGAATTATGGATTCATTGTTCAGTATCTGGAAGGTTGATAGGGATGAGGCACTCAGAATTGCAGAGTCCACATATATAGTACATGTACATGACTTTGAAGAGCTCATAGTTGGAGTAAAAGGTGGCATTGAGCATACAATCAACTGTGAACTGACTCTAGCCGAGGCTCCGCTTGTCGCCTTTGTCGCCAAAGGACAGCCACATAAACTAACACTTAAACTTGTTAATGACGAGTTTGACATGTGGGTGATCCGGTTTAAAAGCGAGTTTATTGCTGATACTATTTTTCAGCATTATCAGAGCTTTATGCAAAGGCCAAATATTGCATTGGAATCTGGTACATGCTTCAATCGCCTGGGATTGTTATGCAGCCTTATTGATGCTGAGATGAAGAATACTGCGCCCGACCTCTCGGTCGTGCGCCACTTACTGAGCGCACTTTTCCTTATGATTGAGGCTGAAAAGCAAAGGGTGACAGACAAGGAACAGGATGAACCAAAGATTCAGAATGAGACTTTTACTGCCTTTTTAAGAATCCTTGAAGATAACTTCAGGAGGCCTCTCAACGTGGACTTCTATGCGGAAAAACTCTTTATGTCTGCCAGAAATCTAAACCTTATATGCCATAGGATAATGAATCGTAGTGTTTCGGAGCTGATAGAGACACGCAAACTGACTGAGGCTAAAAAGCTGCTGGCCCATACCAATAAATCGGTTGCTGAAATTGGTTTCGAGCTCGGCTACAATGACAAGTCCTATTTCACTAGGGTGTTTAGGACGAAGACCGGCAAGACCCCATCTGAATTTAGGGAAGAGGTGGCTGCTCTTTTGACCGGGACTTCCTGAACAAGGACGCAAGGGTCTTACCAATTCCGTCAATCTTTTCTATGGTTTCAATCAGTGACGGGTAGGTAAGGTCTACTTTCTCGTCTTCAAGGTCGAGCTGCGACGGGTAAATCAGCAGGAAGTTATTGTTGCTTAGATACTTGTTGATATAGGCTGGAATGTAGGCCATCGAACTGTTGTACGATGGAAGGTTCTCACGGCTCAACACGATAATTACATTATCGTCTGTCTTGATTCTTTTCCTGACCCTAAGTAGATGATTCCAGTTTTTTAGTTCGTTAAACTCAACCTTTATGGGATGGTGAAGCTGAATGTTTCTTAGGAACTTTAGCGTGTCAATTCCTGCATAAAACACCACTGTAGACCCGGTATTCAGTGCAAGGTTCCATATCTTTGCCAGCCAAAAAGGGAAACCTGTTTCCATCTCTGCATTCTCGGGTATCAGCACAAAGTGACGCCTTACAGTGGCAATGGGCTGATGTGGGTGATAGATATAAGTAGTAATATTTGTGTTGGACAGTATGTTTTGCGTAACGGTTCCCAGGAAAGAATCGGATAAGCCCTTTCTGTCATGCAAGCCCAGTATCAGGTCAGTAATTTTCTTCTCCTGTAGTACATGGGTTATCCCCTTGACTGGATTGTCATTATAACGCAAGGATGTCTTTATCTTTATATCTGCAGCAGCTCCGGCCTCTGCCGCTCTGTCTAACAACTTACGTGCTTTACTACCGGCATCAGGATCATTCGTGTCGATTGGAACTACACTAAGTGCAACAATCCCGTTCCTGTTTTTTGAGGACTTAAGCACAAGGCTGAAGTTAACCAGTTCATCAAGAGTGTTGGGATTGCTTACCGGAATTAGGATTCTTTCAGATATATCTTCTGGTTGATTCAAAAGCTGATCTGAAGAGGCTATCCTGTGTGAGGCCCTTTGTGTAGCAAAGGAAGCTACAGTACAGGTCACAAGAATCATTATAATAGTACCGTTGAGGATTTCATGATTGAGTAAGCGGATGGGTAGTCCGGCATCATTATACCCAAGGATAATGTTATAGCCTACAAGAACTGCAGCCAGGGTGGCAGCTGCCTGTGAGTTTGTAAGACCAAATATGAGTGTCCCTTCATCACTTGTCAGTTTGAAAGACCTTCTGGTAATAATAGCTGCTAGGTATTTTCCCAAAATGGCAACTGCCGTCATAATAAAGGCAACAAACAAAGTGTGTTTGTTTGTGAAGGCCCTGTAGTCAATTAGCATACCTACTCCAATAAGAAAGAAAGGAATAAAGATTGCATTACCTACAAAGTCTATACGATTCATCAGTGGAGAATGACGGGGAATAAGTCCGTTTAGTGCCAACCCTGCCATAAATGCACCAATTATACCTTCAATTCCTGCTAGTTGAGATAAGATAGCTCCGGAAAAGACAATGACCAGTACAAAGATATATTGGGATACATTGTCTCTAAACCTCTTAAAGAACCAACGGGCTATATGAGGAAATACAAGCAGGATAATCAAGGTTGAAGCCGTAAATGACAGTACTAACTTTATCCAGAAGAAACTGCTAAGAGATCCGTTACTCATTCCTACTATGATAGCAAGAACAAGGAGTGCCAGCATGTTGGTTATCAGTGTGCTACCTACTGCAATGTTGACAGCTTTATTTTTTGCGAGTCCCAGTTTACTTACAATCGGATATGTAATCAGTGTGTGGGAGGCAAACATACTTGCCAGAAGTATAGATGTAGCTGTAGAAAACTCCAGGAAATAAATACTGCTAAATGTTCCTATAAGCATGGGAATACAAAAACCAAGAAGGCCCAGTGTACTGCTCTTCCATATATTTTTTCGGAAATCATTCATATCGATTTCCAGACCTGAGAGAAACATAATGTATAACAATCCTGCAGTCCCAGATAAGATAATACTGCTGTCACGCTCAAGCAGATTCAGACCATTGGGACCTATAAGAACCCCTGCCAGGATCATTCCCAGGAGGTGAGGTAAACGAATCTTATCTGACAAAATTGGAACACTCAGAATGATGATCAGAATGATCAGGAATTTTAAGATCGGATCAGTTATAGGAAAGCTATATTGTAAAAGGCCAAAATCCATAAAAGTCTGTTTCTCCTCAAATTTACAATTTTTCCGATTAATACCACACTGTTTCCGGAATCTGTTACCCTCTTGCCTCTTGTTTGATATACCTTTGTACCGTATTCAAAAAGAATTTATTAACTAAAAATTATAGGCCATGGATAAAGCAAAATGGATTTTAGACCCGGCACATAGTGAACTTACTTTTAAAGTAAAGCACCTTATGATTAGTAATGTTAAGGGTGAGTTTAAGATTTTCAATGCTTCAATTGATAATGAGGATTTTGAAAATGGTAAAGTAATCGCCAGGATTGATGCATCTTCAATCTTTACAAACAATGACGACAGGGATAATCACCTGAGAAGCGCTGATTTCTTTGATGTTGAAAAATTTCCCGGTATCATCTTCGAGAGCACTAAGTTTGAAAAGGTCAGTGATGAGGAGTACAAGCTTAGAGGTAATCTTACAATTAAGGATGTTACAAAGGAGATTACCCTGAATGTAGAATACGGTGGATCAAACAAGGATCCTTGGGGAAATACCAAGGCCGGGTTCTCTCTTACTGGAAAGATTAACCGTAAGGACTGGGGACTTAACTGGAATGCTGCACTTGAAGCAGGTGGTGTGTTAGTAGGTGATGACATCAGCATTTCTGGTGAGGTCCAGTTTGCAAAACAGGCTTAAGACTTTTTGACCAGGCCAAAGCCTGGTCATTATTTTTTATCAAGGTGCTTGTAATGAGTTTGAAAATACTTAATAACATAGCGGATAAATTTCCGCGCACTCCCAGGATGCCAGTACTGTTTCTGGGTCATGGTAGTCCTATGAATGCCATTGAGGAGAATGAATTTGTTGCAGGTTTTCGAAGGATAGCTGCAACGCTTCCACGTCCTGTTGCGATACTTTGTGTTTCAGCACACTGGGAGACAAGAGGGACACAACTTACTGCAATGGAAATGCCAGAAACAATTCACGATTTTGGCGGTTTCCCGCGTGCGCTGTATGAAGTGCAGTATCCTGCACCTGGTTCTCCGGAACTGGCAAAGCTTACGCGTGAGACTGTCAGTTCTCATGAACTGACATTTGATCATTCGTGGGGGCTAGACCATGGGGCATGGAGCGTGCTACGGCACCTATACCCGGAAGCTGATATCCCTGTTGTGCAAATGAGTCTTGATTATTTGCAAAATCCAGATTATCACTATGAACTGGCCCGTCAGCTTCAACCCTTGCGTGAGCGAGGGGTGTTGATAGTAGGTAGCGGGAATATGGTACATAATCTGAGAATGCTCGATTGGCGCAAGATAGATCAGCATTATGCATATGACTGGGCCCTTGAGGCTGCCGAAAAGATGAGGCATTTCATCCTTGACGGAGACCATAAAGGCTTGATCAACTTCCGTAGTCATGGTAAAGCCTTTGATTATGCCGTTCCAACTCCTGAGCATTACCTGCCTCTGTTGTATGCTGCAGGTTTACAAAAAAAGGGGGAGGCTGTGGAATTATTTAATGATAAGCCTCTTGGAGGAAGTCTGACAATGACCTCCCTTAAAATAGGGTAGTTAAGAAGCAGTAGCCCGGTCTAGCCTTCCTCGAGAGTACGAAAAATAGATTCCCAAAAGGGCTACTAGTCCGAAAACTAAAAATGCTTTGTTGATTATCATAATAAACACTCCTTCACTGGCTTCCTCAATCGGAATCTTTCCCATAAACAGAGCAAAGAAGAAAGTGGCAATTGTCATTGAGACGATTTGTCCCACCACCCTCATGGTGCCTGCCGTTCCTGATGCCTGTGCGTAACTGTTGCGGTCAACAGAGCTCATTATCGTGTTCATATTTGGCGAGGAAAATAGGGCAAACCCCAGTCCCATCCAGATTAGTATCGCTACAATGAACCACAATTGGGTGTTACTGCTCAGAGACGAGAAGGCTATTAGTCCGGTGGCACATAGGGCCATTCCTGACGATGCCAGATATCGGGGTTGAATCTTTTCAGAAAGTCTGCCGGCTAGAGGAGAGAAAATAGCCATTACTAAAGGCTGTGCTACCAGTATCGTCCCTGCCATGTGTGCAGGCATACCCTTGATTTTTTGCAAATAGAGGCTGAGCAGAAATACGATAGCATAGGTTGAGCTGTAGTTGATTAATGCTGCCAGATTGGAATATGCAAAGAGTCTGTTGTGTGTGAATAACTTAGTGTAGAAGACAGGAAACTCAGATTTTGACTCACTACGCCAAAAGATTATGAAACATACAAGACCTACTAGCATAAGTAACCAGCCGGATAGTTCAGGAATGCGTGAGGAGCCGAAAACAAGAGTTCCAAGACCTGCTATGTAAAAGAGACTTCCTCTGAATCTTAACTGCTTGATTGCCTTGAAGCTACCGCTGTCGTCTTTCCCAAGGAATATCTGGGTGACGATAACCACGACTATTCCGAGAACAAATGACAGTACAAAAACTGATCTCCATCCTAGGGTTTCAGTTAGCACTCCTCCAATAAAAGGTCCTGTGGCGAGTCCCAGATAAACTGAGGCTACAGACATTCCAAGTACCCGTCCCCTCTGATTGGGAGGGTATGCAGCTACAAGGATTGCAGTTCCCGTAGTACTTGTCAATGCAGCTCCAATACCTTGTATTAGACGGAATACAATTAACTTGGTGCCTGAATTTGCAAAGATGCACAGCAAAGATGAAATTGTGAAGAAGTACATTCCTATTTTGAAAATCCTCTTTACACCGCTAAGGTCAGCTATTCTTCCCATTGGCAACAGGAAGGTTGCCATGGTTAGCAGGAAGCCTGTAATCACCCAGCTCAAGGCAACAGCGTGCATAGAGAACTCCTTTTCTATTGCCGGGAGAGCGATATTGATAGATGATATAAGGAAGGTGCCAAGGAATGATGTAATGGCCACTATGGCCAGAATAGGTGATTTTTGCTGATTGTGCTGCATCTCGTCAAGATTAGTGGCGGCAAATATAACATTTGCAAAGCATTTCTGGTTTTGTGAACCTGGTTTGTTTTAGAGGTATAGCAAAGAGGTTGCATTCATTATGTTAATTGAATGAGAATCATGGATTAGTAGAATTATATCACTAATAAGAAATAGCTAAAAACATAAAATAAATGTTTATTATCATAAATATCCCAGGGTCTATTCTTACTAATTTGGTATCCAATGTTTTCCATAGCAAATGAAAGTGAAATGCTTAGGAAGCATTGACGATAAAGTCCGACCGGACGTATCTATTAACAAAAAATCCAATTAGATGGAAAAGACTATTTTAACATGTGCAGTTTTTATGCTGTTAGTTTTTGCAGGATGTTCAGAAGACAGTATTGATAATGAATTCTTGCAAGAGGACGTACCCGGGCTCCAGTTGAAAGGATATTCTTCTGGAACTCACGACGGTTTTTTCTGGTTTCTGTGGACTGATGATAGGAGCGGTAGTGTGAATTATTCAAACGGATCTGGAGGAAACTATTCAGTTTCCTGGAACTATTCTGGTAATTTTACTTGTGGTAAAGGATGGAGTTATGGAGATTATAGCAGGGTTATAGGGTATAATGTTGGGGCTCACAGTCACACTGGTGGCGGAAGTATTGCTTACTACGGATGGACACGGAATCCTCTGATAGAATATTATGTAAATGAAAGGTGGGGAAATTCACGTCCTACAGGCGAGTATAGAGGTGCAGTAACAAGTGACGGTGCAACATATGATATTTACACCGCTATGCGTTACAATGCTCCGTCTATTGATGGTACACAAACCTTCCGTCAGGTATTTAGTACTCGTCGTTCACAGGCTCCCACAGGACAAAACCAGACTATTACGTTTGCCAATCATGTTAATGCATGGGCAAGTGTAGGTCTTAATCTGGGAAATGACTGGTCACCCTATGCTATACTGCTGACTGAAGCTTATGGTGGCAGTCAGGGATATGCGAATGTGACCGTATGGAATGCTGGTAGCAGTACCGGAGGAGGTAATAACGGTGGAGGTGGCACCCAGTACTACCGAATTCAGAATCGTGCAACAGGATTGTATATTGACGGGATGGGTGTAACAAACAATGGTGGAGATCTTGGTCAATATGCCAATATAAATCACCAGAATGCACACTGGATACGTGAGGCCTCAGGAGGTTACGAACGATTCAAGAATCGTGCAACAGGATTATATATTGACGGAATGGGCAGAACCAACAATGGTGATAATGCAGGGCAGTATGCAAATACTACTCATGTAAATGCCCAATGGAGCCTGGAAGCAGCCGGAGACGGCTACTATCGCTTAAGGAACAGGGGTACAGGTATGTATCTGGATGGCTATGGCAGAACAACCAGCGGTTCTGCAGTCAGCCAGTACGCAAACACCACACATCCCAATGCCCAGTGGAGGTTTGTTCCCGTTCAATAATTTTCTGATTTAATTTTCCTGGTCGGACTTACTTTAACAAGTGTTGTCTGCGCTTCTGCGCAGACAACACATCTTAATAAATAATATGCTTATGAGATCTGCTATTACACACATAGGGTTATTCTTTGTTTTGGTTTTCTCGTCATGTTGTTCGGAGATCGACAAAAACATGGTATTAATCAAAGGAGACAGTTTTGTGCCATCATATATGGATCATGCAATAGAGTTGTCGGATTATTACATTGGCAGGCATGAGGTAACTCAGGCAGAATGGACTAAGGTGATGGGAAGCAATCCTTCATTTTTCAAAGGGGCTGACCTTCCAGTTGAAAATGTAAGTTGGTATGATTGTGTAGAGTATTGTAACAGACGAAGTTTGAAGGAAGGTTTGCAGCCATGCTATACAATTATTAAGGATCAGACAGATCATGTTAATTTCAATGAAATTGATAGTGTAAAGTGGACTGTGTTGTTTGACACCACGGCAAATGGATATCGCTTGCCGACAGAAGCTGAGTGGGAGTTTGCTGCATCCTGCGCTGGCCGTGGATATATCTTCAGTGGAAGTGATAAGGTGGATGAAGTTGCCTGGTATTGGCGAAACTCAGGGAAAAGCTTTCTTGAAGGTGATTGGAGCTGGTCAGCTATTGAGGAAAACAAGGGGCGTACTCACAGGGTTGGTCGTAAGCAGTCAAACAGTTGCGGTCTCTATGATATGTCTGGCAACGTAAGGGAATGGTGCTGGGATTGGTACGAAGACAAACAGCTTCTGCAGGGTTATGCAAGAGTCTGGAGAGGTGGAGGTTGGATTGGAGGTGAGCATGCATGTGCTGTTAGGTACAGGGGGCTGTTTGAAGCTTCAGGGATGGGGCCAGATCAGGGATTTAGACTTGTACGAAGTGCTTTTTAGTAATTCATATCGGAATGTCCCAGCATGATTCAGAAACTGGGTTTTCTTTTTATCTCTGGTTAACATTCTTTGTAGTTCAAGAATTTATCGATTTTAGTTTATAGATACAATAAAATGATGTAAGTAAAAGAAAAAGAATTAACTAGGATGTTGGTGTATCTAATATTAAAAGTATTTCCTGCGTCGGATTTTCACAATTGTTTGCTTTTTTATCTAAAATCAAACAATGAATACTTATAAACAAAAACAAAAGAGAACACATGAGCTTAGATTTGTCTGTAAACATTTTTTAAGACAAAAAATCTAAACTCCCAATTATGAATAGAATCAGAGACAGAGACTTGAAGACTTAGCCCAAATGCTTAGTGTACAGCTAGTACCAAATTGTTGAGGGGTTTAAGTCTAAAAGAAAAAGTCCCAAAAGCAGTCAAAAAAATATCAAAACCAAAAAAAATGAAGAAAACTAAAAGTCATTTATGGCCACTGTTTAATCAGTTAGTTGGTTTAAAACTGCTGGCGCTCCTTCTGCTTCTGACAGGAGGATCCTACATTTTTGCGCAAACGTCGCGCGTAGTGGAGGGTACAGTAGTTGACTCCAATAATGAACCGCTTTACGGAGTTGCTATTACAGTTAAGGACAAGCCTGGAGTAGGTGTAATTTCAGACCTCGATGGTCGCTTTAGTATCAGGCTTGAGCAAGAAGATACCGAATTGGTATTTACATTCCTTGGAATGACAACTCAAACTGTTAATGTTGCTAACCAGAACCGAATTTTTGTTACTATGGTTGAAGATGCTCAAATCTTCAGCGAGGTTGTTGTAGTAGGTTTTGGTCAACAAAAGAAGGAAAGTGTGGTCGGTGCGATTGCCCAGACCACTGCTAAAACGCTTGAACGCACTGGTGGTGTCTCCAGTTTGGGTCAGGCTTTGACCGGTAACCTTCCCGGTGTTGTTACAATGACCACTACAGGTCGTCCGGGTGAAGAAGATCCCGAAATTGTTATTCGTGGTGTGAGTACATGGAATGGTGGTGAACCCCTTGTCCTGGTTGACGGAATCGAGCGACCCATGAATAGCGTAGATATTAACTCAGTAGCCAGCATTTCTGTTTTGAAGGATGCTTCTGCTACTGCTGTTTTTGGTGTTCGTGGTGCAAACGGTGTTATTCTTATTACTACAAAGCGTGGTGAGGAAGGTCGTGCAAACATTGATGTGAATTATACATCTACATTCAAGACTTACTCAAAGCTTCCTCCTTTGATGGACTCATACGATGCTTTGTTGGTTCGTAACAAGGTAATTGAACACGAACTTCCATATAAACCGGATGTTTGGTCATACTACCTGCCTTATGAAAGAATACATAAGTATAGGTATCCTGCCAATCAGGCAGAATTTGAGCGTTACCCCAATGTAGACTGGATTGATGAGTTGCTTAAGGATTATGCAACATCTCATAACGCTAATGTTAGTGTTTCAGGTGGTACCAAGTATGTTAAGTATTATGTATCCCTCGACTATACTCACGAAGGTGACTTATATAAGAAGATTGAAAACAACAGAGGCTATGAAACCGGCTTTGGATATGACCGTGTTAACGTTCGTAGCAACCTTGACTTTGCTTTGACAAAGACTACAACCTTTAAGCTTAATCTTAGTGGTTCTCACGCTGTAAAGGAAGGTACCAACTTCAACGAATATGAACACCTGGCATGGTCTGCATTCTATGGTATTGCTCCTGATGCTTTCCGTCCTAAGTACAGTGACGGAAGCTTTGGTTACTATCAACCAAACCCAACACAAGCGTCAACTAACTCAATGATGGACGTTAGTGTTAATGGTCATGGATATACCACAGACGAACGCCTAAATACAGACTTTGTACTTGAACAAGACCTTGGTTTTATCACAAAGGGACTTAGAGCTCATGCCCGTTTAGCATTTGACAACAGCTTCCAGGAAGTAAACCGTGGAGTTGACGATACAAATGACTGGGAAGATAATCCTCAAAAGTGGATTGATCCTGAAGATGGTACAGAGTATAGAAACGTTTCTCAAGATGGTAACTACAAGTTTGACTTTAAGAACAACAATGCCTGGTTGACTGGTGCAGGTAGCGTTAATACTGGAGCAAATTATCGTAGGATGAACTACTCAGGACAGATTGATTACAATAGAACTTTTGGTAGTCATACTGTTGGAGCTATGGGTAACGTTAGCCGTGAGGAATATTCAAGAGGTAGTAACCTCCCGATTTATCGTGAAAACTGGGTGTTCCGTACAACCTATGATTATTTGAAGCGATACATGCTTGAGTACAATGGTGCATACAATGGATCTGAAAAGTTTGCATCCGAAAATCGCTTCGTATTCTTCCACTCCGGTGCTGTGGGTTGGATGCTTTCAGAAGAGCCATTATTCAAGAAATTGAATGCTAGTTGGGTGGATATGTTGAAGTTCAGGGTTTCTTATGGTCAGATTGGTGATGATAGAACAGGAGCCCCATGGCAAGAGTTTGATCCTAATTTAAGATGGTTGTATATGGACCGTTGGAGTTCAGGAGGCAGATTCCATCAAGGTCTGAATGGGGTAAACGGATCTGATAGTCCTTACGATTGGTATTATGAAGCTTCAATAGGTAACCCCAATATTCAATGGGAAGTTTCTACCAAACTTGACGTAGCTCTTGATTATGCATTCTTAGGTGGGGTATTCTCAGGCTCACTTGACTATTTCCAGGAAACAAGAACAGATATCTTGTTGGCCGGTACTGATCGAGCTGTCCCAAGTTACTTTGGTGCTACACCTCCACGTGTAAATATGGGTGAAGTTGAGACAAAAGGTTATGAGTTGGAATTAAGGTGGAACAAAAAACTTGGTTCTGACTGGCGTCTTTGGGGTAATGTATTCTATACTCACGCAGAAAACAAGATTATTGAACGTGATGATCCAACCCTACTTCCAGAATACCAAAAGTTGGCAAACAAGGCAATTGGTCAGACACGTGCTTATGTAGATTACGGTTATTTTAATAACTGGGATGAACTTTACGCTTCAACTCCACATGATGCACTTGATGCTGAAAGAATGCCAGGTAACTATATTATTCTGGACTATGATGCTGACGGTGTAATTACAAGCTTTGACCAAATTCCATATGGATTCTCCAATGTACCGGAGAATACTACAAACTTCCAATTTGGTTTGGATTACAAGGGCTTTAGTGGCTTTGTTCAATTCTACGGAGCTTCTAACGTAACACGTTATGTTGGTTTGGGAGGCCTCGGTGGTGTACGTAATACCGTATTTGATGAAGGAAGCTATTGGTCAAAGGAAAATGTTAATGCAGACGTTCCACTTCCAAGATGGCAGGTTCAGGCTAGTCCATATACAAATGGAACCCGCTTCCTGTTTGACGGATCTTATTTGCGTCTTAAGTATGCTGAGTTATCATACACCTTCTCAAAACAGGCATTTATGCAGCGTCTGGGACTAAGCTCACTGAAGGTGTTTGTTAACGGTAACAACCTGTATCTGTGGACAGATATGCCGGATGACCGTGAATCTAACACAGGTGGCTGGAGTGCTTATCCTACACAGAAGCGTTATAACGTTGGTTTAAGATTATCATTATAATTGAAGGCAATGAAGAAAAATATAGTTAAATATCTATATGGTATAGCTGTAACACTCGTTGTGGGTGTTAGTGCTTGTACAGACTATCTGGACAAGGCACCGGAATCAGTTATTGCCCCGGAAGATGCGTTCAAGAACTTCCGTAATTTTCAGGGGTTTGTTGAACGTATGTACCATCTGAACCCTGATCTTGCCAAGCATTATTGGGTTAGTTCATTTAACTGGGGAGAAGATGAAGTCATTACAATTGGTAATGGTGAATATCTGATGGGTCACAGTATTGATAGAGGTAACTATCGTAACCATATCGGTAAGGGAGATTGCTTCCTTGACAGAAACTGGAGTGCTGGAGGTGACCGCTTTGCAAAATCTATTTGGGGAGGTGGATGGCATGGTATCAGAACTGCAAATCTTGGTCTTAAAGCTATTGAAGATGGTTTGTTAATTGACGCCACTCAGGAGCAGAGAGATTTTATTGAAGGCCAACTTTACTTCCTAAGAGGATGGTTCTATTTCCAAATCACTCAGTATTGGGGAGGAATGCCTTATGTTGAAACAGTTCTTCCAAGTGATCAGCCATTACGTTTGCCTCGTGAGTCATACAGGGAGAACGCTTTAAAGATGGCCGCTGATTTCCAGAAAGCTGCTGAGCTATTGCCAGTAAACTGGGACAATACAAGTACCGGTAGTGTTACTTATGGTAATAACGAGCTGCGTGCCAATAAAATCTGGGCTATGGCTATGATGGGAAAAACATATCTCTATGCAGCTAGTCCATTGATGGCAGGTAAAACTACAAATGCTCTGCAGGATGGATCATATGATGTAGAGTTAGCGAAACTTGCTGCAGATGCTTTGGGTGAAGTTCTTGCTTTGGTTGAAAGTGGTCAGACACAATATGAGCTCGCAACTTTTGACAAGTATTCAAACTTATTTTATACAAATGATCAGGGATGGAGAATGCCTGGTGAAAAAGAGGCGATTATCAGAAGCCCAACCTATGGTGCTGATTCATACTGGAGACAGATGAACTCATATCAATATCAGAAGATTTCTGAAGGTGACGGTATCGTTCTAGCTCCTGCTGCCAACTATGTAAACTATTTTGGTATGGCTAGCGGACTCCCGTTGGATCACCCTGATACTGATTTTGATCCTGAGTACCCATGGAAGAATAGAGACCCTAGATTTTACAAGAACTTTGTATATGATGGTGTAAAGGTTATTACAAATGCAACTGACTCATTGAGTAAAGAGCACCAATATGCTCACTTATATACAAATGGTAACTATATTGATCCACAAATCGGAAGTAGGACAGGCTATTTGAACTATAAGTTTATTCCTCTTACTGCAAACAAGTTTGATTCAGGCATTGGCTATAGCCATGGTAGTCACTTGCATTTGTCATGGATGCGTCTTGCTGATGTTTACTTAATGTATGCCGAAGCTGCTGCTCAGGGATATGGTGGAGCAAATGGAAAATCTCCTAAGTTTTCAAAAACAGCCGTTGAGGCAATAAATACAATTAGAGCACGTGCTGGTGTTGGTGAAGTACATAGTTCACTAACCGGATCTTTAAGCACTTTTATGAAAGAGCTGATTCGTGAGCGTGCTGTAGAGCTTTCATTTGAAGGACATCGTTTTAATGACCTTCGCCGTTGGCGCTTGTTAACAGTTTATCCTTATAATATTAAGACCAGACAGCTGTTTGACAGGGCTGAGCCGCTTAACAAAGATGTTGATCCAAGGGAAAACAGAGTCGTAGGTTGGGATGAAGAAATTATTATAACTCGCAATTTGATTGAGAGACATTACTGGCTTCCCATCAAGACATCTGACGTTAGCATGTACGAAGGGTTTGGACAAAACCCGGGTTGGTAAAATCTTGAGAATATAAAATAGACTAAAAATGAAACATATATTTAATGGTCTTGCAATATGTATCGGGCTATCTTTTAATATTCTTCAGCTATCTGCGCAGGTTAATGAAATAGATTCTGAAGAATTGAATAGCGATGCAGTTGGAAAAAAAGTCGAGGTTGCATTTCGGACGATAGATGAGAAAGACCTTATGGGAGGTATTTCTGTTATCGATGTTGACGAAATGACTAAGAAGGCTTATACATTAACCAGTTTTGCTTTTGTTGAAAACCTTGTAGGAGGTATTAACGGCAATATCTGGGGAATGAATGATATGTTGGTTGTAGTTGATGGTATGGTTCGTGACGCCAACAATGTACTTCCTACTGAAATTGATCAGATTACCATTTTAAAGGGTGTATCAGCTGTAGCTCTATATGGTAGTAAGGCTGCCAAGGGTGTAGTGATGATTACAACCAAGCGTGGTACTGTCAGTGATCCAACAATTAGTGTTCGTGTTAATACTGGTGTTCACGTACCCAAGTCTTTTCCTAAATACCTGGGAGCATCTGAGTATATGACACTGTACAACGAAGCAATGGTAAATGATGGTAAGGATCCTATGTATTCTCAGGAAGATATTTACTTTACTTCTCAGAGAACTAATATCTATCGTTATCCTGACTTGAATATGTACTCTTCTGAATTCCTGAAGGACATGTATAATCGTTCAGAAGGTATTGCTGAAATAACAGGTGGTAATGAAAGAGTTCAGTACTATACATCTGCAGGATATTTTCGCGAAGGAACATTACTTGATGTAGGTAATGCTGCTGATGACAATGTAAACAGGTTCTTTGCCCGTGGTAATATTGATATGAAGTTGCATGAGAACATTAAGGTGAAGACCGACGCCAATGTAACTTTCTATAATTCAAAAGCTGCCAGAACCAGTTGGTGGAGTAATGCTGCCTCTCTTCGTCCGAATAGGGTAGCTCCATTGATTCCACTTTCCATGCTTGATGAAAATGACCGTCCGTCATGGGATGCAGTAAATGCAAGTGGTAATATCATTGATGGTAAGTATTTCCTCGGTGGTACTCAGCAGCAAACAACTAACCCTATTGCTGCTGCTTATGCTGCAGGTGAAGCTACCTATGTTAGCCGTCAGTTCCAGTTTAATACCGGATTTGACTTTAACCTACGTTCAATTCTGGACGGTTTATTCTTTAGGGCTAATTATGGCATCGACTACGCTACTATTTATGAGCAGGCATATGAAAATACCTATGCTGTATATGCTCCTTCATGGAATAATTATGGTGGAGTGGACAGAATAAGTAGTTTGGCTATTTATGGAGTTGACAGAAAGGCTGATACTGAGCGTATTAATTATCAAACATATCGTTATACTTATAACTTTAACGGTCAGTTTGACTATAGCAAGACTTTAAACGATCAGCACAATATCTTTGCGATGGTAGTTGCGAATGCATGGCAAAGGACATTTGACGGTGAATATCACAGACTGTCAAATGCAAACCTTGGAATGCAATTAGCATACAACCTTTCACACAAGTACTATGTTGACTTTAGCGCAGCGCTACCTTATTCAGCTAAATTTCCAAAGGACAACAGACTTGGATTTTCTCCGACTGTTACATTGGGATGGCGTCCTGTTAATGAGGCATTCTTAAGCAATTCGGCATTTGATGATTTGATGCTGACAGTGTCAGGTGGTATTATCAGCCATGATATGGATATTGCAGCAGATGGAAATGAGATGGGTTATTATCTGTACAAGCAAGTTGTTCAAAGAGGAGGATGGTATAGCTGGGGTGACCTTGGAGGTGAAGCTGCAACAGAGTTTCAGCGTGGAGAAAACCCGGATCTGACTTATATAAAACGTAAGGAGTTGAATGTCGGTCTGCGTGGTTCACTCTGGGAGAAAGCTCTGAGCTTTGACTTCAACTATTTTGTTGGTAAGATGGATGGAAATATCACATTACCACATTCTAAGTATCCCAACTACTTTACACAGGTTGGATATCCTACTTCATCAATTCTTCCATATCTGAATTATAATATTGATGATCGTTCAGGATTTGACTTCAGTGTATATGTGAATAAGAGTGTTGGTGAACTTGATATGACACTTGGAGTAAGTGGAATGCACTCAGTGGTTGAGGCTGCCAGAAGAGATGAAAACATAGCATATGATTATCAAACCGCTGTTGGTCGTCATGTTAATGGTTTGTGGGGATTGGAAGCTATAGGTTTCTTCAATAGTCAACAAGAAATCGAAGAAGCCCCTACTCAGGTCTTTGGTGGTGTAATTCGTCCCGGTGATATCCGCTATAAGGACCAAAATGGTGATGGTATTATCGACGACAATGACCAGGTTTATCTTGGCCGTTGGGATACTCCAACACGTTTAGGAATTAACTTTACTGCAAAATATCGCAATTTCACATTCTTTGCTATGGCTGACGGATTCTTTGGTGGCAAAGGATTTAAGAATGGTTCTTACTACTGGATATACGGTGATTCAAAATATAGTGAAGTAGTACGTGGACGTTGGACCGAAGCGACAAAAGATGTTGCAACATATCCAAGACTAACAACTGAAACTGGTGCAAACAACTTCCGTAATTCGGATTTCTGGTTATATAAAACTGATAGGGTTAACCTATCTCAGGTTCAGTTGAGCTATCAGATCCCCGAAACAGTTTTCCAAGGAACATTTGTTAATGGTCTAAGTGTGTACGTGAGTGCATACAACCTTTTGACTATCTCAAAGGAACGTGAGCATCTTGAAAGAAATGTCGGAAGTACACCTCAGACTCGTTTCTACAATATTGGTCTAAAGGGTAGCTTTTAACGGTGTATTCAGTATAAAACGTATATAGTTATGAAGAAAATAATAAAATCATCTATAATTACGCTGTTTGCTTTGTCACTTGTTTTCTCTACCGGGTGCGAGGATTTATTTGAGCCGGCTATTGAAAACCACAAAGTAGGCGAAGACCTGAAGGAGATGCCTTCCTGGGCATTGGGACTACTAGGTCATGCGTATATCAGTAATCCTCTTGGATCATGGTCATTTAATGACGTGGCTACTGATGACGCCGTATCAAACCTGCCGAGCAACAATTATCGACTGATGAGCACAGGTGCCTGGAGTGCAACATATAATCCAATGGACAGATGGCAGTATCTTCGTGCTTCATGGCAATATCTGAATCAGTTTTTGGCTATTGTTGATGATGTACATTGGGCAGATGATCCTCTAGCATCTCAATTGTTCAAAGAGCGCTTTAAAGGAGATGCTTATGGTATGCGTGCACTTTATATGTACCACTTATTGCTGCACCATGCAGGCCCATCTGCAGCAGACGGTAAATTATTAGGTATTCCAATTGTAACTGAACCAGAAGATCTATATAACACTGAGTTCAATGTTCCAAGGGATTCTTTTGAGGATTGCATAAAGAGACTTTTTGCTGATGTTGATTCAGCAATCCTTTATTTGCCAGAAGACTTTGGTAATGTTGAGAAGGATGTTGACGTTCCTGCAAAGTATAGAGATCGTGGAATCAAAGCCGACGTATACACAAGAATATTTGGAGACAACGTCAAGAACAGGATGAGTGCTAAAATTGCAAGAGCAATTCGTGCTCAGGCTGCCTTACTAGCTGCTAGTCCTGCATATTCTGAAGGTTCAGGTATTGATTGGGAAGATGCTGCTAATTATATGGCTGAGGCTTTAATTACTGGTTTAGGCTCAAATCCTGTTGGAAATATTGACCCCAGTGGAGGTGAATGGTATAAGGATAATAATGCCATCAACAATCTTAAGGCTGGTCAGAATCCCAAGGAAATCCTTTGGAGAAGTAATAAGGAGCAGAATGCAAATCTGGAGCGTGACAACTATCCTCCAACATTATTTGGTAGTGGTAGAATCAATCCTACGCAAAACCTGGTTGATGCATTCCCAACTATTAATGGTTACCCTATTAACCATGCCAGTTCCAATTACGATCCCAACAATCCATATGCAAATAGGGATCCTCGTTTAAGCAGGTATATCATTTATAATGGAAGTACAGCAGGTACGAATAATACAATTATCAACACCAGCGCTGATTCTCCTGATAATAATGGTATTAATAAGATTGAGACTTCTACCAGAACAGGGTATTATCTGAGGAAGCTTATGAATCCTGTTGTTAATGCCAATCCAAGTTCAACCAATAATGGATGGAAGTACAAACCGTTCATTCGTTACACTGAACTATTCTTAGGTTATGCAGAAGCTGCAAATGAAGCATGGGGCCCAACATCAGATCCAAATGGACATGGTTTTACTGCTTATGATGTAGTTAAGGCTATTCGTGTAAGGGCTGGTATTACCGGAGGTGATGTATATCTTGAATCCATTAAGGATGACAAAGATGCTATGCGTGAATTGATTCGTAATGAGCGTCGTTTAGAGCTTTGTTTTGAAGGAGTCCGTTTCTGGGATTTGCGTCGTTGGAAGGTGCCAATGGAAAAACTGACTGAAACTGCAAAGGGTGTTAGGATTTCCGGTACTACCTATGAAGTAATCGATGTTGAACGTCGCGCATACAAGGAACATATGTATTACGGACCCATTCCCTTTGGTGAGGTTAACAAATTCAGTGAACTGGTTCAAAATAGAGGATGGTAGCCATGAATAAAATAAGACTGAAAATGAAAAGGATATTATTTATAGCATTTATTACGGCGTTAGTAAGCAGTGTGTTTACTTCCTGCGAGAATGGAGATTGGGATTTCCCCGATTTCGATTATACTACCGTATATTTTGCCTATCAGAGTCCTGTACGTACAGTTGTTCTGGGCGAGGATGTTTATGACACCAGCCTTGACAATGAACATAAGGTTCAGATAATGGCTACTATGGGTGGTGTATATGCTAACAAGAAGAATGTTGAGATTGGTATTGCTGTTGACAATTCATTAGTTGATGGATTGATATTTAAAAAGAAAGCAGCAACTGATCCGGATGTACCTGTATTGGCTATGCCTAGTAACTATTATACGCTTTTGAGTGACAAGATTGTTATTAAAAAGGGATCAGTTATAGGTGGAGTTACTGTTCAGCTAACAGATGCATTCTTCGCTGATCCGAAGGCATTGACAACAAATTATGTTATACCAGTTGTTATGACAAGTGTTGTAAATGCTGACTCAATTCTATCAGGTAAGGCATTGATTCCTAATGCTAGTCGGACTAACCCTGAACACTGGGATGTAGTTCCAAAGGATTACATCATGTATGCAGTGAAGTACATCAATCAGTATGATGCAAACTATCTGCGCAGGGGCAAAGATGTTATTACTCCTGCTGGAGGACAACCTGTTACCTTGACAAGACAGGCTGACTATGTTGAAAGAGACGAAGTTGTTGACAAAATCACTACCAGAAGCCTCAATAGTATCGCATGGGAATTTACCGGTCGTGATCACAATGACGAAGCTCGTTCATGTACCCTAATATTGACATTTAATGCTCAGGGTGAGTGTACTGTCACATCAGAAACTCCAGGTATTACCGCAACAGGTACGGGTCGTTATGTTGAAAAAGGTGAAAAGAACAGCTGGGGTCGTCAGGATAGGGATGCTCTTTATCTTGATTACACCATCGAGTTTGCTGATGTAACCTTTGAGATTGAAGATACGCTTGTGGTTCGTGACAGGGGTGTTAAATCCGAATGGTTTGACACACAAATTATAGAATAAGCTTAAATCCTGAAAAATGAAACATACATTTAAGATTTTAGGAGCATTCATCTTCTTATCGATGTTTGCAGCTTCATGTGCGGATGATGATATCGAGAACATAGCTGTTGATAAGCCAGGTTCTGTTGCAGAGCTGGAGTATCTTAACGATTATGATGCATTGAAATCATACGTAGATAGAAGCTCAAATCCAATTTTTAAATTGGGTGCTGGAGTTACTGCTAGTGATTATATCCAAAAAGGAAGCAACTATAGGTTGATTAATGAGAACTTTGATATGATTACTGCCGGTAATGCTATGAAATATGCTTCTGTGGTTGGAGATAACGGTGCCATGAACTTTGGTACTGTTATGCAATTTGTTAGTGCGGCTAAAGAGGCGGGTATTGAGATTTATGGTCATACTCTACTATGGCATGCGCAACAAAACACGAAGTATCTTAATTCACTAATAGCTGACAGAGAGATTCCTGTGGATCCTGATGCAAAACTGGATGTACTGGATAAGCAAACAGACTTTTCTACTATGACTGAATTCCCATTTTATGTAATGGGTTATAAACCTGATATTATTGACGGAGTGCTTGTTAGTAATCATCCCGGTGAATGGTATCAGTATTTCGTAGTAGATGGTATCTCTACTGTTCCAGGCAGGGAATATAAAGTCACAGCCCTGATGAAATCATCTAAAGAGGGAACATTCAATGTGCAGATGGGTAACTGGGGAGCTACTACCGAGATACCTATAATGGTTAGTACTGAATGGGAAGAGCAATCAGTTACATTCAATACCATTACAACTGAATCTTCGTTTGTTGTCTTTCAACCTGGTGGTTTTGATGGTGAGCTTCAAATAAAGTGGGTTAAAGTTAGTCACTCAGAAGCTCCCTCGGTAGTTTACTACGTCAACCAGATTGAGAACAGTGAAATGCTGGTTGGCGGTTCAATGGATAACTTCATTGTTCGCGAGAAGGGTAAAGGTGATGTTCCCGGTGCTATTCTCGAAGGTGAGGGTCCTGATGGAACGAATGCGATTAAGATCACTTCCATTGCAGATCCTGCAAATTCTTGGGACACGCAGTTCTTTATTTACACACCCGACAAGACATGGGAAGCAGGTGAAAAGTATAGAATTTCTTTCTGGTACAAAGCTTCTGCTGCAGCCGCTTCTGAGACACAATGTCATGGAGAACCGGGCGGTTACATGCATTATGCCATGCTTCCTCAGAATCCTCAATTCACCACTGAGTGGCAGTATTATGAAGCTATTAGTTCCATTCCTGCTGAAGGTAACGGTATGAAGACAATAGCCTTCAACCTGAACGTTAATAAAACTGAGGTAACATACTACTTTGCAAACATTGTTTGGGAAAAAGAAGAAAAGGGCAACACTATGCCACTTACTCCGGAAGAAAAGGCTGATACTCTATCATGGGCTCTTGAAAACTGGATCTCAGGTATGATGACAGCTACTGATGGTTATGTTAAGCATTGGGATGTTGTAAACGAACCGGTTTCTGGTACTGATACAGATGGTGATGGATTCTATGACCTGTGGGCAGCTAAGAATGTATCTGCTGATGATGCCAAGAATAACTTCTATTGGGGTGATTATTTGGGCGATGACTATGTACGTCTGGCCGTTAAGCTTGCACGTCAGTATGGTCCTGCTGATATGAAGCTTTTTGTCAATGACTACAATCTGGAGTCAGACTGGGATGACAATCATAAGCTTAAGAGTCTGATCCACTGGATTGAAAGATGGGAATCAGACGGGGAGACTGTTATCGATGGTATCGGTACACAAATGCACATCTCTTACTACATGGATCAAGCAATTCAGGCAAGCAAGGAAGCTCATATCGTTAAGATGTTTGAGCTAATGGCTGAAACTGGAAAGCTTGTTAGAATTACTGAACTTGACATGGGTATCGTAGATGCTACAGGTACAACACTCAAATCTGGTGAACTTACAGAGCAACATCACAGACTAATGAGTGATTACTATAATTTTATTCTCACTAAGTATTTTGAGATTATCCCAGCTTCTCAACGTGCAGGTATTACATTGTGGTGTCCAATTGACAGTCCTGCCAACTCTTCATGGAGAGGTGGCGAGCCGACTGGTCTCTGGTCACAAAATACCAAGCGTAAGCACACATATGCAGGTTTTGCTGACGGGCTGGCCGGAAAGTAATTAAGTATTTGCTTTCCGAAAGGGGCAAGGGATACCAGTGCCTTGCCCCTTTTTTTTGCTAAACAAAAAGATGTAGCTTTGTATGCTTTACGTATTTAGTAGAGGAATTTTCTTTAATTATTAACTAAAAATCTTATGAGTAGTATCGGTAACATGGTTAAAAGTTCCGGAGTTGTCCTTCTTGGGGCTGCTCTAGCGTTCAGTACCACCGGATGCAATTCAGGACAGGTTGAGAGCTACGACGGCGGGCAAAAGCCGGTGTCGGAACGCTTCGTTCATACAATGCCGGGTAACCCTTACCTGCCATTGTGGGAACACCTTCCCGACGGTGAACCAAGGGTTTTCGAAGACCCTGACAATCCAGGCAAATTCAGGGCCTATATTATTGGATCTCACGATTTGAGATATACCAGCTATTGTGGTCCAGATATCAGAATGTGGTCAGCCCCCGTGGAAGATCTTACCCAGTGGAGGGATGAAGGCCCAATATTTACCTATGAGCATGATGGTAAGTGGGATGTTATGTACGCCCCTGACCTGGTAGAGGTAATACGCAAAGATGGAACAAAAGAATATTATCTGTATCCACACAGTCGTGGTCCCAACAGGGAACCTATGGTTGCGAAGGGAAGCCGTCCTGATGGGCCTTTTACTCCTATCAACCTGACTGAAGATGGAAGCAGAACTGTTGATGGCAGTATTCTTGGGTTTGACCCTGCTATCTTCGTAGAATATGTTACTGATCCAGATGATCCTGATTATGAAATTGGTTTCAGGGCATATGGCTACTGGGGTTTTCAAAGATCATTGGCTGCTCAGCTTGATCAAAACACCATGTATTCACTTCGTCCAGGTACAGAGATTATTGGTCGCTTCCTGCCTGCAAGTACCAGGTATGGTGAAATCAGGGATCCGGAAGGTACTGAATATCCAAGCCTGTTCCCAGGTCAGGATCCAAGGGGCTTCAACTTCTTTGAAGCATCTTCTATCCGTCAGGTAGGTAATAAGTTTGTTACCGTTTTCAGTGGTTATTCAGGTCCTGACTATGGAATGCCAAGCAGCAACTCTACACTGAGATATGCATATGCTGATTCTCCGCTAGGTCCATGGAAGGCTGGTGGTGTATTGGTTGATTCACGTGGTATCGTTGTAAATGAAGATGGAAGTGGTCTGCAAATTACCAACGGTGGACACAATACTCACGGTAGTCTTCAACAAATCAACGACCAGTGGTATGTATTTTATCACAGACCACCACGTAACTTCGGTTTTGCCCGTCAAGCTGTTGTGGCTCCTGTAAAGGTTGAGTGGGATGAAGCATCTGTTGCTGAAGGCGGAAAGGTTGTTATTACTGGCTATGATCCATATTCAGAAGACAACACATGGGTAGCTAAGGATAACAATGGTAATGTATATACTGGTGCAGAAGTTACTTCTGAAGGTTTCCATATCTTCGGTCTGGATCCTTACAGATATTATTCTGCAGGTTATGCCGCATATCTTTCTGATGTAAGTATTCAAGGTGATTCATGGGATATTTGGGATAACCATATGCCTATTGAAAAGGTAAGGAATGGACACATCATTGGTTACAAATACTTCGGTTTCGGAGGTCTTGATCAGGATACAAAGGGTCTTAAGGCCTTTGAAGGAACCAAAGAAGGTAATGAAACAGCTTTCAATCTCTTCCTTGCGCCACGCACTGACAAGTCATTCAAGATCAATATCTGGCTTGATGGCCCATGGGCCAATGAAACATGGAAAGGTACCAAGATCGGCGAGATTGTAGTTCCTGAAAATGCTGCACAGGAAGTAACCAGGTTTACTGTTGATGTTGCACAGTTTGTTGACAACCTCGACAAGAAACATGCAATCTTCCTGGTTGCTGAGGCTGATACCGAAGAAGAGCTTTGTGAGATCGCTGGACTTGGCTTCAGCTCTAAATTCAAGGCTATCGAAAGACCTGTTGTTCCACAAGTCAGCATAGCTGTCAACGGCACTGAAATTGAATTGCCCAAGACTCCTGTAAGGTCAACTGATTTCAATGGACTGACACATTACGGTCTGTATGAAGCCAAGGCTACAGTTGATGGCACTAAGAAGCCAAAGGTAACTGCTTCATGCGATAATAAGGATGTTAAGATAAAGGTCACTCAGGCAGAGTCTGTTGAAGGTACTGCTGAAGTGGTATTTGATTATAACGGCGTTGTAAAAACTTACCAGGTCGTTTTCGAGAAGAACTAAAATCCTTCAACTTGATTGATCAATGTCACTCAGGGCCTTAAGGCCCTGAGTACATTGATCTTATTTTTTTATAGATTTTAAGGAAAAACCCCTATCTTGTGAGGTAGTCTGCCGGGATAAGAATTCTTATGCCTTCCCGGTTTGACCCATTTATCTACAATAATTTAACATTCTGATTTTGTAAACTTTTCCTTATGATTGCAAAACTTAAATTCCTATTGATTGGCGGCTTATTCCTCTTTGGCTGCCGTTCTAATACTCCAGAGCCTGAACTGCACGTTTACCTCTGTTTCGGTCAATCAAATATGCAAGGCGCAACTCCTGCTGAAGCTCAGGATTCTGTAGTTGATGCGCGCTTCCAGGTAATGAGTACTATGGATTGTCCAGACCTGGGAAGGGAAATGGGTAAGTGGTACACTGCTACCCCGCCAATTAGTGACTGTAGGTCAGGTCTTTCACCTGCCGATTATTTCGGACGTACTATGGTAGAAAACCTTCCTGAACACATCAAGGTAGGTGTAATCAATGTATCTGTGGGAGGATGCAGAATTGAGCTTTTTGACAAGGAAAACTATGAATCTTACGTAGAAACTGCCCCTGTTTGGATGCTAAACTGGATCAATAACTACGGTGGCAATCCTTATGGCAGACTTGTCGAGCTCGCCAAGCAAGCTCAGGCTGATGGTGGTGTTATCAAGGGTATCCTGATGCATCAGGGAGAGTCCAATCCTAATGACTCACTATGGACTAAGAAAGTAAGTGATATTTACAATAATCTGTTGGCAGATCTTAACCTGAAGGCTGAAGAAACTCCGTTGATTGCTGGCGAACTGCTTAGTGCTGAGTTTGGTGGCAGATGCGCTCCATTCAATGAGTTTATTGCTACACTTCCTGAGGCAATTCCTAACGCCCATGTCGTGTCTTCAGAAGGATGCCCCGGTATGCCTGATGGTCTGCACTTCTCTGCTGAAGGGTATAGAATGCTTGGTAAGAGATATGCTGAAATGATGCTTTCACTTATGAACTCTAAATAATACAGAATATGAAAAGTTCCTTACTTAATCTCATGAAAGTGATGCTGTCTGGTGTGCTCGTGATTTCTGTAATGGCAGCCTGTGCATCCAAAACTCAAAAGAGCAATGAGCCAGTTGAACCTGTAATGCCAGCCAATTACAAGGTTGTTGAAGACGGTGGAACCGGATTATACAGCGCTATTATGTATACCGATAGCACTCTTCCATCAAATACTATATTCAGGCCCGCTGATTTAACTCCTTTTGGCAATGAGGAGAAGCTTCCTATTATTGCCTGGGGTAATGGTGCTTGTGCAAATTCGCCATGGGAACACCTTAACTTCCTTTCTGAAGTAGCTTCTCACGGATTTATCGTGATTGCAAACGGACCAATGCCTGAAACAGATGATCAGCCCACTTATGATAGGTCTACTTCCCAGCAGCTGCTTGATGCTATTGACTGGATTATAGCACAAAACAGTGATGAAAATAGTCCTTTCTACAACAAGGTTGATGTTGAAAAAATTGCTGTAAGCGGTATGTCCTGCGGTGGTCTTCAAACTCTTGAAGTTGCTGCTGATCCAAGATTGACAACTATCGGTGTTTTCAATAGTGGTATTCTTCCTTCTCCAAATGCCGGAATGGGTGGAATGCCGGGGCTTACTAAGGATCAACTTGAGAAAATTCATACTCCTGTACTGTACTTGCTCGGTGGTGAAAGCGATATCGCATACAACAATGGTATGGATGACTTCGAAAGAATCAACCATGTTCCAGTTTTTGTTGCCAACATGGACGTAGGTCATGGTGGTACTTACCGTCAGCCTCATGGTGGTGAATTTGCAGTTGTTGCTACTGCATGGTACAAGTGGCAGCTTAAGGGGGATGAGGAAGCCGGAAGCCTATTTACCGGAAGTCCTTGTGGCCTGGAAAGCTCGGAAGTATGGACTATCAACAAGAAGAATCTTTAAGATCAGTTTCCTTTTAAAGGAGAGCATAATTTTAGAATATATAAACGTTATTGGTGATGAGAAGAGAATTGAGATGTATACTTCTGGGACTTATGATACTGATTCCTGCAAGCGGATTGTTTGCAAGAGCATTACATAAGCAGGGACTGCAGTACATCACAAAAGAGAAGTCAGGAGCCTCCTTTGAGATTGCTGCAGGAGGAAAGGCTGCTCCTATTTACGTGGATCCTGCCGATCAGCCGGGTGTCTTAAGGGCTGTAACCTCTCTTGCAGGTGATATTGCGAATGTAAGCGGTGCCAGGCCAAAAGTTGTTCAAAAGGTAAAGGCCCCTAAGGGTGCTATATTAGTAGGAACACTAGGTTCAAGCAAACTTATTGATCAGCTTGTTGATGCTGGCAAACTGGATGTTTCAGCGATCAATGGTAAGTGGGAAGCATATATTATCCAGACCGTTGACGGTAATCTGGTAATTGCCGGTAGTGACCGTAGAGGCACTATCTATGGAGTTTATGATGTTTCTGAAAATATTGGGGTTTCACCATGGTATTGGTGGGCTGATGTCCCTGTTAGTAAAAGTCCTTCGCTGTTTGTCAGCGAAGGACGTTATCTTCAGGACTCTCCAAAGGTTCAGTACAGAGGGATCTTTCTTAACGACGAAGCTCCCTGTCTTACCGGATGGGTAAAAAACTATTACGGTACTGATTTCGGTGGACGTGACTTTTATGAAAGAGTATTTGAATTGATCCTTCGCCTTAAGGGCAACTACCTGTGGCCTGCTATGTGGGGCTGGGCTTTCTATGCTGATGACCCGATGAACAGTAATTTGGCTCATGAAATGGGTGTGGTAATCGGAACATCTCACCATGAACCGATGGCCCGCAACCATCAGGAGTGGGTACGCAACAGGGACGGGAATGGCGTATGGAACTATAAGACCAATCAGGAAAGAATCGATGAATTCTTCCGTGAGGGTATTGAGCGTGTAAAAGGCAAGGATGATATCATCACTATTGGTATGCGTGGTGACGGTGACGAAGCCATGTCAGACGAGACTGATGTTCAATTGCTGGAACGCATTGTAAGGAATCAGAGGGCAATTATCGAAGATGTTACAGGACGCCCAGCAAGTGAGACTCCTCAATTATGGGCCTTGTATAAGGAGGTGCTGGACTACTACGATAATGGTATGCGTGTGCCGGATGATGTAATTATTCTGCTATGTGATGACAACTGGGGTAATGTGCGTCGTCTGCCCAATGCTGAGGAGCGCAAGCATCCCGGTGGTTGGGGTTTGTACTATCACGTTGACTATGTAGGAGCTCCACGTAATACAAAGTGGCTTAATGTTACTCCTGTGCAAAATATGTGGGAACAGCTTCAACTGACATACGATTACGGGGTAGATAAGTTGTGGGTGCTCAATGTTGGTGACCTTAAACCTATGGAGTATCCTATCACACTGTTCCTCGACATGGCATGGGATCCGAAAAGCTATACAGTTGACAACCTGCTTGACCATGTGTACAACTTCTGCGCTCAGCAGTTTGGTGCAGATCAGGCTCAGGAAGCAGCCCGTATCCTTAACCTGTACAGCAAGTATGCAGGAAGGGTAACTCCAGAAATGCTCGACAGACGTACATACAACCTGGAAACAGGTGAGTGGAAGCAAGTTGTGGATGAGTTTATCAAACTGGAGGCTGAGGCTCTGCGTCAGTATCTGACTCTCAAGCCGGAATACAGGGATGCTTACAAGCAGATTATTCTTTATCCGGTTCAGGCTCTGGCCAACCTGTATGAGATGTACTATTCACAAGCTATGAACCATAAGCTGTATGCAGAAAACAATCCTGCAGCCAACTTCTGGGCCGACAATGTTGAGCGTACTTTCAAGAGGGATGCCGAACTGGGATACGACTACAACAAGGTTATGTCGGGTGGTAAGTGGGATGGTATGATGACCCAGAAGAAGATTGGTTATACTACCTGGAATGATAATTTCCCAGCTGACAAGTTACCTGAGATTTACCGAATATCCGAGCCTGAAAAGGCCGTGGGTAGCTATGTGTTTGAACCTTCCAACGGCTATGTAGCCATTGAGGCCGAACACTATTTCAAGGCTGTTAACGCTCCGGAAACCGAGTGGACTTGCATTCCATATATGGGACGCACGCTTAGTGGTATGGCACTGATGCCTTATACAAAAAACACTGATGGAGCTGCACTTTCCTATAAGATGAAGTTGCCCGAAGGTGTCACAAAGGTTACTGTTCGTGTGGTAGTTAAATCTACATTGGCTTTCAGGAACCTTGACGGACACAGGTACAACGTAGCACTTGACGGAGGAGAAGCTGTAACAGTCAATTTTAACTCAGACCTTAACGAAAAACCCGAGAACATCTATTCTGTTTTTTATCCTACGGTAGCAAGCCGTGTGGTTGAAAAAAAGGTAGAACTTGACGTTCCAGCTTCTGAAGACGGAACACATATCCTTACTCTTTCTCCCCTTGACCCGGGTATTGTATTCGAGAAAATCGTTGTAGATTTTGGAGGATATAAGCCATCCTATCTGTTTATGAACGAGTCTCCTTCAAAAAGGGAGTTGTAATTTCTAGTAAGTCCATGGGATCGCTCGATTCCATGGACTTATTTTCCTTCTGACGCACTTGTTGTTTCAGAATGTTATGTTATCCACATTTCTAATTAATAAATACTGATACGATGAGAAGAAGTAGGATTGCTATCCTTGCAGGGTTTGTATTTGCAGGTTTCTTTGTTGGTTTAAATGCCCAACATTCCATCCCTCCCCAGAGACCAATAATTTCTACAAAATATACAGCCGACCCGTCGCCGATGCTGCACAATGATACTGTGTTCCTATACACAGGTCATGATGAGGATGATGCAATGGGATTTAAGATGTTTGACTGGCTCCTCTATACTTCAACAGATATGGTTAACTGGACTGATCACGGACCGGTTGCCTCACTAAAGAATTTTGCATGGGTGCCTTATGATAACGGGGCATGGGCTGCTCAGTGTATTGAACGTAACGGCAAGTTCTATATGTATTGCCCTGTACCCAATGGTATTGGAATTGGTGTACTGGTATCAGACTCTCCCTATGGTCCTTTTGTTGACCCAATTGGAAAGCCGCTTATCCAGAACAGTAATCACGATATTGACCCTACAGTCCTGATTGACGATGACGGTCAGGCTTATCTGTACTGGGGTAACCCCAAACTGTATTACGTAAAACTAAATGATGACATGATTTCTTATTCTGGTGAGATCATGGTTGACCCAACAACCCCGGCCAACTATCAGGAAGGTCCATGGGTATGGAAGCGTAATGGTATGTATTACCTTGCATATGCTTCTACCTGCTGCCCTGAAGGTATTGGTTATGCAATGAGCACTAAGCCCTTCGGTGCATGGGAATACAAGGGTATGATCATTGATGCATCCGAACTGACCCGCGGTAATCACCCCGGTATTGTTGATTATAAAGGTAAGTCCTATGTTTTCGGACAAAACTACGACCTGCTCAAGAAGATTACCCCAAAGTTTTACGAACGTCGCTCAGTTGACCTCGACGAAATGGTTTACAACGAGGACGGCACAATCCAAAACAGGCATTACTTCTCGGTTGAAGGCCCAAAACAGGTACACTGGGTTAACCCTTTTGCCAGGGTAGAAGCTGAAACAATGGCATGGAGCGAAGGTGTAAAGGTGCAGTTTGAAACTGAGTGGGAAGGTGACTTCGACTGGGCAAGAGGCAAGAAGATTGCTGACCGCAGGTTTGTTACCTTTATTAACAATGGTGACTTCATAAAAGTGCAGGGTGTTGATTTCGGACCCGGTGCCGGCAAGATTCAGGTTAGCGCTTCACCAGTATATGGTGGTAAAATAGAGGTTCGTATCAACGGTGTTGACGGAAAGGTCATTGCTACTGTTGACATCAATCCTGCGCGTAAGTCAGGTATCTGGCAGATTTATGAGGCTCCCGTAAAGAAGGTAAGCGGAGTTCATGATCTGTACTTTGTATTCAAGGGAGACAAGGATCTTTTCCACTTCGACTGGTGGCAGTTTACCAGGAAGTAAACTATTGACAGATAATCTTTAAAATACAAAAAAAATGAAAAAGATTTGCTTTGCCATGATACTGTCCTGCATGATTTTCATGCAGGGCATGGCACAAACAATCACCCAGACAAAACAGGGGGTAAGCGTAAAATTCGATGACGCTGAGATACATATTGACTATTACAGCCCTGCTATTGTAAGAATTGTTAAGACTCCTGCCGGACATGCTTTCAAAAAGGAGAGTCTGTCTGTTATCAAAAAACCTGAGTCCGTTAAGACTACAGTAGTAAATACAGGGGACTTCCTTGAGCTTTCCACCGGAAAGCTCAAGGTGGCTCTTGACCTAAAGTCTGAGGCTTTGACCTTTTATGATGCTGCCGGAAAGGTGCTTATGGCTGAAAAACCAGGTTCTGCTTCTTTTACTGAGTTCAATGATGCAGGAACCAAGACTTTTAGCGTAAAGCAAGGTTTTGCTCTTGAGCCTGAGGAGGCAATCTACGGCCTTGGTATTTTGCAAAACAACAAGATGTCCCAGCGCAATCAGGAAGTTTACATGGTTCAGAACAACACCTGGGACTTCGTCACATTCTTCCAGTCTGTTAAAGGTTATGGTCTTTTCTGGGATAATTATTCACCAACTGTTTTTAAAGATGATAAGTCTGAGACCTCTTTCAGTTCAGAAGTAGGAGAGGGCATAGACTATTACTTTATGGTCGGTGGCAATGCCGATGGCGTTGTTGCAGAAATGAGAGACCTTACAGGTCAGGTTCCCATGTTTCCACTGTGGAGTTATGGTTTTTTTCAAAGCAAGGAAAGGTACAAGAGCCAGTTTGAAACAGTTGGTGTTGTTAAGAAATACCGTGAACTGGGAGTGCCGCTTGACGGAATAGTTCAGGACTGGCAGTACTGGGGAAACAACTACCTGTGGAATGCTATGGAGTTTCTGAGTGACGACTTCCCCGATGGCAAGGGCATGATCGATGAGATCCACAGTATGAATGCAAAGATTATGATCTCAATCTGGGCTTCTTTTGGTCCTGCTACAAAGCAGTACAGGGAACTTCAAAAGATCAATGGTCTTTACTCCTTCAATACCTGGCCTGAATCAGGCCTGACAGCCTGGCCACCGAATATGGACTATCCTTCCGGGGTGCGAGTATATGATGCCTTTAATCCCAAAGCAAGGGAGATCTACTGGAAACACCTGAAAGAAGGTTTGTTTGACCTAGGAATTGATGCATGGTGGATGGACTCAACCGAGCCCGACCACCTGAGTGCAAGGCCTGAGGATCTTGACAATCCCACCTATCTTGGTTCTTTCCGTAAGGTAAGGAATGCCTTCCCACTTGTGACAGTTGGGGGCGTTTATGATAACCAAAGGGCTGTTTCTTCTGATAAGAGGGTGTTGGTTCTTACTCGTTCAGCATTTGCAGGACAACAAAGATATGGTGCCAGCGTATGGTCTGGTGACGTCTTTACTACCTGGGATAACTTCCGTAAGCAGGTGCCGGCTGGATTGAACTTCTCACTTACCGGGATACCTCATTGGAACAGTGATATTGGCGGTTTCTTTGCCGGTGCATACAATAGGGGCTGGAATGACGGAAGTGGTGCGAAGAATCCACTTTTCCAGGAAATCTTTGTACGCTGGATGCAGTTTGCTGTCTTTACTCCAATGATGAGGTCACACGGAACTGATGTACCAAGAGAAATTTATCAATATGGCAGCAAGGGCGAACCAATATATGATGCTTTGGAAAAAGCAATTAACTTGCGTTACGCATTGCTTCCTTACATTTACTCTACTGCATGGGAGGTTACCGACAAGCAGGCTTCATTTATGAGAGCTCTTGTCATGGACTTCGCCCATGACAAGAAAGTCTGGGATCTTCCTTACGAGTATATGTTTGGTCGTTCTATTCTTGTTGCTCCGGTCGTCTATGCTCAATATACACCTGAGAATATTGACGATGCCAAGACAGAAGAAGGATGGAACAGGGTTGGGGGTAAGTTTGATGCAGAAAACATCGACGTGGACTTTACAGCTGCAAAGAGTTACAACGTATACCTGCCTGCAGGTGCTAATTGGTATGACTATTATAGCAATGTGATATTTGAAGGCGGTAGGGAAATTACCGTTGAGACAACCATTGATAAGATCCCCTTTTATATTAAAGCCGGAAGCATCATTCCTATTGGTCCGAAGGTGCAATATGCTGAAGAAAAGCTATGGGATGAACTTGAGATCCGGGTATATGAAGGTGCAGATGCAGAGTTTGTGCTGTATGAAGATGAGGGGGATAATTACAACTATGAGAAGGGAGTCTATTCTACTATAAGATTCTTCTGGGATGACAACAAGAAGGAACTTACAATCGATACCCGCAAGGGTGAGTTTCCCGGAATGCTGGCAGAACGGAAGTTCAGTATAGTAAGGATTAATCCTGCAACCGCATCAGACTCAAAGACTGGAGTTGACAAGGTTGTAAGCTACTCTGGAAAGAAGCTAAAAGTAAAGTTTTAAACTAAATACCATGAGAAATGTATTCAGGGCCCTGTGCCTGTTTATTCTTGCCGGGTCATGTACAAGTCCGAATGAGACCGGTGATTTGAAGCTGTGGTATGATGAACCAGCCTCCAAATGGGTTGAGGCCTTGCCGGTAGGCAACGGTCGGCTCGGAGCAATGGTCTTCGGTGTTCCAGGCGATGAACTGATACAGCTTAATGAGAATACTATTTGGGCAGGTAGCCCAAATAATAATGATAATCCTGAAGCACTTGAAGCGCTGCCTGCAATCAGGCAGATGATTTTCGAAGGTAAGTATAATGAAGCGCAGGATTTGGTAAATGCCAGGGTTATCTCTAAGAAATCTCACGGAATGCCCTATCAGACTGCCGGAAATCTCAGACTTAAGTTTGATGGTCACGACGATTTTACTGCATTTTATAGGGATCTGGATATAGAGCGTGCAGTGGCGACAACTACCTATAAGGTTGGTGAGGTTAGCTACAAACGTGAGGTGTTTTCTTCTTTTTCTGATGGAGTTATTGTAATCAGACTGACGGCTGACAAGCCAGGCTCTATTGCTTTCAAGATGAGCATGGACAGGCCTGGTGATGTCACTGTTAAGGCCGAGGCTGACAACCTGCTTAGTATGAGTGGTTTTACAAGCGGATTTGAGGGTGTCAAGGGTGATACTCTTGCGTTTGTTGTACTTGCAAAGGTGATTAATGAGGGTGGTGAACTGTCATCTGATGAGGCATCTGTGTCACTGGCAAATTCCAACAGCGCAACTATCCTGGTATCGATAGGAACAGGTTTTGTCAATTACAAGGATATTAGCGGGGATGCCTATGCACAGGCTATGGAGTATCTCGGCAAGGCTGAAGGCCGTGATTTCAGGGCGATGCAAAAAGATCACACTGCTTTCTATCAGAACCTGTTCAATAGGGTCACTCTTGACCTTGGAAGGACAGATTCTGTAAAGAATACAACTGATGTTAGAATAGAGCAGTTCAGATATGGCAATGACCCTTCTCTGGCAGCTCTTTACTTCCAATATGGACGTTATTTGCTTATCAGTTCATCTCAGCCTGGAACTCAGGCTGCCAATCTGCAGGGTATCTGGACTGATCAGCTATTCCCTGCATGGGATAGCAAGTATACTATCAATATCAATGCAGAGATGAATTATTGGCCTGCTGAACCAACCAACCTGCCTGAGTTGCATGAGCCACTTATCCAGATGATTCACGAGCTGGCTGAAGCGGGATCTGTAACTGCAAAGACAATGTATGGAGCAGGTGGATGGGTAGCCCATCACAATACAGATATCTGGAGAATCACAGGTCCTGTAGACGGAGCATACTGGGGCATGTGGCCCATGGGTGGTGTATGGTTGAGCCAACACCTGTTTGATAAGTATGAATTTAGTGGTGATACTGAGTATTTGCGCTCGGTCTATCCGGTGATGAAAGGTGCTGCCGAGTTTTGCCTTGATGTACTGCAGGAACATCCGGAAACAGGCTGGCTTGTAATTGTACCATCCAACTCCCCGGAGAACTCTCCTGCGGACCATTATCAGTCTTCAATGTCAGCAGGTACTACTATGGACAATCAGCTTGTTGCCGACATTATGCAAAAAACTCTCAAGGCAGCGGAGATCCTTGGTATTGATGAACCATTGAAGGAAAGGATGGAAACAGCCCTTGCCAAGTTGCCTCCTATGCAGATTGGTAAGCATGGACAATTGCAAGAGTGGATGTACGACTGGGATAATCCAAATGACAAACACCGTCATGTATCTCACCTCTATGGTATGTTCCCATCCAATCAGATAACTCCATTGAGTACTCCTGAACTTGCTGATGCAGCTAGAACCACGTTGATACATCGTGGTGACCCGTCCACAGGTTGGTCTGTCAACTGGAAGATAAACCTGTGGGCAAGGCTACTAGATGGTAATCATGTCTATGATTTGATAAAGGAGCAAATCAAGCTTGTCGGACGAGATAACGGACAGGGAAGGGGTTTTGGTGAAGCTGGTGGTACCTATGCCAATATGTTTGATGCCCACCCACCATTCCAGATTGACGGAAATTTTGGATTCACTTCAGGTCTTGCTGAGATGCTGATGCAAAGCCATGATGGTGCCATCCATCTTATTCCTGCACTGCCTGACGTATGGCCTGCTGGTAAGGTCACTGGTCTAAGGGCAAGAGGTGGATTTGAGATTGTAGAACTTATTTGGGAAGATCACAAGGTCGTAAAGGCCGTTATCAAGTCCAGGCTTGGAGGTAATCTTAGAATTAGGTCGGCTAATCAGCTTACTGCAAAAGGTAAGTTTGCTGAAGCCCAGGGCGAAAACCCCAATCCTTTCTATCAAAGGCCTGCTGTCAAGCAACCTTTGATATCCCCTGAAGCTTCTCTTAAGGCTTTTGATCTGCCTGAATACTACTTATATGATATTGAAACAAGTCAGGGAGATACAATTATTCTTACTGCGAAATAAGATACTAATCTATTAATAACTAAATGATGAGAATCAGAACTATTGCGTTATCGCTTTTTTGTATCACAGCACTAAATGCCCAAAACCCTATAATTCAGACATCCTTTGCGGCAGATCCTGCCCCGATGGTATATGGGGACAAGGTCTTTATTTACACCAGCCACGATGAGGATGAGACTGTCAACAACTTCTTTACAATGTACGACTGGATGCTTTTCTCATCTGAGGATATGGTCAACTGGACCGATCATGGCGCAGTAGCCTCTTTGAAGGATTTTGGTTGGTGTGAGCGCACCAACGGTGCATGGGCACCTCAGGCTATTGAACGCAATGGCAAATTCTATCTGTATGTGCCTATTCACGGCGAAGGAATCTCAGTGCTGGTGGCCGATTCGCCCTATGGTCCCTTCCATGATCCATTGGGTCACAGACTTATCCTGGATACTGAAAATGTATGGCAGGATATCGACCCTACTGTCTTTATTGATGACGACGGTCAAGCTTACCTGTTCTGGGGCAATCCAAACTTACTGTATGTAAGACTCAACGAAGACATGATTTCGTACGACAGGAGTGTGGGTAAGAACGGAATCTTTGCTGTAGAAATGACTACTGAGGCTTTTGGTAGCGTAGCTGGTCCTGATGGTACCGAACGTTGTGCTTATACTGAAGGTCCCTGGTTTTACAAACGCAATGGTCTGTATTACCTGATCTATGCAGCCTCCGGTATTCCTGAAAAAATAGCCTACTCAACAGCTCCGACTCCTGATGGTCCATGGACATTCAGAGGTTTTGTAATGGACAGGGCAGATCACCTGGCCTTTACTAACCATGGTGGTGTCATTGATTTCAAAGGTAAGTCCTATTTCATATACCACACTCAAGGGCTGTCAAACGAAGGCTTCAAGCGGTCAACAGCGGCTGAGGAGTTTAGCTACAACGAAGACGGTACTATTCCTATGATTACTCCCACTATTGAAGGTAACATAAAGAGCGTAAAGCCTTTGAATCCATTCAAGAGGGTGGAGGCTGAAACAATTGCCTGGTCTGAGGGTGTTAAGACTGCGAAGAGCGGTGTTACAGGTGTCTATGTCACTAATATTCACAACGGTGACTATATTAAGATTAAGAGCGTTGACCTGGAAAAGGGCGGTAAGCGTTTCCTTGCAAGCGTTTCTTCTGACACCAAGGGTGGCAGGATAGAAGTGAGACTAGGTGGTGTTGACGGAAAACTCATTGCAACCCTGAATGTCGATAATACCGGATGTAAGGAAACCTGGAAGATTGTTTCAGGCAAGATGGCCAAAGCTCAGGGAATCAATGATATCTACCTTGTGTTTAGAGGTGGTGATGGCGAGTTGTTTAACTTCGACTGGTGGACAATAGAAAAATAACATGAAACTGAAGCCTGGATTATTATTGCTGATAACTTCACTATGGCTTTGGGCCTGCGGTCAGTCAGTGTCATACACTGAAACTGGCAAGGGTATAAATGTAAGGTTGCCGGAAGGCAACCTTACGCTTATTCCCCTGACCGATAACTCGGTTAGAGTGAAGTTTTTTACAGAAGGGGAAACAGAAGTACCGGAGTTTATTCTTACCGGGGAGACTGAGGTTCCATGGTTTGAAACCGAGGAGGTAAAAGGCGGACTTAAGCTCAAGCTTAAGTCCATGGCTGTAGAACTGAATTATCGTAGTGGAAGCCTTAGTTTCCTGGATGCTGAAGGTCGCGTCTTTCTTGAGGAACAGGCCGGTTCAAGGGTATTCCTTCCCGATACTGTTCAAGGCGAACCATGCTTTGTGGCTGAACAGAGTTTTGTGACTGGCAGTGATGAACTGATTCTTGGACTGGGACAGTTTCAGGATGGTTACTTCAACCTAAACGGATTGAGCAGACGTCTGACTCAGGTTAACAGCCAGATTTCTATTCCCTTTATTTATTCTGATAAGGGCTATGGCCTACTTTGGCACCAATACGGATTGACAGACTTTAATCCTGCTGACAATAAGATAGAGCTGGCCCTTCAGCATAGCGATGATGCGGCCGAAGGCCAGTTGGCTGAAGTTACCACTACCCATGGTACTCAGAGAGTATCCCAGGATCAAAGAGTGTATACAGGTAGTTTTACTGTGCCACGTGAGGGAGAATATTCGCTGTTTCTGGATCTGGGTAAGATGGGCAACAGACATTTTGTGGCAGTAGATGACGTGCCTGTACTTGATATAAGCAATATGTGGCTGCCACCGACAGCAGGCACTCTGGTGCACCTGAGTAAGGGTGAGCACAAGGTTACAGTGATTTGCAAGGCAGATAATGAACCTTCGCTTTTCTGGGATGAAAAGGAAGAGTTAAGCACCTTTAGGTCTCCTCATGCACGCAACCTGGACTATGTGGTATTCTATGGTCCATCGGCAGATAAGGTAATATCGACATATCGTAAGCTTAGCGGAAATGCTCCGATGTTTCCACTTTGGGCCTATGGTTTCTGGCAATGTCGGGAAAGATATACGTCAGGCACTCATCTTGTTGAGACAGTAAAGGAATTCCGTAAGAGGGATATTCCAATGGATGTAATTGTACAGGATTGGCAGTATTGGGGAAGCAAAGGCTGGGGGGTTCCGGAATTTGATGAAACACATTATCCAAATCCTTCGGCTTTTATAAAGGAGATTCACGATCTGAATGCAAAGCTTGTTGTTTCGATATGGTCCAATCCTGATTTAAATTCAACCCTAGGTAAGGCCTACACCGAGAAAGGGCGCTTTGTTCCCG